>NZ_RBZR01000002.1:0-282113 GCF_003628495.1 Ruminococcus sp. B05 | reverse complement strand
ATTATAAGCATCTTCTTGAGAAACGTCCTGATTTTTTGCTGGCAGGAGAGTTTAGCGAATTCGGGAAAAGTCAGGGGTGTGGGGAAGAATATAAAACAAGAGAAATCGATGTGGATCCTTTGCTGACACAGGGAGATGGTGTGGAACTGTTGTATGATAACGATTATGATGAATTTTCACCAATCTCTCAAGAGTTGGAGAAAAAATTACACAAGATAGATGGTATCGATTGGGAAAAATCTAATTTGATCAAAGGAGCTTATGTAACTACAGTTATGTCCAGAAAGGGCATCCGTCCTTATGACGAAGGGCTTTCGAATCTTACAGATGACAATATGGTGGAAGGATTCAGTTGGGATACTGTGCAGATTTTAAATGACAATCAAATCTTGTCGCTTGAGAAATACGTTCAGGATAATCAACTCAATATTGATTTGAAATCTTTGGAAGAAGGAAATGGCGTGTTGCTCATACATGATCATATGCTGACCCCGGAACAGCAAAAACTTGCAGATGAAGCAATTGGCGAACCGGTATACTTTAAAACTTTGCTTTCAAGAGAAGATGCGATTCTTAGAAAAGAACAAAGTAATTCTGAGAATAAAGAGAAACAACAGGAAGACGAATTCCCTCAAAAGGAATCTGAAACATTTACTCTATGTGGTTATTTGGATCGGCAAAACGATGATTTCCCGGAAATAAATCAATCCTGGCATGGAGAATGCAGCTTATACTATTTTATCAGTGAGAAAGGCTTTCAAAAGATACCAACTGAGAAAAAGATATTAACAATGGAATTAACTGCCAATCCGGAAAAAGAACCTTATGTGAAAACACAGATCAGCGAGCTGGTCTCCGAGGAAAATAAGAAACGCTCTGAAATGACAGAAGTATCAATGGATGAAGGAACCGGCGAAGCAGGAGTTTTTGTTATCTGTAAATCAGACCTGATGCAGCAAAAAGAAACATATATGAGAGGAAATCGAATTCTCTTAGGTGCTGTAAGTATCATATTATTCATTGCGGGATTGACCAATTATTGCAACGTTGTATTTACAGGGATGTACTCTCGGAGAAAAGAATTCGACATTATGAAAAGTATCGGGATGACGGATAAACAAATGAAATTAATGCTCTTAGGAGAAAGTAGTTATTATTTTTTGTGCGTGATGGGAATGCTGTTTACTGTAGGGGTGGCAGCCTTGATTGGCGTAAAAATTTATATGGAAAATAAATTATCATACTTTACATTTCATTGGCCGATTCAGATTACTGTGAGTGTAATGTTATCATTTGCAGTTATTAATATTTTTGTTACATGTCTTGTGTGTAAGGAAAAATCTGGAAAAACAAATTGATCAAAAAGGAATGAATTATACGCTTTTTAAGGCTTGTAAGGTGGTGCAAGAAAGTCATGACCAAAGAGTGATAATCAAATCATATAGATAGCTTATGGCAACAGCAGGTTGCTTTTCATCCTGCAGATTTATCGATATGATAAAGATAACGGAGGTGACGACTATGGAAACAAAAAATATTATTTTGAAACTTCGTACTGAAAGAGGAATGTCACAAGACGAGCTGGCAGATAAAATCATGGTTACAAGGCAGGCAGTATCACGTTGGGAAAATGGAGATACAGTTCCCAATACGGATACGCTTAAGCTCTTATCGAAAGAATTTGATGTCTCAATCAATACGCTTTTGGGAGAACCCAGAAAGCTGATCTGTCAGTGCTGCGGGATGCCAATTGATGATGATTCCATATTGGGACGTGATAAAGATGGCACATTAAATGAGAAGTATTGTAAATGGTGCTATGCAGATGGAACGTACACATATAACGATATGGATGAATTGATTGATGTATGTGTAAAGAATATGGTAAATGAAAGCTTTAACGAAGAACAGACACGCACTTATCTGAAAGAAATGCTTCCAAAGTTAGATTACTGGAAAAGGTATGATGAACTTAGTGATAATGGGCAGTTTGAAGAGTTTAAAAAGCAATTGATAAATGAAATTAATGATCTGCATATAGACGGACTTCCAAGGATAGACAAACTAAATGCACTTGTGGGAAAATATGTGAATCTGGAATATACTCTGCCTAATGGACAAAAAGTGAAATTCCTTGATGATCAGAAAACCTACCTGGGCAATCAATTGGAATCTGAATTCGGAGGAGACAGGTGCTTCGGTATTCTTGCAGGTATGGATTTTCTTCTCGTATGTACATATGAGAAGAATGGTGAAAATCCGGAGCTTGTGATTTATAAAAAGAGATAATATAAACAAAAAGAATAGTCTAGACAAATAAATGACCGTTTACTATTATCAAAACGTAAATGGTCGTTTATTTATTTTAGAGAAAATATTAATTGTGGCACTGCATCTGTTTGCCAGAGATGGTTACGAGACTGTCTACGTCAGCCGGATAGCAGGATAACTTGATATGACAAAAGGGGCATTGTACCGTCATAACAAAAGAAAGAGAGATATTTTTGACTGTATTGTACAGCGTATGGAGCAGCAGATGGAATTATCATGCATCTTGGTAGCGATTTGTGCATGTTAGTTGTCTGTATATAGACAATGAATTCAATTAACGATAGAATAATTATGGTGGTAAATCCGTGGCACTCGGTGTGATGTCTCTGGGATGCCGTTATGAAGCAGAATTGCGCGAAGGAATGGAGTAACGGAATGAAATGGAAAAGAATTTGAAGTGTCTCGGTGTTTTTTCACACCTTGTCCTCGTTGCGGCTTTATTATTGCTGACCGCCTGCGGCAACGATTCACCTAAAATGGTGATTACCACGCAGAACGGTATCACAACATATGAAGGCAAATTTGAACCGGAACGATATATCGAAGCTCATATCCGGAGCGATGGGTAATAGAAAAATATAGTTTATGTGCGGCTAAAAAATTTGTGTGAAAGTGAAGAAATATAGGGGGTCGAATAGATAACATGGAAAAATATAATATCAGCCTCAGGCAGATTACAGAAGATAATTTTATTGAAGCATTTAATTTGAAACTCGCAAACGGACAGGAACGTTTTGTTTCCCATCCAATTCGAAGCCTTGCACAGGCTTATGTTTACAGGAATCAATGTCAGCCGTTTGGAATTTATAAGGATGATACTATGATTGGTTATGTCATGGTGATTTATGATTATGATATTCCAGAATACGATATATGGCATATGATGATTGATGAATCTAATCAGGGACAGGGGTATGGAAGTATTGCATTGGAACTGACGATTGAGTACATTAAAACGAAACCATTTGGGACATCGGATAAAGTAACACTAACCTGTAATATGGACAATATTCACGCATTAAATTTATATAAGAATAAAGGCTTTAAAGAGACTGGAGCGATGGATGAAGATGAGATAGAGTTATCCTTGATGTTATAGCAAAAGCGCAGGATTTGTTATGGTGATTTGGGAGAAAAGAGCAATTTATTGATTATATGGAGCAGCATGAAAAAGGAGAAGATATGGAAACAGATATCATTAAAATCAGCCATCTGAATAAAAGATTTGGCGAAGTAAAAGCAGTAAATGATCTGAGCTTTCGTGTGAAAAAAGGAGAATTGTTTGCGTTTCTTGGAGTAAACGGTGCAGGGAAAAGTACAACGATTTCTATTCTCTGTGGACTGCTGAAAAAAGACAGTGGAACTGTTCTGGTAAATGGAATAGAAACTGACAAAGCCAGTGCACAGACAAAGCGGATGCTTGGTGTTGTATTTCAGGATAGTGTGCTTGATAAACCGCTTACAGTGAAAGAAAACCTGATGAGCAGAGCTGCGTTGTACGGCATTACAGGAAATGCTTTTGATAAAAGATTACAGGAACTGGTCGAGATTTTGGATTTTGACGAGTTTTTAAACAGACCTGTAGGTAAGCTGTCGGGAGGTCAGAGAAGAAGGATTGATATTGCCCGTGCATTATTGCACAGACCAGAAATTTTGATTCTTGACGAACCTACTACAGGGCTTGATCCGCAGACAAGGCAGTTAATCTGGAATGTTATCGAGAAGCTTCAGAAAAATGAAAATATGACAGTATTTCTAACCACTCATTATATGGAAGAGGCTGCTAATGCCGGGTATGTTGTGATTCTCGACAAAGGAAGTATTGCAGCGGAAGGTACACCGTTTGAACTTAAAAATGATTATGTACAGGATATAGTATCTGTTTATGGGGTTTCCGAAGATGAAATAAAGTCATTGAACAGAGAATATAAAAAAATACGTGACGGATATCAGTTAAAAGTAAGAAATACGAAGGAAGCAACGAGACTTATTGTAGAGCATCAGGACTTATTCACGGATTATGAAGTAGTAAAAGGCGGTATGGATGACGTATTTCTTGCAGTCACAGGAAAGAAGCTTGGAGGTGAACGCTGATGAGAACAGTATTGGCACTAATGAACAGGAACAGGAAACTGTTTTTTAAAGATAAAGGGATGTTGTTTACATCAATGATCACACCCGTCATTCTGATTATTCTGTATGCTACGTTTCTTGCAAAGGTTTTCAGAGATTCTTTTACAGCAGCAATTCCGGATATGATTACGATTTCGGATAAGCTTATTAATGGAACCGTGGCAGCACAACTGACAGCATCACTTATGGCAGTGAGCTGTATCACTGTAACATTTTGTGTGAATCTGACTATGGTGCAGGACAAGGCAAATGGAACAAGGAAGGATTTTAATGTTTCACCGGTCAGCAGGGGAAAAATTTATTTGGGCTATTTCCTTTCAACAGTTGCTAATTCTTTGATGGTCAATGGACTTGCGTTTGTATTATGCCTGGGATATTTATTTAAAATGGGATGGTATATGAATGCAGCAGACATATTATGGGTTTTATTTGATATGATATTGCTCGTCCTGTTTGGAAGTACGCTTTCAAGTATCATTAGCTTTCCATTGACAACACAGGGACAGCTTTCAGCTGTAGGTACAATTGTCAGCGCAGGATATGGTTTTATATGTGGTGCTTATATGCCGATTTCAAATTTTGGTTCAGGTCTTCAGAAGGCACTGTCTTATCTTCCGAGTACATATGCTACTTCATTGATTAAGAATCATATGCTTCACGGAGTTTTCAGGGAGATGGAGAGAAAACATTATCCGGATGAAATGGTTGAAGCGATAAGAGACACGCTTGATTGCAATCCGGTATTTCATGGAAATGTGGTGAGTATAAATCAGATGATTGGCATTATGATGGGAAGCATAGCTGTATTTGGAATTATTTACTATGTGGTTACATTGTTGCCAGAGGGTGAAGGCGGACGATAGGCTGCTCGACTTGAATTTTAAGAATGCTAGGCGATGCAGAAAAATTTATAGTAAAGGAAGCCAGACGCTAAGACGCAGTGCAGATTGTAATATTACAGTTTTGTACTGCGTCATTTATATTATGGGAGGTCAGAAGAATGAAAGCAATCATATATACATCAAATACCGGAAGCACAGGATTCCTTTATTTACGTTACAGGGGAACTTTGATGTGAAGAAGCTTCATGGAGCATATCGTTTCATGATGAATGTCATGGTTAAAATCGCCGGAAAGGGACTGGCAAATAAAACCGACCGTACGCCCGAAGAGGATGATATAAAAATGAATATTCACAAAAATAAGATGCTATGGTATAATACAAAGTGCTGTATTAGAGCTTCTTATGAGAGAAGCTGAAATATGGAAAAGATTTAAAAGGTAAAGAACTTGACAAGGGAATATCCCAGGAAAGTACGAGATTATACTCAGCCAGATTTGTAGATCGGTTTGGAAAGAGAAGTATAGAATACCGTTACAGTGAAAAGGAGTGGCGTAGCGGAGAACCAAAGAGTAAATCAGGTTATCGAACGATACCCTTAACAGAAGAAGCAGTTACTATACTAAAAAACAAAAAGAAAAGAATCAAAGGATTTATAGGAGGAAATATAAAAGATGAAATTAGGAATCGTTGGTTTACCAAACGTAGGAAAAAGTACATTATTTAATTCATTAACAAAAGCAGGAGCAGAGTCAGCAAACTATCCATTCTGTACAATCGATCCGAATGTCGGTGTTGTTACTGTTCCAGATGAACGTCTGAATGTATTAGGAGAGATGTATAACACAAAGAAAATCGTTCCGGCGGTAATTGAATTCGTTGATATTGCAGGTCTTGTTAAAGGAGCATCAAAAGGAGAAGGACTTGGGAACCAGTTCCTTGCGAATATTCGTGAAGTAGATGCTATTGTGCATGTAGTAAGATGTTTTGAGGATAGTAATATTGTGCATGTAGATGGAAGTATCAATCCTCTGCGTGATATTGAGACAATAAATTTAGAGTTGATTTTTTCTGATCTTGAGATTTTGGAAAGAAGAATTGCTAAGACAACAAAGGTTGCAAGAAATGATAAAGAAGCAGCAAAAGAATTAGAGCTGTTAAACAGAATGAAAGCACATCTGGAAGATAATAGACTGGCTAAGAGTTTTGAAGCAGAGTCTGACGAAGAGCAGGAATTAATTGACAGTTATAATCTTTTGACAGCTAAACCAGTTATTTTTGCAGCAAATGTATGCGAGGATGACCTGGCAGATGATGGTGCTCAGAATGCAGGAGTGCAGGCAGTACGAGAGTATGCAGCACAGGAAGGATTTGAAGTATTTGTTGTATGTGCTCAGATTGAGCAGGAAATCGCAGAATTGGATGATGAAGAGAAGAAGATGTTCTTAGAGGATCTTGGATTATCGGAATCCGGACTGGAAAAACTGATCAAAGCAAGTTACAGCCTGCTTGGATTGATCAGCTATTTGACAGCCGGAGAGCCAGAGGTTCGTGCTTGGACAATCAAGAAAGGAACAAAAGCTCCACAGGCAGCAGGTAAGATTCATTCTGATTTTGAAAGAGGATTTATTCGTGCAGAAATCGTAAGTTATGATGATCTGATCGCATGTGGAACACATGCTGCAGCAAGAGAAAAAGGTCTCGTACGTCTGGAAGGTAAAGATTATGTCGTACAGGATGGAGATATCATCGTATTCCGTTTTAATGTATAACTTGTAGAAAAATATTTCATTTTATTAATGGAATCAGCTGGATAGAGGAGAAAAAGAATGCATTATGATATCAGTTTCCCAAATTTGGGAATAACATTTGATCATGTTGGAAAAGTGATTTCGCTGCATGGATTTGATATCGCATATTATGGGATCATCATAGGAACAGCAATTATGCTTGGCTTCTGGATCGCGACAAGAGAAGCAAAGAGGACAGGACAGAATCCGGAAGATTATCTCGATATGGGGATTTTTGGTGTAATTGTAGGAATCGCCGGAGCTAGAATTTATTATGTTATATTTTCATGGGATATGTATAAGGACAATATATTAGATGTCTTTAATCTGAGAGAAGGCGGTCTTGCGATTTATGGCGGTGTAATTGGTGCGGTTATTGCAGTCTTAATTTGTTCAAAAGTGAAAAAAATCAGTGCTCCGTTGATTCTTGATACGATTGCAATGTCATTGGTAAATGGTCAGATGCTTGGACGATGGGGAAATTTCTTTAATCGTGAAGCATTTGGTGAATATACCGATTCACTGTTTGCTATGAGACTTCCGGTAGATGCGGTAAGAGATAGTGACATTACAGAGAAAATGTGGGCACATGTACAGATAATTCGTGGTGCGCAGTACATTCAAGTGCATCCGACATTTTTATACGAATCATTTTGGTGCGCTTGTGTATTACTTGTTTTGTTTCTGTATAGAAAGCACAAAAAATATAATGGAGAATTATTCTTGATGTATTTGTTTGGATATGGTCTGGGAAGAGTCTGGATTGAAGGACTTCGTACAGATCAATTGATATTGCACAGAATCGGAGTTCCGGTATCACAGCTTTTGGCAGCACTTATTGTCGCAACCACAGGAATAATTTTGATGGTTCAAAAAATCAGATATACGAAAAAGAAATAGAAGAAACACGCAGTGTGCGAAGAGTGTGCTGCGTGTTTTTTTATTTAGTAAAAGGTTATATAAGGAAAAATAAAGTGACTTTTCACACCAAGCTTGTCATTTTATTAACAAATATGTCATAAAGATGTGATAAAATGTTACATTTTTTGTTCAATGTATTGGAAAAGAAACAAAAACCAGAAGGGATTCTATGGACTTTTGAAGAATTTAGGGATATAATAAATTTACATGTGAAAGAATAACTTTTTGCAATGTACTATTTAAGGAGGAACAAGAAATGGCAAGAAAAATGAAGACCATGGATGGTAACCAGGCAGCAGCTCACGTTTCATATGCTTATACAGAAGTTGCAGCTATTTACCCTATTACACCATCATCTGTTATGCCAGAGCACGTTGACGAATGGGCTACAGAAGGTAGAGAGAATATTTTCGGACAGACTGTACAGGTAACAGAGATGCAGTCAGAGGCAGGAGCAGCAGGAGCAGTACATGGTTCCTTATCAGCCGGAGCATTGACAACAACATTTACAGCATCACAGGGATTACTTCTTATGATTCCTAACTTATATAAAGTAGCAGGAGAGCAGTTACCAGGTGTATTTAACGTATCTGCTCGTGCATTGGCAAGCCACGCATTGAACATTTTCGGAGATCATTCAGATGTTTATGCTTGTCGTCAGACAGGTGCTGCTATGCTTTGTGAATCAAGTGTTCAGGAAGTTATGGATTTAACACCAGTAGCACACTGTGCAGCATTGGAAGGAAAACTTCCATTTATCAACTTCTTTGATGGATTCAGAACATCTCATGAGATTCAGAAAATCGAGACATGGGATTACGAAGATCTGAAAGATATGGTTAACATGGATGCAGTTGATGAATTCCGTGCACATGCACTGAATCCAAATCACCCATGTCAGAGAGGTTCAGCTCAGAACCCGGACATCTTCTTCCAGGCAAGAGAAGCATGTAACCCATATTATGATGCGCTTCCAGGCGTTGTTCAGAAATATATGGACAAAGTTAACGAGAAGATCGGAACAGATTACAAACTGTTCAACTACTATGGAGCAGAAGATGCTGAGCACATTATCGTTGCTATGGGATCTGTTTGTGACACAATCGAAGAGACAATTGATTACTTAACAAAAGCCGGAGAAAAAGTTGGTGTTGTTAAAGTTCGTCTTTACAGACCATTCAGCGCAGAAGCTTTGATCGCAGCTATTCCAGACAGCGTTAAGAAAATTTCTGTCCTTGACAGAACAAAAGAGCCAGGATCACTTGGCGAGCCACTGTATTTAGATGTAGTTGCAGCACTTAAAGGATCTAAATTCGATGCAGTACCTGTATTCTCAGGACGTTATGGATTAGGTTCTAAAGATACAACACCTGCACAGATCGTAGCAGTATATAACAATGATGAAAAACCAAGATTTACACTTGGTATCGTTGATGATGTTACAAATCTGTCATTAGAGACAGGCAAACCACTTGTTACAACACCAGAAGGAACAATCAACTGTAAGTTCTGGGGTCTTGGAGCAGATGGTACTGTAGGTGCTAACAAGAACTCTATCAAGATTATCGGTGACAATACAGACATGTATGCACAGGCTTACTTTGACTATGATTCTAAGAAGTCTGGTGGTGTAACAATGTCTCACCTGCGTTTTGGTAAATCACCAATCAAATCAACTTATTTGATTCACCAGGCAAACTTTGTTGCATGTCATAACCCATCATATGTAAATAAATATAACATGGTTCAGGAATTAGTTGACGGTGGTACATTCCTTCTGAACTGCCCATGGGATATGGAAGGTCTTGAGGAGCATTTACCAGGACAGGTGAAAGCTTTTATTGCTAACCATGACATCAAACTTTACACAATCGATGGTATCAAGATTGGTAAAGAAATCGGACTTGGCGGACGTATCAATACAGTTCTCCAGTCAGCATTCTTCAAACTGGCAGCTATTATTCCAGAGGAAGAAGCAATTGACCTTATGAAGAAAGCAGCAAAAGCTACTTACGGAAGAAAAGGTGACAAGATTGTACAGATGAACTACGATGCTATTGATGCCGGTGCAAAACAGGTAGTAGCCATCGAAGTTCCAGAAAGCTGGAAAGATGCAGCTGATGAAGGTCTTTTCGCTCCACATGTAGATGAAGCAGGAAGAAAAGATGCCGTATCATTTGCTAAGAATATCCAGGCTAAAGTAAATGCTCAGGAAGGTAATACACTTCCAGTATCTGCATTTGCAGAGTATGTAGATGGTTCTACACCATCAGGAACATCTGCATATGAGAAACGTGGTATCGCAGTAGATATTCCAGTATGGAATCCAGATACATGTATTCAGTGTAACCGTTGTGCATATGTATGTCCACACGCAGTTATCCGTCCGGTAGCTCTTACAGAAGAAGAAGCTGCAAAAGCTCCAGAAGGAATCAAGACACTGGATATGATCGGTATGCCAGGAATGAAATTCACAATGACTGTTTCAGCTTATGACTGTACAGGATGTGGATCTTGTGCTAACGTTTGTCCAGGTAAGAAGGGTGAAAAAGCTCTTACAATGGCAAACATGGAAGAGAACGCTGGAGAACAGCAGTACTTCGATTTCGGTACAGAGATTCCTGTAAAACCAGAAGTTGTTGCTAAGTTCAAACCAGAAACAGTGAAAGGAAGTCAGTTCAAACAGCCATTGCTTGAGTTCTCAGGAGCTTGTGCTGGATGTGGTGAGACACCTTACGCTAAATTAATTACACAGTTATTCGGAGATAGAATGTACATTGCAAATGCAACAGGATGTTCTTCAATCTGGGGTAACTCTTCACCATCAACACCTTACACAGTAACTCCAGAAGGAAAAGGACCAGCTTGGTCTAACTCACTCTTCGAAGATAATGCTGAGTTTGGTTATGGTATGCTTCTTGCACAGAATACAATCAGAGACAGATTGAAAGGTAAAGTAGAGAAGATTGCTGAAGTTGCTGAAAAAGAAGATGTAAAAGCAGCAGCAAAAGAATATCTTGATACATTTACAAATGGAGCAGCTAATGGTGCAGCAACAGATAAACTTGTAGCAGCATTGGAAGCATGCTCATGTGACCTTGAAGAAAGAGCTGAAGTACTGAAGATGAAAGACTACCTGTCTAAGAAATCTCAGTGGATCTTCGGTGGAGACGGATGGGCTTACGATATCGGATTTGGTGGTGTTGACCATGTTCTTGCAAGCAAGAAAGATATCAATATCATGGTATTCGATACAGAGGTATATTCTAATACAGGTGGACAGTCTTCTAAAGCTACTAAGACTGGTGCTACAGCTCAGTTCGCAGCAGGCGGAAAAGAGACTAAGAAGAAAGACCTTGCAAGCATGGCTATGAGCTATGGTTATGTATATGTTGCACAGATTGCTATGGGTGCTGATTTCAATCAGACTGTAAAAGCAATTGCAGAGGCAGAGGCTTATCCAGGACCATCACTTATCATCGCATACGCTCCATGTATCAACCATGGTATTAAGAAGGGTATGAGCAAAGCTATGACAGAGGAACAGCTTGCAGTAGAATGCGGATACTGGAACAACTTCAGATTCAATCCAGCTGCTGAAGGCAATAAGTTTACTCTTGATAGTAAAGAGCCTAAGATGGAAGGATATCAGGACTTCCTGAACGGAGAAGTTCGTTACAACGCTCTGAAGAGAGCTAATCCAGAAAAAGCTGACAAACTGTTCGCAATCAATGAGCAGGAAGCAGCAGAGAGATATGATTACCTGAAGAAGTTAATCACACTCTATGGAGAAGAAGAGAAATAAGAATAAATTACTCGATGAGAATCGGTGATTAAAGAGAGACCGGCATGGAAACATGCTGGTCTTTTTTTATGCAATACGTTATAATATAAAATAGATTGAAAAGAACGGATTAGATAGAACAGGAGAAAAAATATGGGGAAATATATTATGGCGTTAGATGCCGGAACTACTAGCAACAGATGCATTTTATTTAATGAAAAAGGCGAGATGTGTAGTGTAGCACAAAAAGAATTTACACAGTATTTTCCAAAACCGGGATGGGTTGAACATGATGCAGGAGAAATCTGGTCAACACAGCTGCAGGTGGCACGTGATGCAATGAATAAAATCGGTGTATCGGCAGAAGAAATTGCGGCAATAGGTATTACAAACCAGCGTGAGACAACGATTGTGTGGGATAAAAATACCGGAAAACCAATCTATCATGCAATCGTGTGGCAATGCAGACGTACATCCAGATATTGTGATGAATTGAAAGAAAAAGGACTTACAGAGACATTTCGTAAGAAAACAGGATTGGTCATTGATGCATATTTTTCTGGAACAAAGGTAAAATGGATATTAGATAATGTGGAGGGCGCAAGAGAGCGTGCAGAGCGTGGAGAACTTTTGTTTGGAACAGTAGAAACCTGGCTGATATGGAAGCTGACAAGGGGCGCTGTTCACGTAACAGATTATTCCAATGCATCCCGGACAATGATGTTCAATATTAATACTTTAGAATGGGATGAAGAAATTCTGGCAGAACTTAGGATTCCGAAAAGCATGCTTCCACAGGCAAAACCATCCAGTGAGATTTATGGCGAGACAGACCCATCATTTTTCGGCGGACGTATCCCAATTGCAGGAGCGGCAGGAGATCAGCAGGCGGCATTATTTGGTCAGACTTGTTTTGAAAAAGGAGAAGCAAAAAATACATACGGAACAGGATGTTTTTTGTTGATGAATACAGGGGAGACACCGGTGTTTTCTGAAAATGGCCTGGTTACAACAATTGCCTGGGGAATTGATGGTAAGGTGAATTATGCTCTGGAGGGCTCAATATTTGTAGCAGGAGCAGCGATACAGTGGCTTCGAGATGAGTTGCGATTGATCGATTCGGCATCTGACACAGAGTATATGGCTCAGAAGGTTCCAGATGCAAATGGCTGTTATGTTGTTCCTGCATTTACCGGGTTGGGAGCCCCATATTGGGATCAATATGCAAGGGGCGCGATTGTCGGATTGACTCGTGGAGTAAATAAATACCACATTGTAAGAGCAACTTTGGAATCTTTAGCATATCAAGTAAATGATGTATTACAGGCAATGAAGTCAGATGCGGATTTGCAGCTGGCAACATTAAAGGTAGATGGAGGCGCAAGTGCAAATAATTTCTTGATGCAGACACAGGCAAATATCAGTGATGCTCCGGTTAACAGACCAAAATGCGTAGAGACAACAGCGATGGGAGCAGCTTATCTGGCGGGACTTGCAGTGGGATATTGGAAAGATAAAGAAGAAGTAGTAAAGAATTGGGCAATTGACCGCACATTTACGCCAAATATTGAAAGTGAAAAACGAGACAAAATGCTCCGTGGATGGAAGCGGGCGGTAGAGCGTTCTTATGGATGGGCAGAAGAGGAATAAAAAATGTTTGGATATGTGACAATTTGTGAACCTGAATTGAAGATGAAGGACTGGAGAAAATATCGTTCATATTATTGTGGGTTGTGTCGGACTTTAAAGGAGAGACATGGGAATGTTGGTCAGCTGACATTGACATATGATATGACATTTGCAGTGATACTTTTGACGTCCTTGTATGAGGTGAAAGGCCTGACTTCTTCACATAGATGTAAGACTCACCCGGTGAAAAAGCAGTGGATGATCCAGAATGAGATTACAGAATATTGTGCAGATATGAATGTGCTGCTTGCATATTATCACATGATAGATAACTGGCAAGATGAAAAGAAAGTAAGTGGATTACTTGCTTCGAAAACGCTTCATGGAAAAGCTAAGAAGATAGAGAAAAAATATAAAAGACAAAGCCAAGTGATTCGTAGAGAACTAAAAAAGCTGGCAGAGTATGAAAAGGAAAATTGTCAGAACATAGATTTACCGGCAGGGTGTTTCGGAAGGTTGATGGAAGAATTACTTGTGTATAAGGAAGATATATGGGAACCGACGCTTAGGAAGGTTGGGTTCTTCCTCGGAAAATTCATTTATATTATGGATGCATATGACGATTTGCAAAAGGATATGAAAGAGAAATGCTATAATCCGTTGAAGATATTGCGTTTTGAAGAAAATTTTGAAGAAAAATGTTACCAGATGCTTCAAATGATGATTGCGGAATGCAGCACAGCATTTGAGCAGTTACCGTGTCTGGTTGATGTGGAGATATTGCGAAATATTTTATACGCAGGTGTCTGGACGAAATATCGAAAAAAACAGATGGAAAAAGAAGAGAAAAAAGCGGATAGAAAGTAGACTTTTTTTTAAAAGTGGTATATGATTGTAACGTTACATTGATAGAAACATAATAGAATGGAGTATTAAATGACGAGTAAGAATCCATATGAAGTACTTGGGATTTCACCAAATGCTTCAGATGATGAAGTGAAAAGAGCATATCGTGATATGACGAGAAAATATCACCCGGATGCGAATGTGAATAATCCGCTGGCAGATTTGGCAGAAGAAAAATTTAAAGAAGTTCAGGAAGCTTATGATGAGATTATGAGACAGCGTGCACAGGGAGGATATCAGTCTAATGGCGGCTATCAGGGCGGAGGATACAGCTATAATAGTGGATATGGAACAGAACAGAATCCACAGATACAGGCTGTTTATAATTATTTGAATGCAAGACGATATCCAGAAGCGTTGAATGTTTTGAATGGAATGAACAACAGAGATGCCCAGTGGTACTATTTAAGTGCCGTTGCTAATGCAAATATGGGGAATAATCTGATTGCACGTGATCAAGTGAATCAGGCTGTAAATATGGAGCCGAACAATCAGCAGTATCGTCGATTGTTAAACCAGCTAGAGTGGAGTGGACAGCGTTACCAGAACAATCCATATGGAGCAGGTTATGGCAGAAATACGGATTCTTGTGGAACAGGGAATGCGTGCTGTGATCTTTGGATTGCAGATACGCTTTGTGAATGTATGGGAGGCGATCTTTGTCCATGCATGTAAAAGCTAAGAAAATAGCGATTGGCGGTTTGATGCTGGCATTTTCAATTGTCAGTATGTTACTAGGCAATATATTGGAATCGAATACTGTATTTTTTCTTGCACTGGCGTCATTTTTTGTGGGAATTATAATCCGAGAATTTGGTATGAAGACAGGATGTGCATTTTATTTGGCGGGAGTACTGCTTGGAGTGATTGTTGTGCCAAATAAATTATATGTAGTTACTTATGCCGCTATGGGAATTTATATATTATTGTCAGAAAGTGTCTGGAGACAGATTAGGAAGATGCTTGGCAATAATACAATGTTTAGCATAGAGCAATACAAAGTGGCATTATGGGTGATTAAATATGCAATATTTAATTTGATGTATATTCCGGCAGTGCTTGGATGCAGCAAATTATTATTTGGAAAACAACTGTCTGCAGGCATGACGATTGGAGTGTTGATTGCCGGTCAGATTGGCTTATTTATCTATGATAAAGCATATGATTATGCAGTAGGAACAATTTGGAATAAGATAAGAGGAAAGCTTTTCAATTAAGGCTTTCCTTTTTTAGAAGAGGAAAAAATGAAAATATATACAGCACCTTTGGAAGGAATTACCGGACATGTGTTTCGAACAGCACTTTATCATCATTTTGGCGGAGCTGATAAATACTTCATCCCATTTATCAGACCAAATCAAAATGGTAATTTTAGCACAAGAGAAAAACAAGATATTATGCCGGAGAATAACTTGAATATGTATCCTGTTCCGCAGATTTTGACAAATAAAGCGGAAGATTTTCTACGGACAGCAGAAAAGCTAGAAGCATATGGGTATAAAGAAATTAATTTGAATCTGGGATGTCCGTCAAAAACGGTGATTTCAAAAATGAGAGGATCCGGATTCTTAGCGTATCCGGATGAATTGGAACAATTTTTAGATGAGATTTTTAGGAAGTGTAAATTAGAAATTTCTATCAAAACCCGAATTGGAAAAGAAAGCCCGGATGAATTTGTTAGATTGTTAGACATTTATAATAAATATCAGATGAAAGAACTGATTATACATCCGCGTGTACAAAAGGATTTTTATAAAAATCATCCGAATAAGGATGTATTTGCAGAAGCATTGAAAAAGAGTAAAAATCCAATTTGTTATAATGGAGATATATTTACAAAAAATGATTACGAAGAATTTAGAAAAGAATTTCCGACGGTAGACTGTATTATGTTGGGAAGAGGTCTGTTGAAAAATCCTGGGCTTATCAGGGAAATTAAAGAAAATAAACCGGTAGACAAAATATCCTTAAGAGCATTTCATGATGAATTGTATGCAGGATACAAGGAAGTACTCTCAGGGGACAAGACAATTTTATTTAAAATGAAAGAATTATGGAGCTTTCTTGGACCTATTTTTACCAATTATGAAAAATATGTCAAAAAGATTAAAAAATGTGAAAAACTGTATAAGTATGACGAAGCGGTAGAAAAATTGTTTCAAGAGCAAGAACTGGTAAGATGAATAGTTATCTCAGTCGAGAAGACTCCCACCTCTTTAGGTGGTGAGTAATAGCAAATTTGTCTCAGTGGGAGTCCAATCTCCGACTGAGATAAACGCTCCGCGAGGATGCGCAGTGATTCTGCTAGGGATATATCAGCTTCGCTGACCAGAATCACGCGCCAAGTCTCACGGACGTTCGACTTGAATTTAAGATGAAAAAAACACACCCAACAGCTATTCAATTATTTTATTGCCAATTTATTGTGTTTGATTTATAATTATTTTAATAAATTTTGATAATGATTTCAAATAAGATAGGGATGATGCCGATGGTTAAATAACATACATTGTTACTGTTAATAAAAAAGAGAGGTATAAGTATATGAAAAAATATTTGTATTTATTATGTGGGTTAGCCTTAGTGGCAATATTAACTTTTAATTCTTGTTTTACTTCTAAAGCTGAAGAACCATCTGGAGAAGAAAATACTATCATTATGACGGATGACTTAGCTTTATCATTAGCTCAAAATTTTGCTGAGTCAACAAATAATACTAATTTAACAGCACTAAATCCAATAAAATTCTATGATTCAACTGGTCAGGCAATAGGTTATATTGTTGAGTATTATCAGAACAATATTCCTCACGGATATGTCATTTTTGACTCAAGGTTAGATGATTTAATTTGTGAATATTCATTTGAAGAAAATTCTGTTAGTCCGTATGCTGCTTGCCGTCAAAAATGTAATGTCCGTTCCTCCATTGATTCGAAAATTTATAAATTAGATGCATTAACGTATGGAATACAGGATTCAAATAACAAATTAGTAACAAACTCGAATAAAATATTGGATGTACCTGATACTTTAGAAAATACTCGTTCAAAAGATCCAAATACTTGGAATGATATTTTTATAAATAATATTTTCCCAGAGTATACGGTGGTTGATATTGGTCATTTGCCTACATTTATAGCCTTTCCGGAAAGTTACTACGAACAAAATACAGGTCACTATGCCTGTGCAGTAACTGCATTGTATCATTGTGCAATGTTTTATGGATGTGTCAGTGGAAATACAAACACTATAAGAGATGAATATATGGAATTATGGGATTTAACTGGTACAACACAAACCAATCAGGAATCTCAAAATGGAATAATATATGGAGCAACTAATTATAATTCTTCTCCAGCAGGACTTGTAACATTTTGTGCAAGGAGAGGCGTTTCATTAAGTTCATCTGTAATTGCCAATCCTACAATGGAAACGTTTAAAAACAGTATTAATTCTGGAAATATATCAAATTTATCTGTTGGTATTTACACAGACAATGGATATGAAGGTCATCAGATGACTGTTGAAGGATATACTCAATTAAAAAATGCTAGTACTGGAAACATAGTAGATACAGTGATGGTTGCTGATGGTTGGTTTTCTAATGTCCGTTATGTTAATTTAGAATTTCCAAATTACACAAGACTTCACGCCATATTGTTTAGTAGGTAGACAATACTATGAAAAAATTATTATCTGTATTACTTTTTACAATTTTGTCAATAATAGTAGGAGCTTCAATATTGAGTACTGAAAATAAAAATCAATCCACAAATATAGAAATATCACAAATGTCAAATGCACATCTTTTATCAGAAACAGGAACTTTATTAGAATACCATCCTGATAAAAATGAAGCTATAGTACAAATAGATAATTCTGATAAGCGTTTTTTATATGATAAAATTATTTTAATTTTAAATGGACCTACAAGTCAATATAAGATTGATTCATCAATGATTGGTGAGAAAATCAAATTTTCTTATTTTAACAGCACCCCAACTGATAAACCAACCTTAGATATCTATTTAATTGACAAAGTTGAATATTAAATTGTATACAGTTTTATCAGTGATACATCTAAAAATTATTACTATCAATCATAATTTTGGAACCTTTCATAGTGGGTGTAGTTTCCAATATATTTGCAATTAGTTAGATGAAAAAACAGTGACAACTAATCTAAAGAAATTCTCAGAAGGGATACTCCTGGGGATTTCTTTTTTGCGTAAATATTATCTTGTTGGCATCATAGAATGTGTATTTTTCTATTGTTATTTCATTCTTTTCTTAGTATTCCAAGAGAATATTTTTAAATAATACATCTATTATTTAATGCCTTTTTCCTTTAGTATATTTTTAAAATCATTAATAAAAATTTGTCCAACGCCTATATTTTCTAATTTTTTAATCGAATCCTTAACATCATTTGCTAAGAAGTTGCAATCTGCATATGTTGCGATAAAGTTAAGCGTATCCCACTCCGTTAAAGGTAAAATTCCATCTACATAATATGTGCGACATGAATATTCGCAGATACCAAGATTCAAATGTTTTCGGATTTTCATTTTCTTTAAATCAGATTTTGTTATTTTGATTCTTATAAGTATATCACCATATGTCATATATGGAAGAAGATATTTTTTATCTGTAAAGAAAAAAAGACCATATTTTGAATAACATTTATCATGAATCCATGTGTTTTCCTTATGTTTTATGAATCTTGTTGAATTCCCAAAGCTATTTTTTGTGGCTCTTGCATATTTATAAGCATAAATTATTTCACTACCCTTAAATAAATTTTTAATATCTTTCGAATCCAAAGGTGTTCCTTTTTGCTTGATAAATTTTTTCTTCATATAGAGCTCCTTTCTTTTAACTATGCTTATATTTTATATCATCATGCATATATAAATAAACGTTCGAATTGTTGAATGATGAAGCTGATAGTCTTGTCTTTTATTGTACCATAAAGATATGTAAACACTACCAAAAAATGGAATGAGAATATGTGAAAAACGACCATTGAAAATCAATATAATACATAGTATTTTGTATACACGTATTTTTGTATTGATAATTATTATGTATAAAGGTTGGTGCGGTTTTACATGGAAAAGAAAAAATATAAACATATTACAGAATATGAGCGTATACAGATTGAAGCATTACGAAGAGCAGGTCGAACTATAACACAGATAGCAGAACAGTTACAGAAGAATTATTCTTCTATATGGAGAGAATTACAGCGTGGAAAATATATACATAGAAATAGTGAATGGATAGAGGAAGAACGCTATAGCTCTGATATTGCACAAGAGAAATGTGATAAAAATAAACTTGCACATGGCAAAGGACTAAAATTAGGCAAGGACTATGAATTTGTAGAATATATTGAAAGGAAAATATTAAAAGAGAAGAAATCTCTGCAGGCAGCTTTATATGATATAAAACGTGAAAATTTAGTTTTTGACACAGAGGTATGCTTGAGTACGCTCTATAATTATGTTCGATCAGGAATGTTCTACAACATAACTATGAAGGATATGCCCTTGCCTAGAAAGAAAAAAAGGAAAAACAAAAAACTAAAAAAACAAAAACGAGCAAGTGCAGGTACAAGTATTGATCAGCGTCCGGAAGAAATTAATAACAGAGAAACAATTGGACACTGGGAAATGGATAGCGTTGTGGGTCCTCAAGGTAAATCAAAGAAAACATTTCTGGTTCTAACAGAACGTAAGAGCTTAAAAGAAATCGTTGAACCATTAAAAGACCATACTGCAGTTGAAGTAGTTCGTGCGTTAGATCGTCTTGAGCGTGAATTAGGAGAGAAAAAGTTCAGGGAAACATTTAAGTCGATAACTGTTGATAATGGTGTGGAGTTTAGTGATTTTGAAGGTATAGAGCGTTCAAGAAGAAATAAAAAGAAAAGAACCACAGTATATTATTGTCATGCTTATCGTTCCTGCGAACGTGCCAGAAACGAAAATCAGAATCGTTTCATAAGAAGATTCTATCCAAAAGGGACGAACTTCGACCATATTACTCGGAAAGAAGTGAAAGGAATAGAAGCATGGATGAATGACTATGCAAGAAAAATATTTGATGGAAAGACGGCAGGAGAAGTATATGAAGCCTTTCAAGAGGAGGAGATGGAGATGAGAACGGCATAAGATAAAGAAAGTGAATATTGTAGGGTAAGCCTTTGAACAAGTGGTGTTTAAAGGGTTAATTGACGTACCATTAATTTTATGTTCTAATTAATTTATACGCTCTGAACAAGCAGAAAAATCAACATAACTTTAGGAAAATCAGGTGCAAAATAGAAAATTAAAATTTTTAAAAAAACTTGTGCGGTAACTCTTGACATGTGCAATGAAAAAAACAAGATGACACTTCCCTAGTAAAACAGATGATAAAATGTTATAATGGGCGTTAGCAAGTGATAATTCGAAAGGAGAAAAGCAGATGAATATCAAAGACTTGAATGCATATGAATTGATTCAAGAAGCAGATTTGTCGGATATTAAATCGAAAGGATATCTGCTAAAACATAAAAAAAGCGGGGCAAGAGTTCTGCTTATGGAAAATGATGATGAAAATAAAGTTTTTACGATTGGATTTCGTACACCACCTTCAGATAGTACAGGTGTGCCGCATATTATGGAACATTCGGTTTTGTGTGGGTCGAAAAACTTCCCAGTCAAAGACCCGTTTGTAGAGTTGGTAAAAGGCTCATTGAACACATTTTTAAATGCGATGACATACCCGGATAAGACAGTATATCCGGTTGCAAGCTGTAATGACAAAGATTTTCAGAATCTGATGCATGTGTATATGGATGCCGTGTTTTATCCAAATATTTATCAGCATGATGAGATTTTCCGTCAGGAAGGTTGGAGTTATAAATTGGAAGATGCTGCTGAAAAACTGGAGTACAATGGTGTTGTATACAATGAGATGAAGGGTGCATTTTCGTCACCGGAAGGAGTGCTGGATCGTGTGATACTAAATTCATTGTTCCCAGACACTTCTTATGCAAATGAGTCCGGAGGAGATCCGGAGGTGATTCCGGAACTTACGTACGAGCAATTTTTAGATTTCCATAGAAAATATTATCATCCTTCAAACAGCTATATTTATCTATATGGCGATATGGATATGGTGGAAAAATTGGAATGGTTGGATAAAGAATATCTCTCAACATTTGATAAAGATAAGGTTGATTCGGAAATTCAATATCAGAAGCCATTTGATAAGGTTATCGAAGTAGAACAAGAGTATTCAATTTCCAGCGAAGAATCGGAAGAAGACAACACATATCTTTCATACAATAAAGTAATTGGAACAAGTCTGGATGAAAAATTGTATCTTGCGTTCCAGATATTGGATTATGCGTTGTTATCCGCTCCAGGAGCTCCACTGAAAAAAGCTCTTATGGATGCAGAGATTGGAAAGGATATCATGGGTTCATATGACAATGGTATTTATCAGCCAATCTTCTCTGTTATTGCGAAGAATGCAAATGTAGAGCAAAAAGAGAAGTTTATACAAGTTATAGAAGATACATTACGTGATATTGTCAACAATGGTATGGATAAGAAAGCGTTGGCAGCGGGAATTAATTATCATGAATTCCGTTTCCGTGAAGCAGATTTTGGTAATTATCCAAAAGGATTGATGTATGGTCTTCAGTTGTTTGATAGTTGGTTGTATGACGAGACAAAACCATTTATCCACATGCAGGCGATTCCAACATTTGAATTTTTAAAGAGTCAGCTGGATACGGATTATTTTGAAAATCTAATTCAAAAGTGGTTGCTTGACAATACACATGGATCAATTGTGGTAATCAAGCCAGAGCAGGGAAGAACTGCAAGAATGGATAAAGAACTCGACGAGAAACTTCAGGCATATAAAGCTTCCTTAAGTGATGAAGACATCCAGAATCTTGTAGAACGTACAAAACAGCTGGTTGAATATCAGGAATCGGAAGATTTAAAAGAAGATATGGAGAAGATACCGGTTCTTGGACGCGATGATATTTCAAAAGAGATTGCACCGATCTATAACGAAGAAATAAAAGTTGGAGATGTACAGATGGTACATCACAATGTTGAGACAAATGGAATCGGATATGTAACTTTGATGTTTGACCTTTCAGAGGTGGAAGAGAAACAACTTCCGTATCTCGGCTTATTACAGGCAGTACTTGGTATTATTGATACGACACATTATGAGTATGGAGAGTTGTTTAATGAAATCAATGTGCATACTGGTGGAATCGGAACATCATTGGAGCTTTATCCAGATGTAAGACATGTAAAAGAAAAAGCATTCCGTGCAACATTTGAAATAAAAGGTAAAGCATTATATCCAAAGATGGATGTTTTGTTTAAAATGATGAGAGAGATTCTGATGGAATCTAAGCTTGATGATGAAAAGCGTCTGAAAGAAATTCTTTCAATGACAAAATCTCGCTTGCAGATGGGATTCTTATCATCGGGACATACAACAGCTGCATTACGTGCTCTTTCTTATGCATCACCGTTATCGAAGTTCAAAGATGATACGGATGGAATCGGTTATTACGAAGTTGTAAAAGATATTGAAGAACATTTCACAGAGAAGAAAGATGAGCTAATTGCTAATTTGCAAAAGCTGGCAAGACAGATTTTCCGCACAGATAATATGATGGTAAGTTATACTTCTTCTACAGAAGGTCTGGACGTTGTTAAAAAAGAAATTGAGAAGCTTGTAAGTGGAGAAATTACGCTTAACATTGGAACAACAAGAGAAGAGGCGAAATGTGTTCTGCATTGTAAGAAACGAAATGAAGGGTTCAAGACATCTTCGAAAGTTCAGTATGTAGCAAGAGTAGGTAACTTTATTGATGGTGGAGCAGAATATGACGGAGCTTTACAGATTTTGAAGGTGATTTTGAGTTATGATTATCTCTGGCAGAATGTGCGTGTAAAAGGTGGTGCATATGGTTGCATGAGCAATTTTAACCGTCTTGGAGAAGGATATTTGATTTCTTATCGAGATCCAAATCTGGAACGTACAATGGAAGTATATGAAGGTGTTGTGGATTACCTGAAGAATTTTACGGTAGATGAACGCGATATGAATAAATATATTATCGGAACAATGAGTAATATTGATCGCCCGATGAATCCGGCAGCGAAGGGTGATCGTTCGATGAATTTATATATGAACCATGTTTCAGCAGAAATGATCCGTAAAGAAAGAGCAGATATTTTAAATGCACAACAGGAGGATATCCGTAAACTTGCAAAAGTGCTGGAGGCAATGCTTGCTGCAAAACAGATTTGTGTTATCGGAAGCGAAGAAAAGATAGAAGCACAAAAAGAAATGTTTGATGAAGTGAGAGCATTATTTTAATAATTTTAAAACGGAGGATAATCTATGAAAGAAAACTTTAAGTCTGGGTTTGCAACCTTGATCGGTCGTCCAAATGTTGGTAAGTCGACATTGATGAACCAGTTGATCGGACAGAAGATTGCGATTACATCCAATAAACCTCAGACAACGAGAAATCGTATTCAGACAGTTTTAACAACAGAAGAAGGACAGATTGTGTTTGTAGACACGCCGGGAATTCATAAAGCAAAAAATAAGCTTGGTGAATACATGGTCAATATTGCAGAGCGTTCGTTAAATGAAGTGGATGTCGTTCTTTGGCTTGTTGAGCCATCTACATTTATCGGCGCAGGTGAAAAGCATATTATCGAGCAGCTGAAAAAGGTAAAAACTCCGGTTGTATTAGTCATTAATAAAATCGATATGGTAAAAAAAGAGGAAATTCTGACATTTATAGATGCATATAGAACAGAATATGATTTTGCGGCTATCGTTCCGGTTTCGGCGAGAAACGGAGAGAATACAGATGAACTGGTAAAAGTGATTTTACAGTATCTTCCTTATGGACCGCAGTTTTATGATGAAGAGACAGTGACAGATCAGCCAGAGCGTCAGATTGTGGCAGAATTGATCCGTGAAAAAGCGTTACATTGTTTACAGGATGAGATTCCGCACGGAATCGCAGTTGCGATTGATCGTATGAAGATGGAAAAACATGTAATGCATATTGATGCGACAATTATATGCGAAAGAGACTCTCATAAAGGAATTATTATCGGTAAGCAAGGCAGTATGCTGAAGAAAATTGGAAGTACAGCACGTTATGAGATTGAGCGTATGCTGGATTGCAAAGTAAATTTAAAATTATGGGTGAAAGTACAGAAGAACTGGCGCGACAGTGACTTTTTGATGAAAAACTTCGGGTATCGTCAAGACGAGTATTAAATATCAGAGGCGGCGTTTTATCTTTTGTAATTGTACCAGACATAGTTTAGAAGGGATAGAACGTGAATCAGATTACAATGACCGGGATGGTGCTGCAAACGGCACCCGTTGGAGAATATGACAGAAGAGTAGTCATTTTGACAAAGGAACAGGGAAAAATATCTGCATTTGCCAGAGGAGCAAGAAAACCAAATAGTCCACTTGTTGGAGCGGTTAATCCGTTTACATTTGGTCAGTTTACTCTATATGCAGGACGCAGTTCATATACGATTCAGTCTGTACATGTAGAAAACTATTTTTCGGAATTAAGAGATGATATTATTGCAGCCTATTATGGTTTCTATTTTATGGAATACGCAATGTATTTTACAAAAGAAGCAAACGATGAGCGGGAGATGCTAAAGCTGCTTTATCAGACATTGAAGGCTCTGACCAATCCAAACATACCGAATCGACTCATTCGATATGTATTTGAATTGAAAGCATTATGTATTAACGGACAGGCCCCACAGGTATTTCAATGTACTTGTTGTGGAAGTACGGGACATTCTATGGTGTTTAGTCCAAGAAAAGGTGGATTGGTCTGTACAGAATGTGACGGAGATGTCATTGATGGAATGCGGTTAAATAATTCTACATTGTATACACTTCAATATGTGGAGAATAGTAAGATTGAACATTTATATACATTTATTGTGAAAGAAAATGTTTTAGATGAACTGGGAAGATTGATGGAAAGATACAATGATCTGTATGTAGATAAGAGGTTTAAATCACTGGAAATTTTGGAAACATTATTGTAATTTGATGAAGCTGTCGGAAATTACATCTGGAATGTTTACAAAAACAAACAGAACAGCTATAATAGGAAACAATTGAGAATTCAATCCGATGGAATTATGATCGGTGAAATCAAAGATTAAAAGAATGTGAGGAACAAATACTATGGCAGAAAAGACAATGGACAAGATTGTAGCTCTTGCAAAATCAAGAGGCTTTGTGTATCCAGGTTCTGAGATTTATGGAGGACTTGCGAATACATGGGATTATGGTAATCTTGGAGTTGAACTGAAGAATAATGTAAAGCGTGCCTGGTGGAAGAAATTCATCCAGGAATCACCATACAACGTAGGGGTAGACTGTGCGATTCTGATGAATCCACAGACATGGATCGCATCTGGACACTTGGGAGGATTCTCTGATCCACTTATGGATTGTAAACAGTGTCATGAGCGTTTCCGTGCAGATAAATTAATTGAAGATTATTGTGCAGAGCATGGAATTGAGATTGAAGGTGCTGTAGATGCATGGTCACAGGAAGAGATGACAGCATTTATTGAAGAACATAATGTTCCATGTCCAACATGTGGAAAACATGATTTTACAGATATCCGTCAGTTCAACCTGATGTTCAAGACATTCCAGGGAGTAACAGAAGATGCGAAGAACACAGTATATCTTCGTCCTGAGACAGCACAGGGTATTTTTGTAAACTTTAAAAATGTACAGCGTACATCAAGAAAGAAAATCCCATTTGGAATCGGACAGATTGGTAAATCATTCAGAAATGAGATCACACCGGGTAACTTTACATTCCGTACAAGAGAATTTGAACAGATGGAGCTGGAGTTCTTCTGTGAACCTGGAACAGACTTGGAATGGTTTGCATATTGGAAAAAATTCTGTCTTGACTGGCTGAGCTCTTTGGGCTTAAAAGAAGACGAAGTAAGATATCGTGATCATGATCAGGAAGAACTGTCATTCTACAGTAAAGCAACAACAGACGTAGAATTTTTATTCCCGTTTGGATGGGGCGAGCTTTGGGGAATCGCAGACAGAACAGATTATGACTTGTCACAGCACATGGAAGTATCGAAACAGGATCTGACATATTTTGATGATGAAAAGAAAGAAAAATATATCCCATATGTTATCGAGCCATCACTTGGAGCAGACCGTATGGTACTTGCATTCCTTTGCAGTGCATATGATGAAGAGGAGATTGGTACAGAAGAGAAACCGGATACACGTACTGTACTTCATTTCCATCCAGCACTGGCACCGGTTAAAATCGGAGTACTTCCACTTTCTAAAAAACTGAATGAAGGTGCAGAAAAAGTATATAATGAATTATGCAAGACATATAACTGTGAATTCGATGATCGTGGAAATATCGGAAAACGCTATCGTCGTCAGGACGAGATCGGAACTCCGTTCTGCGTAACATATGATTTTGATTCGGAAGAAGATGGAGCAGTAACAGTTCGTGATCGTGATACGATGGAACAGGAAAGAGTTAAGATCGAAGATCTGAAAGCATATTTTGAGAAAAAATTTGAGTGGTAAAAATAATACATGAATATATCAGCCTGGTAAGATTTTTAAAAGAAAATCTGCTGGGTTGATTTTGGTAATCAGGAGGTAATTTCAATGGAACGTAGAAATGCATGGACAACATATAATGCAGAAGAATTAAAAAAACTCAATGCGATTAATGAGGATTATAAGAAATGTCTGGACGCAGGAAAAACAGAGCGTGAATGTATTGCACTTACAATTGAAAGAGCAGAGGCAGCAGGCTACAAGAATATCAAAGACGTTATTAAAAGCGGCGAAAAGGTGCAGGCAGGAGATAAGATTTATGCTGTTTGCATGAATAAGATGATTGCTATGTTCAATATGGGAACAAAGCCTTTGGAAGAAGGAATGAATATACTTGGAGCACACATCGACTCACCACGTATTGATGTAAAACAGAATCCATTATATGAAAATGAAGAATTTGCATATTTAGATACGCACTATTATGGTGGAATTAAAAAATATCAGTGGGTAACTATACCGTTGGCTATTCATGGCGTGATCGTAAAGAAAGATGGTACAGTTGTAAATGTAAACATTGGTGAAAAGGATGAAGATCCGGTATTTGTTATCACAGATTTATTGATCCACCTCGCTTCAAAACAGATGGATAAAAAAGCAGCAGGAGTAGTAGAAGGCGAGAACTTAGATCTGCTTATCGGAAGCCGTCCAATTGAACAGGATGAAAGTCTTGAAAAGAAAGAAAAAGAAGCTGTAAAGACAAACGTTATGAATCTCTTAAAAGAGTATTATGACGTGGAAGAGGAAGATTTTATTTCAGCAGAATTAGAAATTGTACCGGCAGGAAAAGCACGTGACTGTGGTTTTGACCGCAGTATTGTTCTGGCATATGGTCAGGATGACCGTGTATGTGCATTTACATCTTTATTTGCAATGTTAGATGTAGAGAAAACAGAGCGTACAGCTTGCTGTATTTTAGTAGATAAAGAAGAAATCGGAAGTGTTGGTGCAACAGGTATGCATTCTCGTTTCTTTGAAAATATTGTTGCAGAGCTGGTTGCTCTTACAGAGGGAGAGTCAGATCTGAAAGTAAGAAGAGCTCTTATGAACTCAACAATGCTCTCATCAGACGTAAGTGCAGCTTATGATCCGATGTATGCAGAAGTATTTGAAAAACGTAGCTCAGCATTTTTCGGAAAAGGGCTTGTATTTAATAAATTTACAGGAAGCCGTGGAAAGAGCGGATCAAATGATGCAAATGCAGAATATCTTGCAAAGATCAGACAGGCAATGGATTCACAGGATGTATCATATCAGTTTGCAGAGCTTGGTAAAGTAGATGCAGGCGGTGGCGGAACAATCGCTTATATTATGGCAAATTATGGCATGGAAGTAATCGACAGTGGTGTAGCTGTTCTTAGTATGCATGCTCCATGGGAAGCAACAAGCAAAGCGGATGTGTATGAAGCATATAAAGGATACAAAGCATTTATTGAAGAAATGAAATAAAAATAGACAAGACAAGCATAATGAATCAGAGAAAACGGATTTTCGACAAGACGCCAAAAAAATATTTAGATACACTAAAAAATATTTAGATAAAAACACTGGAATTGTACAAAATAACCAAAAAAGATTGTTAAAGATTGTACAAAAATAAATCCAAAAAACTTGACGCTCTCCGTCGAAAAGTTTAAAATAAAGTATGCGACTTAGTTCAATAGTATGAATACATATGATTGAAAAAAACTTTAGTAGGAGGTCTTTTAGACATGGCAAAATGGGTTTATATGTTTACTGAGGGTAACGCAACAATGAGAAACCTGCTTGGAGGAAAAGGTGCAAACCTTGCAGAGATGACAAATCTTGGTCTTCCAGTACCACAGGGATTTACAATTACAACAGAGGCTTGTACTCAGTATTACGAGGACGGAAGAAAGATCAACGACGAAATCATGGCACAGATCATGGAAGCAATCGTAAAGATGGAAGAAGTAACAGGCAAGAAATTTGGAGACAATGAGAATCCACTGCTTGTATCTGTTCGTTCAGGAGCAAGAGCATCTATGCCAGGTATGATGGATACAATCCTTAACCTTGGATTGAATGAAGAAGTAGTAGAAGTAGTTGCTAAGAAAACAGGCAACGAAAGATGGGCTCGTGACTGCTACAGAAGATTTATCCAGATGTACTCTGATGTAGTTATGGAAGTAGGTAAAAAATATTTCGAAGAATTGATCGACAAGATGAAAGCTGAAAGAGGGGTTACACAGGACGTAGACCTTACAGCAGATGACTTAAAAGAGCTTGCTAATCAGTTTAAAGCTGAATATAAAGAAAAAATCGGAGCTGACTTCCCAGATGATCCTAAGGAACAGCTGATGGGAGCTATCAAAGCTGTATTCCGTTCATGGGATAACCCACGTGCAAACGTATATCGTCGTGATAACGATATTCCATATTCTTGGGGAACAGCTGTTAACGTACAGGAGATGGCATTTGGTAACTGGTCAGATGAATCTGGTACAGGTGTTGCATTTACTCGTGACCCTGCAACAGGAGAGAAGAAGCTGATGGGAGAATTCCTGATGAATGCTCAGGGAGAAGACGTTGTTGCCGGTGTTCGTACACCACAGCCAATCGCAGAATTAAAGGCAGTTATGCCAGAAGTATACGATCAGTTCGTAGGTGTTTGCAACAAATTGGAAACACACTATAGAGATATGCAGGATATGGAGTTTACTATCCAGGATAGAAAACTGTTCATGCTGCAGACACGTAATGGTAAGAGAACAGCTCAGGCTGCATTAAAGATTGCTTGTGACCTTGTAGATGAAGGCATGAGAACAGAAGAAGAAGCAGTTGCAATGATCGATCCACGTAACCTGGATACATTGCTTCATCCACAGTTTGATACAGCTGCATTAAAAGCTGCTACACCAATCGGTAAAGGTCTTGGAGCTTCTCCAGGAGCTGCTTGTGGTAAAGTTGTATTTACAGCAGATGACGCTGTTGAATGGGCTGCAAAAGGTGAAAAAGTAGTTCTGGTTCGTCTTGAGACATCTCCAGAAGATATTACAGGTATGAAATCTGCTCAGGGTATCCTGACAGTTCGTGGTGGTATGACATCTCACGCTGCTGTAGTTGCACGTGGTATGGGTACATGCTGTGTATCTGGTTGCGGAGACATCGCAATGGATGAAGAAAACAAGAAATTTACATTAGCAGGAAAAGAATTCCACGAAGGAGATGCAATCTCAATCGACGGAACAACAGGTAACATCTATGATGGAATCATCCCAACAGTAGATGCTACAATCGCTGGTGAATTTGGACGTATCATGGATTGGGCTGACAAGTTCAGAACAATGAAAGTTCGTACTAACGCAGACACACCTGCAGATGCTAAGAAAGCTCGCGAGCTTGGAGCAGAAGGTATCGGACTTTGCCGTACAGAGCATATGTTCTTCGAAGGCAACAGAATTGATGCATTCCGTGAAATGATTTGTTCAGAGACAATTGAAGAAAGAGAAGCTGCACTTGCTAAGATTCTTCCAGAGCAGCAGGGAGACTTTGAGAAACTGTATGAAGCTCTTGAGGGTAACCCGGTTACAATTCGTTTCCTTGATCCACCGCTTCATGAGTTTGTTCCTACAGATGAAGAAGATATCAAGAAACTTGCAGATGCTCAGGGTAAAACTGTAGAAGAAATTAAAACAATTATCGATAGCTTACATGAATTCAACCCAATGATGGGACATCGTGGATGCCGTCTTGCTGTTACTTATCCAGAAATTGCTAAGATGCAGACAAGTGCTGTTATCCGTGCAGCAATTAATGTACAGAAAGCTCATCCAGACTGGAATGTAAAACCAGAAATCATGATTCCATTGGTTGGAGATATCAAAGAGCTTAAATATGTTAAGAAATTTGTTGTTGAGACAGCAGATGCTGAAATCGCAGCAGCAGGAAGCAACCTTGAATATGAAGTTGGAACAATGATCGAGATTCCAAGAGCTGCTCTTACAGCTGATGATATTGCAAAAGAAGCTGACTTCTTCTGCTTCGGTACAAACGACTTAACACAGATGACATACGGATTCTCACGTGATGATGCTGGTAAGTTCTTAGATGCTTACTATGATGCTAAGATCTTTGAGAACGATCCATTTGCTAAACTGGATCAGACTGGTGTCGGTAAATTAATGGAAACAGCTATCAAATTAGGTAGACCTGTTAATCCAAAACTTCACATCGGTATCTGTGGAGAGCATGGTGGAGATCCATCTTCTGTAGAATTCTGCAATAAGATTGGTCTGGATTATGTATCTTGCTCACCATTCCGTGTACCAATTGCAAGATTAGCTGCTGCACAGGCTGCTATCAACCAGAAATAGGACACTGTAGGTGACTAATATAGAATGTTAATTAACCTATATAGAAAACCCCTTACATCAATTATGGTGTAAGGGGTTTTTGCGGTGCCATGCGTTCGGAAGAAGCTGCCAGTGTCAGGTTTTGTAGATGAAAAATGTACAAAAGTTCTTGGGGGAGTATGATGATAAAGATAAGTTTAAGATTTGTCGAAAAGATACTCCACCTTATAGCGACAGTTAATTTGTATGCTTCTGAATACTTTTGGTATACTTCTGAATACTTGTTAATTAAGTGAAAATATGCTATGCTGAAAAATATTATAGATAGTTATCTCAGTCGAGAAGACTCCCACTTCTTCGTGTGGTGAGTAATAGCAAAATTGCCTCAGTGGGAGTCAAATCTCCGACAGAGATAAACGCTCCGCGAGGATGCTGATTCTGATAGGAATATGTCAGCTTCACTGACCAGAATCACGCGCCAAGTTTCACGGACGTTCGACTTGAATTTATACCAAGGGGGGCAGTACTGAATATGAAATATAATTTACCAGATCGGGTATTAAGGGAACTTTGTTTTTTTGCACAAAAATATTCTATTGGAAAGCTCATATTGTTTGGTTCTCGTGCACGAGGCACAAATACAGAAAGAAGCGATATTGATATTGCTGTATACGGTGGAGATTTTGATCATTTTTATTGGGATGTTAAAGAGAAAACACATTCTCTCCTGATGTTTGATATTGTACAGGCAGATGAATTAATTTCAGAGGAATTAAAACAGGAAATCGAAAAGGATGGTGTCATAATTTATGAAAAAGCTCGATAATTTTACAAACTGTCTGGCTATATTGTCAGGTGCAGATTTCAAACTGGCAGAAACAAATGATATATATCGAACAGGGATTATTGGACAATTTAATCTTACTTTTGAACTTGCATGGAAAGCGTTACAGGAAATCATGAGAATGCATAGTGTGGAAGGAGCGGTTACCGGATCTCCCCGTGAAATTCTACAGCTTGGTTATAAAATAGGCTTTATCAATGACTCTGAAGTATGGCTGCTCATGTTAAAAAAACGCAATACTTCTGTTCATATATATAATGAGGATGAAGTTGATGAAATGATTATGCTGATACGGGACAGCTTCATTCCGGCTTTTATTGTTCTTAAGGATACATTGGTAAAAAAACTGAATGAAGCTGAAAGTGATTGGTAGTAAGATAAATCAGTATTTGGAGGAGCAATTAACCCGAAATACGAACAGTATAGGGAGGTAAAGATGATTACTATTTTTAATAGAAAAGAATTATCGATCACTTTAGATATGAAAAGACAGTCGGAGATACGTGAAATTTTATCTGCAAATAACATTGAGTATGTAGTAAAAACAACAAATCTACAGAGTGCAACTGTAGTTGGAAGCCAAAGAGCTTATACAGGTAACTATGGAATCAATCAAGACTATTCCTATGAGTATAAGATTTATGTTCGTAAGAAGGACTTTGATAAAGCAGTATGTTTGATTAATTAACGTTCATCTTGCTTTTAATATGGTTTTATGAATAAAAGATGTTGGAAAGGGATGTAATTATGGATTGAAAACTTCCGCTATTATATCGTTGTGACAACAACTAAATTCTTCAAAAGTTACTGAGGTCAGATCCTTTTAATTGGCATTGAGAGAAGATGCAGATGAACGAAATGAAGAAGCAGTAGAAGAAATGCTGAATGAACTGTGGAGGAAGTATTCGGATAAAAACAGGTACTTTACGGACCTTCCGGAAGCTATCATTAATAGCAAAGCTATAAGATTTCAAAAAATGGGAGTGAGATATATGGAGCAATTACTGATTGTTGAAGATGATATTGGTTTGAATCAAGGGTTATGCAAAGCACTGAAAGCAGATGCTCGGCAGATCATTTCCTGCCAAGACCTAAAAACGGCGAAGGAACAGCTGCTTTGCGGCGGTGTGTCCCTGATCCTGTTGGATATCAATCTGCCGGATGGCAGTGGGCTTGAGCTGCTCCGGGAGGTCAAGGAAAACATGCCCGGAGTTCCTGTTATTCTGCTGACTGCCAACGACACCGATCTGGACATCGTAGACGGACTGGAGAGAGGTGCTGATGATTACATTACCAAGCCCTTTTCTCTTTCGGTTTTGCGTGCAAGGGTGAATACCCAACTGCGAAAGCAAGCGTCAAGCCATAAAAATGCGCCGATCCATATTGATCTATTTCACTTTGACTTTGAGGCTATGACCTTTTATGTGGAAGATTCAAAAGTGGAATTGAGTAAAACAGAACAAAAATTACTGCGTCTGCTTGTTGAAAACCGAGGCCGAACCATGACCCGTGGAGACCTTGTAGACCGGATCTGGACAGATGGCGCAGAATATGTGGATGAAAATGCTTTGTCTGTTACGATCAAGCGACTGAGGGATAAGCTTGGCGCACAGAAATATATTAAAACCGTCTATGGAATCGGTTATAGCTGGGTGACAAAAGATGAATAAAACCGGCATTGTGATCATACTGCTGTGTTTTCTGGCGGCGGCAGCTGTTGTGTTATGGGAGCGGAGAAAGGCCAGAAAAACGATGGAAGAAATCGAAAGAATGCTGGACGCTGCCATGACCGGCTCCTTTTCTGAAACCAATTTTGATGAAAGCCGGCAGTCTGCTTTGGAAACAAAGTTTGCACACTATCTTTCTGCCTCAGAAACATCTTCTCGAAATGTAGCGCAGGAAAAAGACAAAATCAAAACCTTGATTGCGGACATTTCCCACCAGACGAAAACGCCGATTGCAAATCTGCTGTTATACAGCGAGCTTTTGATGGAGGAAATTCTGCCTGCATCGGCGAAGGCAAATGTGGAGGCGCTGTACAAACAATCGGAAAAGCTGCGATTTCTGATTGATTCTCTCGTAAAGCTTTCCAGACTGGAAAACGGGATCATTTCACTCTCCCCTCAGCAATCAGTGCTGCAGCCGCTGCTTGAAAGTGTGGTAGAACAATATACTGCCAAGGCTTCTGAAAAAGGATTGTCTTTGCAAATGCAGGATACAGATGCTTTTGCTGTATTCGACTTCAAATGGACAGCGGAAGCGCTGGCTAATATCGTAGACAACGCCATCAAATATACAGAGCATGGCACCATTACTATTTCTGCCGTAAGCTATGAAATGTTTGCAAGGATCGATATATCGGATACCGGTTCAGGCATCCCGGAAAGTGAGCAAGCGAAGATATTTGCTCGCTTTTACCGCTCAAATAGTGTGCAGAAACAAGAAGGGGTCGGCATCGGCTTATACCTTGCCCGACAGATCATATCCGGCGAGGGCGGTTATATCAAGGTTGCTTCCGTTCCGGGAAAAGGAAGTACGTTTTCCATATTTCTGCCGAAATAACAACAATTCTATCAAAACTGTTAGATTTCATTTTCCGCCGGAAAGAATGTGGAAAGATTCCTATGCGATAATCTATATGTATCAAAGGATCATTTCCTTTCATACATACAGATTTTTTCATGGAGGTACTCATTTATGGAAGTTTTACAGGCAAAAAACCTGAAAAAGATTTATGGCTCCGGCAATAACGCAGTTCATGCGTTGGATGGAGTTGATTTAAGTGTAAAGAAGGGCGAATTTGTTGCAATTGTCGGCACATCCGGCTCCGGTAAATCCACGCTGCTGCACATGCTGGGCGGGCTGGATCGCCCTACAAGCGGCACGGTCATGGTGGATGGACAGGATATTTTCTCCCTGAAGGAGGAAGCACTGACAATCTTTCGCCGCAGGAAAATCGGCTTTGTGTTCCAAGCATATAATCTTGTTCCGGTGCTGAATGTGTATGAAAATATTGTTCTACCCATTGAGCTGGACGGTGGCAAGGTCAATAAGGATTTCGTACAGCAAATTGTACAGACACTTGGGCTGGATGATCGTCTGGATGCGCTGCCCAATCAGCTCTCAGGCGGTCAACAGCAGCGAGTAGCCATTGCCCGTGCGCTGGCGGCAGCACCCGCTATCATTCTGGCAGATGAACCCACAGGCAATCTGGATTCCAAAACCAGCCAGGATGTATTGAGCCTTTTGAAAGTCAGCAGTCAAAAGTTCGCCCAGACAATCGTAATGATCACTCACAACGAAGAAATTGCGCAGATGGCAGACCGCATTATCCGTATCGAAGACGGTCGGATCGTCTCCCAGAACTAACGGGAGGTGGCTACGATGAATGTCAAAAATCGAAAATGTATTCGAAAACTCAGCTTAAAATCTTTTTATGCGAACCGTCGTCGCAATCTGATCGCCATTTTTGCCATTGCGCTGACAACGCTGCTATTTACGTCCATGTTCACCATTGTCTTGTCGTTGAACGCCAGTTATGAAACCTACCAGTTTCGGCAGGTAGGCGGCTATGCGCATGGCACCTTTAAGGATGTTTCCCCCGAGCAGGCGGAACGCATCGCTGCCCACCCAAAGGTGAAGGCTACGGGGGCACGGAAGGTAATCGGTATCACTGCGGAGGGGGTCTTTGCCAAAATACCGGCAGAGATCAGCTACATGGATGCCAACTGCACTAAATGGAGCTATGCAACCCCTACTACCGGACGGATGCCCGAAAGCGGCAAAGAGGTAGCCATGGATACGGCAGCGTTGCAGCTGCTTGGCGTAATGCCGGAGCTGGGAGCCGAGGTCACGGTTTCCTATTCCATTACGGACAAGGATCAAACCGCCTTTACTGTAACAGATACCTTTACGCTGGTGGGCTATTGGGACTATGATGAACTAATGCCTGTTCATTACATCAACATCAGCCGTGATTACGCAGATGACATCGAAGCGCAGGCAGTGAAAACAGGTTTACAGCCTTTCCGCACCGATTTGAATGTCATGCTGGCCTCCGGCACAAACATTCAAGGGCAGATGGAGCAGGTGGATACCGATCTTGGTTACACATGGGACAGCTATACTGATCCCAACAGCGTCCGAATCGGCGTCAATTGGGGATATACCTCATCCCAGCTGGAGTCACAGCTCGATCCAGAGCTGATGGTCGCCATAGCAGCTTTTTTGCTGCTGGTGATTTTCACGGGGTATCTTATCATCTATAACATTTTTCAGATCTCTGTTGCAGGAGATATCCGGTTTTACGGGCTTCTGAAAACCATTGGCACAACGCCCCGGCAGCTCAAACGCATCATTCGCCAGCAGGCACTTCTGCTTTGTCTGATCGGTATTCCGGCGGGGCTGCTGCTGGGCTACGGCATTGGCGCTGTTTTGGTTCCTGTTGTCTTGAGCTCCACCCAGTTGGATGCAGGCATCACCACCATCAGCACATCGCCTGTGATCTTCCTTGGTTCTATGCTGTTCGCCTTGTTGACGGTGCTCTTGTCTTGTTCCAAGCCTGGAAAAATGGCAGCTAAGGTCTCTCCGGTGGAGGCTATCAAATATACGGATGCAATGCAGACCAAGAAAAAACGGCGCAGCACCCGGGGAGCAAAGCTCCATCAGATGGCCTTTGCCAATCTGGGACGAAACAAGAAAAAGACGGTACTGGTGGTGTTGTCTCTGGCACTGTCGGTGACACTGTTCAATGCGCTGTGTGCCTTTGTGGGCGGCTTCAGCATGGAGAAGTATGTATCCACCATGACCTGCGCCGATTTTATCGTCAGCACTCCCGACTATTTTCGTTATAACTCGAGTGCAGATGAATTTATCACCCAGGAGCAAATAGAGGATATCTCCGCAAACACAAAGGCCAGTCTTTCCGGCACGGGATATGCTGTGCGAAAAACCTCATACCTGTGGATGACGGAGGATGCTCTGCGGCAGGACTATGCAAGGTATGAAAGCGCCGAGCAGTTGGACAGCCATATGAGCCGTCTGGAGCACCGGGGTAATATGGTGATGGGAGATACCAGAATCGAGGCTCTGGATAACAGTCTGTTTGACAAGCTGCAAGTGTTCGACGGAGATATTTCTTCCATGTTGGAGCCGGACAACAACGCCATTGCCATTGCGGTTTCCTTAGATGACTACGGTAATCTGCTCAATCCTGAATACTATCCCAAGGTGGGAGACACAATTACCGCTACCTATGCGGATGATGTGAAATATATCGACAGCCGCACCGGAGAACTCTGCACCGAAGATACACCGGAGGAGTACCTTCAGGCAAAATTGTATGGAGCCAGAGATGTAGAGTACACGGTCTGCGCCTTGGTAGAACTTCCGAATTCCATGAGTTATCGTTATGGTGGTATTGGATATGACGTAGTTTTGTCTGTAGACACCGCACAGAGGGACAGCGGTGGTGCAGCCATTCCGATGCTCTACCTGTTCGACACAGCGGACGAAGTTGACGAGGCCGAAGCAGAGCAATATCTATCGAAGCTCACTGCCGGTGAGTTTTCGCCCTTGATGTATGAAAGCAAGGCCACGGCTCGCTCTGAATTTGCTCAGTTCCGGCAGATGTTCCTTCTGATAGGTGGTATCCTCTGTGCTATCATTGGGCTGGTGGGACTCTTAAATTTCTTCAACGCCATGATGACCGGTATTCTTTCCCGCCGCCGTGAATTTGCTGTGCTTCAGGCTGTAGGAATGACAAACCGGCAGCTCAAAACCATGCTGATTTACGAGGGGTTGTTTTACGCAATGTCTTCCGTAGCGGCGGCCTTTATTCTGTCGCTGGCGGTGGGACCTCTTGCGGGGAAAATGCTGGGCAGTATGTTCTGGTTCTTTGAGTATCGGTTTACCATTCTGCCTGTCCTGCTGACAATTCCAGTATTTCTTCTGCTGGGGTGGCTGATCCCCTGCATGATGTATGACAACGCAACGAAATGCAGCGTTGTAGAGCAATTAAGGGATGCTCAATAACTGTTAAGCAAAAAACTGCCTCTTGGTTATAATGGCCGAGAGGCGGTTCTTTTTTTAAAAAAGAAATTTGTTTAAGGGAATTATGAAATTTGAAAACGGGTATTATGATCAGATGATCTTTTTAATCCGTAGTTTATTGGAACAGGCATTAAAAACGAATAACAGCCTGAAATTTGCAGTGATGACAGGATGCATGCGCATTTCCAAAGAAAGTATCTTTACGGGGCTTAATAACCTGAAAGTATTGTCCATTACAGATGAACGGTATGATGAATATTTTGGCTTTACAGATATGGAAGTAAAGAACATGCTGGAGTATTATGGGATGGAGGAGCATTATGAAGAGGCCAAGAGCTGGTATGACGGGTATCAGTTTGGCAGTGTAGAAGTGTACTGTCCATGGGATGTATTGAATTACTGTGATAAATTAAAAGACCGTGCGGATTCGTTTCCAGAAAACTATAGGATTAACACCATATGAAACGATGCAAAGTGAAACAGGAAGAGAAATTATCATAAAAGAAGCAACTATGTCTCCTCTCGAATTGGAATCGGGTTTATCCAATGCGTAGAAGGAAAACATAGTCGCTTCGAATGAGTTGTGTCGTTATACTTGTGACACCTCTGTCTAACCTTACTTTTTATTTTTCTGAACCAGGCAGATACTTCCTACACTTCCACTGAGCAATAGAAGCAACATCCAGCAGAGCAGAGTATTGTCGTCGCCCGTTTTTGGATTTTTTGCTGAAGCTTTTGTTGTGCTTGTGTCTTCTTTTTTAACCTCTGTTTTTGGAGATTTTGGCTGTTCTTTCGCAGGTTGCTCCGGTACAGCCGGCGTTACGGGTACAGCTGGTATTTCTGGTGTAGCTGGTGGTACCGGTTCTGAGGACTCTTTGTTTGTCTGAATCATATTCTGTTTTGATGCACTTGCGGCAATTGCATCGGAACCCTGTTCAAAGAAACGGATCAGCAACTCTTCACAACAAGAATATTCTCCGATTTCCGCTGCCTCGGCAAGTGCCGGATAGCTGTCGGAACCTGCTAGATAATTATTAACTGCTACGATGTATTCTTTTGTATTATCCAGCTCCTGCCCATCTTTTTTTACAGAAAGCACGCGTGAACCTTCCGGTTGTGCCGGATCAAAGCTGACGGTGATTCCGCCAATCTGTAGATAACTTCCACTGTCATTTGGCCAGGAATCCCACTCGCCACTATCATTTGCGGCAATACAGTTTTTCTGAATTGTAAGACTGGTTTCAAGCATATTTCTAATTTGTGTACCGGTCAGTTTTTTTGTCACTACATAGTTTCCATAAGGGCTGACATTAATGACATCTCCGTATGTAATCGTTCCGGCTGCGACAGAAGCACGGATGCCACCGGCATTTTCAAAGGCTATATCGGCACCTGTGGCAAGCAGATATGCATCTGTTATGACATTTCCAAGGTTTGTCTGCCCAATACGGATATGCTCCCAGACACCATCTAATTCTACCGGAGAAGAACCGATGACACGATTTAGTGCTGTCTCGTTTTCCGCTTTAATCGTATTTAATATGGCTGTTACAGAAGCGTCCTTCGGATAGTTCTGTGCTGCTTCATAATTGACAGATGTTTTATTATAATCCACATGTACGCTGCCATTTGCATCCAGTGTACAGTTCAAATCAATCAGCCCTATGGTGTTCAGATAATATCCGCTTTCCGATACATAGGCCTTTGATCCGTTTGGCGTCGTCACGGTTTCACTAAGTTCAATATGCTCATGTCCGCACAGCCACAAATCTACACCATCCACCTGTGCAGCCATATTTTTCGGATTAAGCGTGTGTGACAGCGCAATCACTACATCACATCCATCTGTCTTTAATGCGGCAGCTTCCATATTTGCATAAGCTATTGCATCCTGAAATTCCAGTCCCTCCACATTGGATGGAGTTGTTTTGTCTTTCATATTTGGGTCACTTACACCAAACACACCGATTTTTAATATTTTTCCGTTTTTAGTAATTTCCTTTACAAGTGCATCTGTATCAAAAAAGGAGGTTCCATCTACATTTTTGATATTTCCGGATAAAATTTTGACATTGGCAATTCCGCCAAGCTCTTTCAAACGATCTTTGCCGTAGCTCCAATCATGATTTCTGGCGGTCATTGCATCATACCCACAGGATTTCATCAGTTTAGCTACCGATTCTCCCTGTACCAGTGTTGCAATCGGCTGTCCGTGAAAGATATCTCCGGAATCAAGCATCAATGAACCGTCGGCGCCTGCCGTAAATGTCTGTGCAATTGTGCTTAGCCGGTCCATTCCGATCACTTGATTGTAATCATCCTCTTCTACTCGTGCATGAATATCATTGGTATGTACGATTTTTACATCAAATGTTGTACTTTCTGATGCATTTTCTCTAATTGTATAATCATAATTTGTTACTGGTTACAGTACCTGTGACAAGCACCCCTCCTCTGTCAGCAACCCGGTATTATGTCAAAAATCCACGAAAAACCGCAAAATTTTTGTCCTAAAATGTTACATACATCTCTTTGGACAAGCATATAAAAGATAGTAACAGTTCGGTCATAGATTTATGCCAGGACTGTTAATAGAATGTGTCAAAGCACGTTCGACTTGAAATATGGATTTTAAATCCAATTAAACTGTGATGAAGGAGGGAGAAATATGCGAGGAGAAGGAAAACGACATTTGATATTGAAGAAAATTCTTGCATATGCACTTGTACTGATAATGATTTTAGGGATCTGGACAAGCGTATCTAATGCAGCTGAACAATCTGAGTTCAATGTCGAAGAAAACACAATTGAAGAAGCGGCAGACATAACAGAAGAGATAACGACAAATACAGATAGCAACTTAACAGAAGATAAAACCATATCAGATACAGACAGAACAGAAGCTGAAATAGAAGATGTAACTACATCAGATACCACAATGAAAACAGATGCAACGACAATCTCGGATATTGCTATAACAACAAACACAGATACACCACAAGATGCAGAGCTTGATGCAGACACTGCCAAGCCATCTGCACTTGTATTATCGTCTGATGAGAATACGGCACCGGCGCATCGTAAGTATATCAAATACAATGGAGAAGATTCGTATACGCTGACCTTGGATGTGACGGGAAAATATGATTCTACATTGAGCAAACCGAAAATCGATGTTGTTCTTATCGTTGACACATCTGGAAGTATGGATGAGCCGATGGGAGAAAAGTCAAGATTAGAGGTTTTGCAGGATGTAGTAAAAGAAAAGGGCGGTTTGAGTGATTCCATTTTCAACAATGATCAAATTGATGCGAGAATGACAGTTGTAACGTATTACGGGTTAAAGGATTATTGGTATAACTCACCATGGGATGATGCAACCTGGGTAAATGGAGCATGGGCGACAACAAAGTCAGAAGTAGATCAGATTGTAAATGGAATTCGTGTAAATGAAGAAAAATCCGGAACAAACTGTCAGGCTGGCTTGCGTACCGCGAAGGAGGCTTTGGCAAAGGCAGATAGCAGTGCACGTAAGATTGTAATTTTTCTATCGGACGGACTTCCAACGTACAGATATAACAACGATGGTTATACGATAGGAAACGGAAACACAGATCCTTATAATTACAATGCAAATGCGGCTTACAATGAAGCAGCTGCGATGAAAGGCTTGGATCAATTTTACACCATCGGATTTTCGAATAGTGCAGACAGCACATTTTTGAGTACACTAGCGGAAAAAGTAAATACAACTTCCAGTAAAAAATATTATTCCGCAGCGGACGCAGATAAATTGGCGGAGGCGTTTAAACAGATTACGGGAAATCTGACGGAATATACTTGTAGAAGTGTAGTGCTTACTGATACGCTGAGCGATTATGCAGAACTAGAAAATGCAGAACATCTTAATCCGACAGTAAAAGCAACCGCAAGTGACGGAAGTGAGGTGGATTTATCCGGCGTTGATATTCAGACAACATACAATGAAGAGACACGCACAGTAACAGCAACATTTCCAACAGATTACAAATTACAGAAAGATGTGACTTACGCTGTCAGCTTCAATGTCAAACCTACAGCAAAGGCATATGATGAATATGCGGCAAATGAAGACAGTTATGGTGGAGTTGTGGGAAGTATGAACAGTGATGCATGGGATAATGATACAAGCTCAGGTAAAGCTGGATTTTACACAAACGATGCAGCAACCTTGACATATGTTTATGGAGCAGGGGAGGCACAAGCTGAGACAGTGGATTATGTGGAAAAACCGGTACTCCAGGTGAATTCTCTGACCATTCCGGTGAATAAAGAGTGGAAAAACACAGCAAAGAGTGAACAAGTTCCGGTAAAAGTTGAATTGTATCAGGATGGAAAGCTTGCACCATACAAAACGTTGACATTGAATGCAGACAATCAGTGGAGAGCAGATTTTCAACATGTGGCAAAGCATCATCAGTATCAGATCAAGGAACAGGCTTTGGAGGGATTTGTCAGTGCAGTGTCCGGTGATTCGACAAGAGGATTTACAGTGACAAACACGAAGCTGCCTAGTCTTTCTATCAGCAAAAAAGTGACCGGTGAAATGGGGGATATTACAAAAAAATTCCCATTCCGGATTATATTGAAAGATGCGTCAGGAAATCCAATCAACGGAACATATTCATATCGAGGATTCATTTTAGACGATGTAAAAAATGTCACGGCTCCAAAAGACGGAACATTAACATTTGAGCAAGGCGTTGCAGAAATCTGGTTATCTCATGGACAAGGGATAGAGCTTCAGCAGCTTTCACTTGGAACATCTTATAACATAACAGAAAAAGTAAACGATGCAGAAGGGTACCGGGTCAGTTTCAATGGAATCCATAAAAAATCAGTAGATGGAATATTAAATGAAAATGTGAGGATTAATGTTACAAATGAAAAAGAAAATATTCCACTGACAAATGTAGTCACATTTGGCACAAATATGATACCCGGAATCCTTCTTGCAACAGTGGCACTATTTGTATTGGCTGCAATTTCAAAATTGTTTTATGGAAAAAAAGATAAAAAGCAGGATAAGTAATTGAAAAGAAAAATAATATTTCTGATTACAAAAGCTGGCGTACTGATTTTAATATTGTGGCTGTTATTTGGTGTCTGCTTTTCCATTTTTCAAAATAATGATGAGGAAATGAAGCCGGCCATACGGCAAGGGGATTTGATTGTAAGTTATCAGTTGAATAAAAATTATGTATTTCACGATCTGGTGGCAATCGTACAAGATGGAAAAAAGCAAGTAGGAAGAGTCGTAGCGGTGGAAGGGGACATTGTAGATATAGATGACGAAGGGTTAAAAATCAATGGGATGTATGTTCAAGAATCTGACATCCAGGAAAAAACAGAACGCTATGCCGAAGGAATTTCATTTCCGGTCACCTTAAAAAAAGGAGAAATATTTCTCTTAAAAGATGCGAGAGAACATGCAACAGACAGTCGCATTTACGGGGCAGTAAATAAAAAAGACACGTTAGGAAAAGTCATCACATTAATTCGGCGAAACAGATTATAAAAAAATGTAAGTCAAAAGGAGTAAAAAACTATGAAAAGGAACAATTGGAAATCAATGGTAGGATGCACGGTGGCTACAATGACAATCTGTATTGGAGCAACCGCATTGGCAGCAGATACAAATGTATTTATAAGAAATGGCGCTGTTAATGGCTCGAAAAATCAGCCTTCGGTAAATGATGTTGCAGGTGATACGAGCAATGTGCCGGAAACAGTAGCACAGATTACAAAAGAATTAAAACTAGCCGAAGGTATTACAATTCCAAGAGCAACATTTCATTTTACAGCCGACAAAATTACTGAAGACGCACCAGAAGCAGAAATCGAGAGTGTAAGTTATAGTGCAGAAGATTCAAAAGGTGACTTGTCAGAAGGAGTTTATAAAATCAACAAAGCAGGCAGGATTACATTTGGCGAATTTCCACATGCCGGTGAGTATCAGTATCATGTGCAGGAAAAAGCAGACACCTACGATACTGCTTCCGGCGAAGTTATGACATATTCCACAGAGGCATACACGATGCATGTATATGTCATTAATACAGAGAATGGCGGAACGGAAGTTGAAAAAATTACAGCTTCAAACACGGCAGGGGACAAAGTGAGTGAAATGAGTTTCGAAAACATTTATATTAAAAATGACGCTTCACTTACTATTTCAAAAACAACAGCAGGAAAGAATGCAGACCGAACAAAAGATTTTGCATTTACATTAACATTTACAAAATCAGGTACAGCAACGGATGATACTTATGAAGGAATGATTGGAAATGAAAAAGTAGAATTCAAGGCAGGAGAAGCAAAGACATTTAAACTTCATGACGGAGAAAAAATTGTATTCACAAACATTCCGGCCGGAACACGCTATGCTGTAACAGAAACAGGAACAGCATATTATACACCTTCTGTAGAAGTAGTTGAAAATGGAGTCAAAACAGTAGATACAAAGGCAGTCAAAGGACAGAGTTTGTCATCAGCAGAAGCGGGTGCAACAAATCTTGTTGGAAAAGGAAATAATAGCGCAGACTTTACAAACACGTTCGATGATGTTCCGATCACAGGCATTATCCTTGAAAACCTTCCATTTACAATTCTTATCGGAGCTGCAGCAATGCTTCTGGCAATGGGAACATTTGTAAAAAGATTAAAAAAAGAAAAATAAATAAAATGTGAAGACGAATGCAGTTGGAAAATTATGTATTTGAGATTGTAGATAAAATATTAAATTGCATAGCAGGTGTGATCGGACTGCTTCTGCTCCTTTATGCCTGCTATACGTGGTGGGACACACAGCAGATTTATGAAAATGCATCCGCCACAAGCTATTCTGTTTATAATCCGAAAAATCAGGAGTCGTTCGAAGAACTTGTAAAAATAAATCCTGAAGTGATTGGCTGGCTGATGGTTGAAGACACGAATATCAATTACCCGTTGACACAAGGGAAAGATAATTCAAAGTATGTAAATACGGATGCAAAAGGAAATGCTTCATTGTCAGGAAGTCTCTTTTTAGACTGCCGAAATCATCCGGATTTTTCGGATTTCAATAACATCATATATGGACACCATATGGCAAAAGAAAAAATGTTTGGAGAGCTGGAATCTTTCTCGGGGAAAAAATATTTTCAAAATCACCGCTGGGGAAAGCTGTATTATGAAGGAAAATACAAAAAAGTAGAATTCTTCGCATTTCTTGAAACGGATGCTTATGATTATACAATTTATAATCCGCAGGTGAAAGAGGAAGACGAAAAAACAGCATTGTTGGAGTATATTGATCAATATGCGATACAAAAAAGAAAATGTGAGGTGACAGCTTCCGAACACTTGCTTGTGCTTAGCACCTGTACATCTGGAGAGACAAATGGGCGAGATATTCTTATTGGAAAAATAATGGGTGTAGATAACTAGAAAGACGCTATGCCAACCTTGACGGCTATATAAAAGTGTGTAATGATAGCCTTATCAAAACACTGGGAGGAAGGCATGGCGACGATTATATTTCATATTGATGTAAATTCAGCATACTTGAGTTGGACAGCAGTAGAACAATTGAAAAATGGAGCAGAAGTAGACTTGCGTACAATACCTGCGATTATCGGCGGTGATCAAAAATCCCGCCATGGAATTGTACTTGCCAAGTCTATTTCTGCAAAAAAATATGGCATTCGTACAGGGGAGCCGGTGGCGAATGCCTTTCGTAAGTGCCCAAATCTCATAACAGCAGCCCCCAATCACAAGATGTATCGAGAAAAAAGCCGTCAATTGATGGAGTACCTTAGGACATATACAACAGAAATCGAGCAGGTCAGTGTGGATGAATGTTATATGGACTTTACGAAAATCGCAGATAAATTTGCATCGCCGGTGGCAGCAGCATGTGAAATAAAAGATGGAGTAAAAAATAAATTTGGTTTCACCGTAAACATTGGTATTTCCTCAAATAAACTTCTGGCAAAGATGGCATCCGATTTCGAAAAGCCTGATAAAGTACATACGTTATTTCCGGAAGAAGTTCCAGTGAAAATGTGGAGTTTGCCGATAAATGAATTATTTATGGCTGGAAAATCAAGCGTGGATACAATGAAAAAACTGGAAATCAATACGATTGGAGATTTGGCAAAAGCAGATCCGGCATTGATTGAACTTCATTTAAAAAGTCATGGCCGTATGTTATGGAACTTCGCAAATGGAATCGATGATTCGCAAGTACAATCAAAACCATCAGATGCAAAAGGAATCGGAAATTCAACGACGCTTTCAGAAGATGCAGCAACTTATGAAGAAGTTCAAAAAGTATTCAAAAGCCTTTCACAAAGTGTTGGAGGCAGGTTAAAAAAAGCAGGACAGAAAGCAATGATGGTCAGTATGGAAGTAAAATATCACAACTTTCAAACAATGTCGCATCAAAGACAGCTTTCAAAACCGACAGACAAAGAAGAAGAAATATATGATGCTGCATGCCAGTTGTTTTTAGAATCATGGAACGGAGAACCTGTGCGGCTTCTTGGAATCAGGACAGCAAAACTGGTCGATGCGTCGGAACCGGAGCAACTATCTATATTCGATATTAAAATACCGGAAAAACCAGATGAAAAACATCAGAAGCTCAATAAAGCAATGGAAGAAATCAGAAAAAAATTTGGAGATAGTGCAGTGATGAAAGCAAGTGAGATGAAATAAATCAAAATAGAAGTGCTGATGAAATTTGAAATAGAAATAATGTGAAAATTGATAGAAAAAATAATGGGATTACGTTATAATATCTGTATATAATCAACGTGTATTTAAAATGTCAAATACAATAATACAAGCAGATGGGAGTGACAATTATGACGAACAACACAATTATTACAATCGGCAGACAATTCGGAAGTGGCGGACATGAAATCGGGAATCGATTATCAGAACGGCTTGGAATTCCACTTTATGATTACAACCTAATCCGTATGGCGGCACAAGAACTGAAGATTGATCCCCAAAAAGCCCAGGAAGTAGATGAAACAATTCTTGGAAGATATATGGCTTCTGCAGTATCCGGCACAGGCTCTGGAGCATATATACTCTTTATGAACGGGACAGAATATGAACAGCCATTATCAGAACAGATATTTGATATGCAGTCCAAATTAATCGAAAAACTCGCAGAACAAAGTCCGTGCATATTTGTGGGACGATGTGCAGATTACATATTAGGTGATTACTCAAATTGCATAAATACATTTATCTATGCATACAAAGAAGATCGTATCCGAAGAATTATGAAATTGTATGATTTGAATGAGAAAAAAGCATGGGAAAAAATCAAACGTGTAGATCGCACAAGAAAATCATATTATGAAGAACATACAGATCGTGAATGGGGAAGCATAGAAGCACATCAAATGATGTTCAATTCAAGTCTTATGGGAATTGACGGCGTTGTAGATGCATTAGAAGGAATCTACAAAAAATGGGAAGCATAATAGTTGTTGTTCACCATTCTTTATAGAAATATATTTTGGAGAAGACAGTCAAGTTGGCTGTCTTTTCTAATTGACTTCCCAAAACAGGCAAAGTATGAGATAATCTTTTATGGTAAAAACAAGAGAGAAGGTGACTCTGGTGATTTATAAAATAGGAGAACGTTTAGTTCCCATTAAAAATGAAACCTGGGAAAAAGAAAGACCGGCTGCGGTTTTTCTGACAGATTCTGCACATGCAGAAGAAACCCTGAAAAAAGCAGGGATTGTATATGATAACGAAATCAAGCTTGCAAAGATTGGTTTCTGTAAAGTAGAAAACCAACATGAATGTATGGTAGGAACCTTGTGTATACCAAAACTTCTGGATGTGTTGGGAAACAAATATAGAATGTATTTTTTTGTTAATCAGCTTAATGTTGTAATTGTAGACGATGATGCATTTGCATGTAAACTGATTCAGCGGATCCAAAAGAAAAAAGCAAGACAGGCAGATACAAAAGAACGTTTTATTTATAATTTTTTTGCAGAGTTTATGAGCAGAGATCTGGAAATACTGATTGCATATGAACGCCGTCTCTTACAGATGGAGGAAGAAGTGACCCGCGATGAAGTAGAAAGCTTTGAAAATGAAATGATGCCAATTCGCAGAGAACTTTTAAATTTAAGAAGCTATTACGATGAGATCATGGACTTAGGAAAAGAGCTTGAAGAAAATGAAAATGGTATTTTCCTTGAACGTCATTTAAAATATTTCGGTACATTGACAGACCGTGCCGACCGTCTGATGAGTAAGACACAGCATTTACTGGAATATGCACAACAGGTAAAAGAAGCTTATCAGTCACAGATTGCAGCAAGACAGAATAATAATATGCAGTTCTTAACAGTGATATCAACAATATTCTTTCCATTGACCCTCATTACAGGATGGTTTGGAATGAACTTTTACGATATGCCCGGACTCAAAAGCGGATACTACAGCGTGTGTGTGTTAAGTGTTGTAGTCGTTATAGTCAGCCTGCATTTCTTTAAAAAGAAAAAAATCATTTAAAAAGAGTATAAAAAAACAAGGAATAGAAGCATGGAACCATACTATTACAGCAAGATGAATAAGCAAAAACAAATCGTATATCATTCTCTTATGCAAGGACTGAATGCATTGGCAGATGAAATTAAAATACCTTATCTGGAAGGAAATGAATTATACGATGTATTCTTCCAACTTCGTCTCGATCATCCGGAAATATTTTGGGCAAGCGGATTCAAATATAAACATTATATAGATTCTTCTAATTTAATTTTTATCCCGGAATATTTATTTGATAAAAACAAGATCAAAGAACATCAAAAAGCAATGAAAGCCCGCGTAGAAAAACTATCAAGACTGGCTGCAAACTATTCCGAATGGGAAAAAGAAAAGTATGTGCATGATTTTATTTGCGAAAATGTACGATATGACAAATTAAAAAAATCATATTCCCATGAAATCATTGGACCATTAGGTCAAGGAGTCGGAGTCTGCGAAGGTATTGCAAAAGCGGTCAAAGTGTTGTGTGATGCACTAGGTGTCTGGTGTATTATTGCAATTTGTGGAAATAATCCAGAAAAAGGAATTAAATATCGTCATACCTGGAATATTGTAAAAATCAATGGAAAATACTATCATCTTGATGCAACGTTTGATAATACACTAGGAAAAGAAGAAACATTTGGTTCTGAAATTCGATACGATTATTTTAATCTAAGCGATAAACAGATTTTTCGCGATCATGAACCGGTTCTTGTTTCTGTACCAAAATGTGAAGACGGAGAACATTTCTATTATAAAGAAAAGAAACTTTCTTTTACAAAAAAAGAAGATGTATATAAAAGAGCATTACAGACTGCAAAAAAAGGAAAAATATTTACGATGCATTGGCGTGGCGGATATTTAACAAAAGAAGTCTTAGATGAACTAATAGACTTAATCCAAAAAGCCGGAGAAGAAAAGCAGAAAAAGGCGAAGATTAGTTTGAACTGGTCACAGGCAGTGCTGAGATTTACCTTTGCAGAGGAATTAGTTATGGCAGAGATTACGATGGAAGATGCAAATGAAGGTGAACAGATAGGTTGTTAATGAGCAAGGCTGTATAGATATTTTGCATGTTTAAAGGATTCGTAAAAAAATGTCTTGACTAAAAGTCATTTTTCGTGTATAGTACCTCTTCGCTATATCAAAAATAATTGCATCCACAAAAGCCGATGCAGTTAACATACAAAAGTGAAAGGAAGGATACCTCATGACATTTTATCAGGAATTACAATTAAGCTCTGTAGGCTCAAAACAATTGATCAAAAACACACAAGACAAAAAAGAAAAACGCCGTCACATACTAATCTACAACTTTAAAGTATATCTTGTAATGGCATTTTGTTTTGCATTTGTAACAATATTCAGCCAGATATTCGGTTCGGATAACAGTGTGGCGGGAGTAACCATATTACTGGCAGTACTTGTCCTTCGCCAGGCAGATTTCGGAATTCGGACAAGTCATGGCATTCTCAGTATCGGAGGTATTTTTGCGATATTAATGATAGGACCAAGATTAGCAAATATGTTGCCGCCAGTTATAGCATTTGGTGTAAATATAATCTGTATTCTATTATTAATGATTTTGGGATGCCATAATGTGATCATGTCAAATCATTCAACCTTTGTATTGGGATACTTATTATTGTTTGGATATGATGTAAGCGGACAGTCGTACAGACTTCGTGTGATTGGATTAGTTGTCGGAATGATAGGCTGTATGGCAATATTTTACAAAAAACAGAAAAACAGACCATATCGCAGAACATTTCTGGATCTGTTTCGTGAATTTGATCGTTTCTCAGCAAGAAGCAGATGGTATATCCGATTGACACTGATCGTATCATCAGCAATGTTGATCATGACACTTCTTGGCTTGCCAAGAGCAATGTGGGCAGGAATTGCATGTATGTCAGTGTGCATGCCATTTACGGAAGATGCAAAAGAACGTGCAAAATTAAGAGGTATATATAATATAGTAGGAAGCTTGATTTTTATCGTGTTATATCTTGTATTGCCGGAATCTATGTATCCGTATATCGGAGTGATAGGCGGGATTGGAGTCGGCTACTCAGCCGGATATGCATGGCAGACCGTATTTAACACATTTGGAGCACTGTCTATTGCAGCAGGAATGTTTGGAATGCCTGCTGCCGTAGCACTTCGTATTGGTGCAAATGTATTCGGTGCGGTATATACAGTGGCTTGTAATCAGCTGCTGGCACGAATCGGGAAGAAACAAGCAGTTGCTGCTTAAAATACAAACGGCAAGGTGAGCATATTCACCTTGCCATTTGATTTCTAAAATTGCCGATTTTAATACTTTTTCTCTAATGCATCGATACGTTTGTATGCATCAATTAGCTCACCAACCATAATTTTACATGTTTCAGTTCCCATCAACTGATCTTCTGCATGAATCAACAAAATATTAGGTACTATATTTTCTTCTTCAGCTGCTTCTTTTTGAATCAGTTCTGCATGAACCTTATGTGCATTCAAAAAAGCTGCATTTCCTTCTTGAATCAGGTTTTCTGCCTCTTCATAACATCCCAGCTTTGCCTTTTGAATTGCATTCATATAGGCACTTTTTGCTTCACCTGCAAAAGTAATAAGCTGAAAACAGACAAGTTCAAGTTCTTCCATGTTTGTATCGTTACTGAAAACTTATAAAAAGTTATAAACTTCTATGTTTCATTTCTACTTCAACGAGTATGCTTTTGATTACATTATTGGTTTTGCAGTAACTTTCCCCTTTCTATTATTTTTCTCGTAAGAACGAGAGATACGTATCATCAGAATGTCTGAGCAGATACGCCTATAATTTTTGAAAATTCATAAATAGAATAAAATTTACTCAAAGTATCAAATTGCTTTCAATAATATTCTAGTCTAATATCTTATAAAGCTCAATATCTACTTATATGATTTTTATAATTTAAATTTAACTGTTAATAACCTACTTTGCTTTTAAATAATCTCTCAGAATCTTCAGCCAAGCAAAAGACAGGTTTTTTACAAAGAAGAACGGGCAGACAGTATATATTGTCCGTTATCATTTCAACGAAGAGGCAAAGAAAACCATGCAGGAAAAGATTAACCGGATGCTGGTTACAGAAGCAAGCCGAATGGCAGTGTATTAAAATTATGTGAATGTAATTGAAGAAAAAATATGATATCATGTGAGTAACAAATCGGAAGTTGAGGTGATGAAACTATGGCTAAAATGCAAATTGCATGGTTAGAATTGATGACAGTTGGAGGTCTTGGTGTAATATTAGTTCTACTAGGAGTTACTTTCAATATCATTGTAAAAAGACAGAATAAATTGTGTACAAAAAAGACAGACGGTATTGTTAAACAATATGGGTTTCCTGAAAATGGAAGAGTGTACCCAATCGTTGAGTACTTTGTGAATGGAACTTGTTATAAAGCAAAGAAAAAATTTCGAGGAATTATAACAACGCAACTATCAGGAGTACCTGTACCGATGAAATCAGAAGTCTATGAAGATGAAAAAGGATGGCTACATGTAAAAACTGGAGCTATTGCAAATTTGCGTCAATTTGCGGAGCAGTTGTGGCCTATCAACAGTAAGATGACAGTTTATTATAATCCAAACAATCCTAAAAAGTGTTATGTTGATAGACCAATTTCAAAAAGTTTTACTTCCATGATGTTTATCATAATGGGGACAGTAACAATACTCTCGAGTGTACTGGTATTCTTTTTGATGCAGTTATAAATTGCAAAAGATAATTGCTAATCAGACAACTTCAAGTTTGTAGAATTGTAAAGGAATAATATTATTTTAAATGAGCTGTTCGGATTAAATGCGTTGCCCTCTAACGGGTCAAGGATGAACCATGATACAATCAAACTTGAGTATGGTATTAAACATCAAAATATTCGTAATTTCCTTTTAGTTAAGAAACAAATATAGTAAGAGCAAAATATCGCTCTTTTTTCATTCAAAAATAAGTTATACTAGAAACAGAGGTGATATCCATGATCAACGATAAAGAGAAAAAAATGATTCAAAGATATTGTATATATCCAAAGATTGCAGTGGTTGCACTCATCTTTTCATTTGTACAATGTGCATTAATAGTACCATTAGAGATGATAGATGATTTAGTATTCCAAAACAAAGGTTTTCAGCCTACAGGGATGTTTACTGCATTAGGATTTGTCATTATATATGTTGTTATATTCTGCTTCTGTGCACTTGCCCCTAAGTTTGGAATGAACGGTAAGAAATGGAAATCTCTTATAGGTAGATTAAATGTGAAACAGTCAGAAACAGATTATTCTAAAGAGGTATCTGCTGCTTTGGCGTCACAAGCTGTTGGTCGATTCCTTAAAGAAAGTGATAATGATACTGCAAAGAATATAGGAAGTGCTATGCAGGTGGCTGGTGCAGTAAGTACAGTCTCTACATCTATAGATATGTTATCTGAAGCAGGAAGTAATGCCGAGAACATGGCACATGCTTATAGAATCCCTATTCCTGATATAAAAAAACAACTCATTGTCTTTGCAGTTATCCCAATACTTATTGTAGTCGGTACTTATATACCTCAATATATAAAAGGAAAGCAGGCAATGGATCAAAGAATTGCAGCTTCTGCAAAACAAGTAGAAATAGTAAAAAAGGCATTAGAACCTGTATGTGTAAGAGTACATGCAGACAATCCAAATGAATCACGTAGTAGATCAAGTTATACTGTTATGGGATATTTAAGAGATTCAGGTGCTACTGATTGTTATGTTCATGTTCAAGTCAATAATAGTGGTACTATCACCAATATCTCATATGTAGAAGGTGTGGATATTAATAAGAGTTTAGAAGAGAATTTAATGCAGGCAGAAAAAGATTTTGCGACATTACAAAAGTCTTTTGAGAATTTAAATGTATCCGTATCTAATCCTGAGATTTTATCTTATCAGGCTATTCCACAACAATTTAAAGATGAATTTCTAAATGGGACATTTTATAAGAGTTTCCGTTTCTATGATCAGGATGCGCCTATCAGTTTGTCTTGTTCATTTGATACAGAGACAGAAGATCAGTTTGATGAATATACAAGACCTAAAATTCATTTCTTCTTAGGATCAAAATAGACACCTTATGAATAATAAATTTGATGAACAAAATGATACAGTCAAATTCTGATTTTTGAAACTGAGAAATCGGTATTCGGAGGAGATTTCATGAAAAAGGTGTCCATGCTTGACACAGCAAAAGCTCCGGAGGCGCAAACTCCGGGGCTTTTTGTCCGTTTTGGCAAGAATCATAAAATGGAAATATCAGAATTAAGTGCTCTGAATTTCTGAAAAGTGTACACTATTTAACCATAATATTTATTATTAAAGCACTATTATGCAATATGCTTAATTCATCCATGAAATATATATAGAAATTCAACAAAGACAACAGTTCTTCTTTTTGCTATATTTATATTAAAGGTGACGATACCGAATTTATAGGCATAACAGAAGTGCTTTGAGCATTGGATAAAGCTGGTGCTTGCGAGGCCTTCTGGTTTGGGCGTGAAAATGAGAAATAAAAGAAACAAGGACAATTTTTGATTTGTGAATATTCATTTGAAGAAAATTCTATTAGTCTCTATTCTATTTGCTATCAAGAATGTAATACACGTTCATTGAACACTTCCAAAGTTTACAAATTAGATGCTTTAACTTATGGCGTAGAAATTTCAGATGATGAATTAATCACAAAATCAAATGAAATAATAGATATACCTGTCACTTCGGAAAGCGCAAGAGGAACCAATCCAAGTACATGGTCGGATATTTTCATAGATAATATTTATCCTACCTATACCGTAATCGATATTGGTCATGTATCTCAATTCATAGCGTTTCCTAGAAGTTATTATGACGAACAAGTTGGACGCTATGCATGCGCTATAACTGTTTTGTATCATTGTGCAATGTTCTACGGCTGTGTTACTGGAAACTCAAGTACTATAAGTTCTGAGTATATCGAACTATGGGATTTAACAGGCACATCACAATATGCTGTTCAAAATGGCATTATATTAGGAAGTACTGATTACACGAAGTCACCTATAGGATTTGTAACGTTCGGTGCAAGAAGAGGCGTCTCATTAAGCTCATCTATAATTGCAAATCCTACAATCGAAACATTTAAAAATTGCATTAACTCTGGAAATATTGCAAATTTATCTGTTGCTATCTATAGATCTAATGGAGAACAGGAGGGGCATCAAATGACTGCAGAAGGCTATATGCAACTGAAAAATGTTAGTACTAACAATATAGTTAATACTGTAATGGTTGCCGATGGTTGGAATTCAAATGTACGTTATGTGAATTTAGATTTTCCAGATTATACCAGAATTCATGCAATACTTTTTAGTAGATAGAGGGTATGTATGAAAAAATAGAGAATAAGTAATACAAATAGTGTTCTTTACTATTAAAGCTAAGCACGAATCATCCACCAGTAATAGACAGATTAAAGTGTAGCATTTTTTGTGTGAAAATAAAATATCTCCTTTAGATTTATGGTAAAATAGAGTTGTCAAAAAACTATCGACCAATCTACCTAAAGGAAACGCATTTACATCATAACATATAAACGAGAGGATTACAAAATGATTACCGAGAATAATAAATTTGAAATCTCCGATACGATTCTTAAATTAGAAGATTTATTAGAACAAGGACAATTTGAATTAATGTCCGATCAGGTAATAGATGGAAAATTAAAGGCAGTTTATTTAATGAATGACGCAGTGGAGAGCTTTCTGGTATTTGAACAAGCAAGAATAACAGGGCTGTATCAGAAAGAGTATGAAGGAGATGTAGAGGCGTCACTTTCAATACATCAGAATCCCGACACAGAGAAGGAAGAATTTGTATTGGTGGTTTATCAAGGTGACACCGTATGTACTTTGTTCTTTGCAGATATTGTTTTAGAGACACATTTGTATGATTATGGAAAGGTTGGTCATTTCTGGGTAGAAGGATATGAATACCTTCGCCAGCTAGAATACCGACTTGCGATTTTAAGAGACAAACGAGATTATCTGGGAGAAGTGTACTGCAATGCGGCAGAATTAAAATTAGCCAATCTTGCAGAGTTTCCGCCATTAAATTACTGTTGCTATCCTGCAGTTCCGGAGAAGTATATTGTACCAAAAGAAAATCCATGGATGCCATCAGAAAATGCAATTTGTGTGATGATGGAATTTGCAAAGCAGACAGAAGATAAATCACTGCAACGTATTCTGTCGTTTTATAAGAAACATTCTTGGAGGTGGGTAACGCGGTGGATAGCGAATATGCTCCATAAAAATGTACACGCTGAAGTGGTTGATCTTTTAACGGAAGAATTGACAAAAGCTGCGTCAGATTATCCGGAGAGAAGATTTGATGAGAAAGAAGAAAAAGAACACAGAATTCTTTTGGAACGTGCAAAACAAGAACAGAGAAAACTAAAGGAACAGGGAATCAAGGCGGATATAGTGCGGGAAGAACCATTTATAACATCAAGAGATTCACTTAGGTATAAGGTATATTTGATGGAATGGCGGTCGAAGCGAAAGAACCGGATTGTAAAAATCAAAGAGATAAATAATTAAAAATAGCATGTCTCGATTGGGAAAATAGCATTGCGCTACTTAAAATAATCGAAACATGCTTTTTTATTATGCCGTGTAATGAATATCTTATTCGTCCCATCCTTCATAGAATCGGATATTTACTAAAATATTACGAACAAATTCATTCTCTTTCAGAGTGATATCGCTCTCATCAGATACAGGTGGAAGTTGAACGTTTTCCTCTTCAAGCTCTACTGTAAGCCAGTCTCTTGCTGCTGCATTAGCATTATCAAGTACATCGAAAAGTGTATCACCTTCTGCAGTACAACATTCCAAATCTGGGAAGTATGCTTTATAACCGCCGGATTCTGTCTGATGAAAAACAGCTGGATATATGAATTTCATGACTTTTCCTCCTTCTTTTCAGTCTATCTCAAGTTGTAAATCAGATGTTATTCTAAATTGCTTTGAAAGTAATGCTCATCTGATAAAACCACCATATTAGTATATAATAGGATGACGAAAACAGCAAGGAGTCAGTTGAAGCCTTTTATGTAAAAATGCTTCTGGTTACTGTTCACTTTTGATTTCTATGAAAAGCAACCAATAATAAATAAAGAGATTTGTGAAAATTTCCGATTTTGTGCAAATTGCAAAAGGAAGAATTGACAAAGTAAAAAAATACAAGATAAGATAGATGCAGGGCAAAGATTTGGGGAGGTAATAAACGGGGATAATATAATTGAAAAAATTGATGAAAAAGAAGCAGCAGAAAAAACGATTGCTGCAGGCAATTAAGATTGCAATAGGAAGCAGTGCTGCAATTTATGTTGCAGAAGTATTAAATTTAGAATATGCAATTTCAGCGGGAAGTATTGCTTTGCTGACATTGGTTACAACAAAATGGGAAACGGTGAAACTATCCTGGTTTCGTCTGGTGACGTTTTTAGTATCATCAGTGCTTGCATGGGTTGTATTTACCCAGATTCAATCAGAATGGCTGGCATATGGTATTTATATATTTTTAATAGTAATTGTCTCAGAAGAATTTGGATGGAAGGCTACAATATCGGTAAATGCAGTGATAGGTATGCATTTTATGGCAAAGCGAGATTTTGAAGCAAGTTTTGTATTTAATGAATTTATGTTAGTTCTAATAGGAATTACAGTAGCGGTAGTATTAAATCTGTTTTATGATTATGCAGGACAACGTAAAGACCTTGTGCGAAACATGCGTTATACAGAGAATAGAATGCAGATGATACTGGGAGCAATTGCGGCTTATCTTGCGGATAAAGAAATGCAGTATGATATTTGGGCAGCAATTCGTGAATTGGAATCACAGATTCATGTATTTATTGATGATGCTTATGAATATCAGGACAATACATTTCAGTCACATCCGGAATATTATATTAATTATTTTGAGATGCGGATGAAACAATGCAATACCATACATAACTTGCATTATGAGATGAAGAGAATCCGAAAGATGCCTCAGCAGGCATTGATTATTTCAGAATATGTATTATATATGATGGAGTATGTAACAGAGCGAAATGAGCCGACAGCGCAGATGGACAAATTAAAAGAAATTTTTCAACATATTAAGGAAGATAAACTTCCGACTACCAGAGAAGATTTTGAAAGTCAGGCAATGTTGTATCATATTTTGATGGATTTGGAAGACTTCCTTATATATAAAAAACGTTTTGTCAACAGTTTAGATGACAAACAGAAACAGCGTTACTGGAATCAAGGAAAATAACAAGAATTCAGTAAAAAAAGAAAAATGAAAATGAATATATGCCGTCGTTTCCTTGACAAGAAATGGCGGCAGTGTTACACTTTTATTGTTAATTAGGAAACGTAGATAGAGGTTGCATTTTTTATGAGTATGATGTCGGATGGACAGGGACAGAAGAAGTCATCAAAAAGGAGAAGATGCCGAAAGGATATGGAATAACCTGGAGCTATATCACTTGGGCGTGGCGTGAAGAACGACACGACTGTCATCGCAGGATGGGGAGCTATCTGATATATACAATATGTATATTTTAGAACGGCGCATCTTGCCGTTTCTTTTTATGTTGCGATGCATATACATATATAAGTGGCGTGCAAAGTAATATAAGGTAATCCGTCAGGGTAACAACAATGTTGAAGATTTAGGAGGACAAAGAAGTGGCAATTTTTAAAGGCGCAGGTGTAGCACTTATTACACCGATGAAGGATAATTATGAAGTAAACTATGATAAATTAGACGAGATTCTGGAAGAGCAGATTGCTAACGAGACAGATTCCATCATTATTTGTGGAACTACAGGAGAGTCTGCTACTATGACAGAGCAGGAACATCTTGATGTGATTAAATTTGCAATTGAGAGAGTAAACCACAGAATCCCGGTTATCGCAGGAACAGGTTCTAATTGTACAGCAACAGCAGTTCAGCTGTCTAAAGAGGCGTCTGAAGCAGGTGCTGACGGACTTCTTTTAGTAACACCATATTATAATAAGGCAACACAGAATGGGCTGATCGCACATTATACAGCTATTGCACAGGAAGCGAAAGCTCCAATCATTCTCTATAATGTACCAAGCCGTACAGGTTGTTCAATCCAGCCGGCAACAGTTGCGCATCTTGTAAAGAATGTAGAGAATATTGTCGGAATCAAAGAGGCATCTGGGGATATCGGTAATGTAGCACAGATTATGCATTTATGTGATGGTAATGTAGATTTATATTCTGGAAATGATGATCAGGTTGTGCCACTTCTTTCATTAGGAGGAATCGGTGTAATCTCAGTATTGTCAAATGTGGCACCGACATATGTTCATGATATGGTTTACAAATATTTATCAGGAAGTACAGCAGAAGCATGTCAGATGCAGTTAAAGGCACTTCCACTGTGTGATGCCTTATTCTGTGAAGTGAATCCGATTCCGGTAAAAGCAGCTATGAATATGCTTGGTAAAGAATGCGGACCACTTAGAGCTCCGTTGACAGAACTGGAGCCACAGCACAAAGAACAGTTGAAGAAAGCAATGCAGGAGTTTGGAATTCTGTAAGAACAGAGGTTGACTGACACAGCATATTGTGAGTCATCAAAAAAGAAATGTGAGAAAACGAGGCAGGCACCAGGATGTGTCTGCCTTTTTCAGATTTTAGAATGGAGAGTATAAGATGAAATATTTTGATTGTCATGCAGATACATTGACACAGGTTATCAAAGAAGGAGAAAGTCTGGAAAAAAATACTTGCGATATAGATTTACAGCGTATAGAAAAATTTGCAGATACGTACACGCAGATTTTTGCAATCTGGAAGAATAGAAAAGAGATTTTGCCCGGAACGGAAAGCAGTGTTTTTCGTAAGAGCTATGAGAAAGCAATAGAATTATTGCAAAAAGCAGAAAATAAAATTCGGTTGTGCACATCGGCAAAGGAAATGGAAGATGCGCACCAGAATGGAAAAGCTGCCGCATTTTTATCAGTTGAAGATGTATCAATTATGGGGGAAGACATAGAACGGATTCGTGAACTTGGTTTCTTATTTGTTCTATTATCATGGAATTATGAAAATGAATATGCCTGCGGTGCGGCTATGAATCAGGCACAAGGATTGACGGATAGAGGACGGGATATCGTGAAATTCTTGCTACAACAAGGAATTGTTCTGGATATTTCACATTTATCAGATAGAGGGGGAGAAGATTTATTCCAGATGACGGACAAACCAATTATAGCATCGCATTCTAATGTACGAGCATTGTGTAATCATCCGAGAAATCTAAAGAAAGAACAGATTCAGGAATTGATTCGAAGAAAGGGATTGATCGGAATGAATTACTATCGGAATTTTGTCGGTGGAACAGAAGATGTCGAAGCGATTATAAGACATATGGATGCTGTGCTGAATCTGGGTGGCGAAGATGTACTTGTGTTAGGCGGAGATTTTGACGGATGCAGCGGAGAATTCCCGGATGGTATACAAGGGGTACAGTCGATGCCTGTTTTGAGAAAGGCAATGTTGGAGCATGGATTTGGAGAGAAACTGACCGAGAAAGTGTTTTTTGAAAATGCGAGGGCGTTTATTGGTAGGAATCTGTGATTGGAATAGTGTAAAAAGAGATATAAAGAACAAAAAGGAATGAAGGGATAATTTTGAATCAGCAAAAAGGTTTTTATAAAAATTTTTTCAACATATATGTGGCACTGGTATTACAGAATATCATTACAATCAGCGTCAATCTGGCGGATAACGTAATGCTTGGGGCATACAGTGAAACCGCATTATCAGGGGCGGCAGCAGTAAATCAGATACAATTTGTTTATCAGCAGCTCTTATTAGCTTTGGGAGATGGTTTGGTTATTTTCTGTAGTCAGTATTGGGGGAAGAAGCAGACCGGACCGATGAAGAAGATTGCAGCTATAGCGATGTATGCAGCAATTTTTATTGCAGTTGTATTGTTTGGGCTGGTGAGTTTCTTCCCATATCAGGCAGTTGGTATATTTACAACAGATGGACCGATTATTGAAGCAGGAGTGAGTTATTTAAACGTAATTCGATTTACATATTTGTTTTTTGCAATTACGCAGATACTACTGGCAACAATGCGAAGTGTCGAGACAGTGAAGATAGCATTTCAGTTATCTGTGATGACATTCTTTGTAAATTGCGGAATCAACTATGTATTGATTTTCGGGCATTTTGGGGCACCGGAGCTTGGAATTGTCGGAGCAGCAATCGGTACTTTGACTGCACGAATTATGGAAATCATTGTACTAATTTTCTATATCAAGAAGAAAGATAAGAAATTACAGATAAGATTATCGGATTATTTTTCACTGGATAAGCAGTTAGCAAAAGACTATACGAAAATTACCGCTCCAATGGTATTTACACAAGGATTGTGGGGAGTGAATACTGCCTTACAGACAGCAATTCTCGGTCATATGACGGCGACAGCAATCGCAGCAAACAGTGCGGCATCGACCTTGTTTTTGTTAATGAAATCCACAGCGGTCGGAGCAGCATCAACGGCATCAATTATTATAGGAAAAGCAATCGGAGTGGGAGACATCGAACGGGTAAAAAGCTATGCGAAAAGATTACAGAGATTGTTTATTGTCATTGGTGTATGTTCCGGAATTGCGTTATTCTTCCTCCGTGTTCCATTCTTGTCCTTGTATGATTTGAAGCAGGAGACAATGGAGATGACAAACACATTTCTAATTATATTAAGCGTTGTTTATGTAGGAATGTCTTACCAGATGCCAACTAATAATGGGATCATTAGAGGCGGTGGCAATACGATGTTTGTTGTTAAAATGGATTTGATCAGCATATGGGGAATTGTTATTCCATTATCTCTTTTCATGGCTTTTGTTGTAAAGGCATCACCGGCGGTTGTTGTATGCTGTTTGAATGCAGATCAGATTTTCAAATGCGTCCCGGCATTTTTAGAATCTCATTATGGAAATTGGATTCGAAAACTGACAAGGGATGATGCATAGAGGAAGAAGAAAAAGGAAATATGAAGGAAGATAAACATAATTGCAGGAGATAAACAGATGGATTTCAAAGAATTAACAGAGCAGGAAAAATTTTTAAAAAAATTATACCAAGGTCAGTATAGAGAAATATTATCAGTTCCGATGCAATATGCAACCTATCAGAAACTTATGAAAGAGCATCCTCAATTGCAGATAGAGGAAGATCTGTATACGAAATATTCAAAGGACCATCATGGGATTACAGTTGTGGATGTGGAGAAAACAACAGAAAACGCTGAAATCAATATGGTTAGACATAGTCGCTATTCCTATCCGATATTGCATAATCATTCCTTTGTAGAGATTGCGTATGTATATAGTGGAAAATGTACGCATTATGTGGAAAACCAGGCATTTGAAATGAAGGAAGGAGATCTATGTATTCTTGCACCAGAATCGATGCATACGATTACGGCACTTGATGACGAAAGCATTGTGCTAAATATTTTGATGAGTAAGAAACAATTGGATGAATCTTTCTTGGCAATGGTTAAAGAAAAACATTTGCTTGCGGATTTTTTTGAAAATATATTATATGGAAAAAGCGTCAGTCCATATATTATTTTTCCGACAGGACAGGATGAATGGATTAAACTGGTATACGAGCATATGTTTCAGGAAATAACAGAGAAAAGGTATGCGTACAGACAAAGTTTGGAGCTTTATGTGCGACAGCTATTCATTCATATTATCCGAAATTATGAAATGCTTGCACAGGTTTCAAAGCCACTTGATAGAAAGCCAGATGAAAATGTTGTTGCAGTATTAGGATATATTTCTGTGAATTATAATAAAGTGACATTGAAAAATGTTGCAGAATTTTTTAATTATAGTGAGTCTTATATGAGCAGGATGCTGAAAAAGTATACAGGTAAGACTTTTGGGGTACTTGTAAATTCATTGCAAATGAAATGTGCAGCAGAGATGTTGAGTACAACGGATAAATCATTATCAGAAATCAGTCAGGAAGTCGGCTGTTTTGATTACAGTCATTTTAGTAAGAAATTTAAAAAAGAATATGATATGACACCGGATATGTATCGTAGAAATCACAGGTTAATATAGAAACATAGATTTAGACGCAAATGTACATGAATTAACGTGAATATACACTGAAAAGGTCATAAATTTACATTGGAAAGGGAAAATATATACATTTTTTTCGAAATAGATTCAAGTATAATTCATCCTAGATAAAGACGTAAACAAAGTTAAAAATCAGGAGGTTTAAGTATATGAGTAATCGAGTAGAAGAAAATCATATTTTCCCTTTTTTGTGGATGCGTGGTGAAGATGAGAGTATTCTGAAAACAGAGATTGAGAAAATTCATGAGTGTGGGATTAAAGCAATTTGCGTGGAAGCACGCCCGCACGATGAATTTTGTAAAGAAGGCTGGTGGCATGATATGGATATCGTCATTGCCGAAGCAAAAAAATATGGAATGCAAATATGGATTCTGGACGATAAACATTTTCCGACAGGATATGCAAATGGCTTGATAGCAGAGAAATATCCAGAGCGTAAAAAAACATATATCACAACAACTGTTGCAGATGTATTTGGAAGTGGTGGATATCAGACATTGGATGTAAGTAGAATGCTTCGCCCGACAATTGGATACTGGGAAATCGGAAATCCGGTAGATATGGAAGAACGGGCAAACAATAAAATTCTTGCGGTTGTTGCAATCCGATGTGCTAATGGGCATTTATTCCATGAAGAGACGATTGATTTGACAGATAAAGTGGAAGGCAATTATGTAAATTTCGAATTGCCAAAAGGACAGTGGCGCGTGCATGTCATTTATAAAACAAAAACAGATGGCGGAAATGATACTTATATCAATATGATCGACAGAGAATCTGCAAGCACACAGATAGAGGCAGTTTATGAGCCACATTATAAACAATATAAAGAGGAATTTGGCAAGACAATCGCAGGGTTCTTTTCAGATGAACCACAGTTTGGAAATATCAAAGAAGTCTGCTTTGATGCAAAACTAGGAAAGCCAAAGATGCCATTGCCATGGAGTGATGAACTACAGCAGATGCTGGAAGAAAAATATGGTACGAAGTATGTAAACTATCTTCCATATTTATTTGAAGAGACAGAAGAAAAAGAGAAACAATTGCAGATTCGCTTTGATTATATGGACTTTGTCTCAAAATTATATCAGAAAAACTTTAGTGAACAGTTAGGTAACTGGTGCAAAGCACATGGAGTAGAATATATCGGACATGTTGTTGAGGATAATGGAACACACAGCAGACTGGGTATGGGAGCTGCACATTATTTCCGGGCAATGGCAGGGCAGGATATGGCAGGTATTGATGTGATTGGAGGTCAGATTATTTACGGGGCACCGACACAGACTCGTAAACAAATGACAGATATTGACGGGGAATTTTTCCACTACGCATTGGGAAAACTGGGAGCTTCATGTGGGCAATTGGATCCAAAGAAAAAAGGAAGAACAATGTGTGAGCTGTTCGGAGCATACGGATGGAAATTCGGCGTCCGTGATATGAAATATTTACTGGATCATCTGTTGGTAAAAGGTATCAATTATCTGGTTCCACATGCATTTTCAATGGCAGAATACCCAGATATTGATTGTCCGCCTCATTTCTATGCAAGAGGAAATAACCCGCAGTTTCCTTATTTTGCAGAATTAATGAAATATGGAGACAGAATGTGCAAATTACTAAGTAATGGTTTGCATGTAGCATCCGTTGCAGTTTTGTACGATGGTGAAGCTGACTGGGCTGGCGAGCATATGCCAATGCAGAAAGTCTGCAGAGAACTTTTAGAGCATCAGATTGATTTCAACATTGTGAGCAGAGATATGTTGACAAATCTGAAAGATTACAACGGAAAAGTGGAAAACAATGTATTGTATATGAACGGAATGAAGTTTGAAGCATTGGTTGTTCCATATACAGAGCAGATTGCAGTAGATTTCGTAGAATTTGTAAAGGAACATGCAGAATTCCCAGTTATCTTTGTAGATAAGCTGCCAGATCGAACAGTTAATGGTAACAATTTGGAAGCACTTGCATCCTGTGAAGTAGTGAAACTTGCTTCCCTTTCAGCAGAGTTGAAGAATAAAGACATGTTTGACATTGCTGTAGATACAGAGTTTAAAGATTTGAGTTTCTGTCATTATGTAAAAGATGGAAAGAATCTGTTTGTATTCTTAAATGAATCAGCAGAGGATAAATTTACAGGACATGTGACACTTCCACTGGAATATAAAGTGAAGTATTATGATGCATGGAAACAGGAGTACAGAAGTGTAGAAAATGATTCGACAATCCTGAAAGACCAGAAGGCTACAAAAGTTTCATTAGAATTAGAGCCGGGAGAAATCGCAGTGCTTGTCGAAACAGAGGGAGAGGTAGTGGAAAACTTACACAGATCATTTGCACAGCAGAGAAATGAATGTGAAAAACAGGTTGAATTTGCATCATGGAATGTGGGCAAAGTAAGAGCAATCGAATATCCGAACTTTGGAGAAACAGAACAGGTAGAAACACTGGAGCCGATTTCATTCAAAGATCCGACATTCTCAGGTGTGATCCGCTATGAATCCGAGGTTGAATTGGATACAGCACCAGCCGAGGCTTATCTGTACGCAGAGCATGTGTATGAGGTAATGAAAGTTGTGGTAAATGGACAGGAAGTTGGAAAATGTATCCGCCCACCATATCAGATGGATATCACAGAATCTTTGCAGGCAGGTAAGAATAACATTGTGATTGAAGTAGCTACAACACCTGCAAGAGAGCAGTTAAAAGGTATGAGACCACCATTTGATTTCAATCATGAAACACTCGAACCGACAGGAATGTATGGAGAAGTAAAGATTTTCTACAATGAAAAATAACTTTTCAAAAGCCGGGAGAATCGCTATAATAGAATATAAGAAATGACAGATACAAACAGCAGGCAGAATCATGTCTGCTGTTTGTGGTATGTCAGAGAGAGGGTACATACATTGAAATATGAAAATATTGTCCGCTGTTGTTTTTCTACCAAGCGGGAACAGATTATGCATTTTCATCAGGATATTGAGATTATCTATGTGTTGGATGGTTCGCTTCAGATCAATTATGAGGAAGAATCGCATCATTTAAATGCAGAGGACTTTATACTGATCAACTCCAAGGTGCGCCATGAATATTTTTCTGATGATGAGGTGTTGTTTGGTAGTCTGTTTATTGATTATACGATGCTGACAGAAATATTTAGTGGGGAACAGCCGTTTTTCTGGTGTAATTCTGCGGAGGAAAAATCAGAAAGCTATGAAAAGATGAGATATTATATCAGGCAGATTTTTAATCTCTATCAGGCGACCGAGGGACAGGCAATTGCATTAAAGAATAGTATTTATTACCAGTTGATTTATCTGATTACATCGGATTTTATTGTGAAAAAAGGAATGAAGCAATACGATTCGCTGCGTGGAATACAAGATGAGCGTATGAATGAGATTATGAGTTTTATCATGACAAATTACAGAGAACCGATTACATTGCAGGAGCTGTCAGAACGATTATATTTGTCGAATGCATATCTTTCTAAATACATAAAGAAAAACTTCGGGATGAGCTTTTTGAAATTGCTGAATAATATTCGGTTGGACCATGCAGTAAGTGAGCTGTTATATTCAGATAAAACAATATTGAAAGTTGCGATGGATAATGGATTTTCTAATCTGGCATCATTTAATCAAGTGTTTAAAGAAAGCTATCAGATCACACCTGCGGAGTATCGTATACAGATGCAGAAAAAAACAGAGAATTCAGAAAATACAGAGAATGGCACAGCGGTACTGGAAAAGGTAGAACAATATCTGGCATCCAACTTGGTCAGCACTTCTGAGGCGGCAGATTCGGTTGTGTCAGTGTTAGAAGTAGATACGAAGAAGAAAGAAAAAACAAAAAAATATTGGAGACGCCTGATAAATATCGGACCGGCAGAAAATTTGATGCGATATGATGTCAGGGCGCAGGTACAATATTTAAAAGAACATCTCGGATTTGAATACATGAGATTTTGGCAGGTTTTTTCAGAAAAAATGATGATCCACATAGATGAAAAAAATACAAAATACAATTTCACCTTGTTGGATCAGGTGATTGATTTTCTTGTTGGACTGGACATCAAACTGCATATAGAATTAGGATTTAAAAATCATACAATTTTTGAAAAAATAGAACGATCACTTCTTAGTATGAATGATGAAAATAATATAGCTATGATTGAAAATAATAAAAGTTTTCTGGAAGAATTAATCCGACATTGGACAAGACGTTATGGTATGGAAGTGGTGGAAAGCTGGTATATTGAGATAGAGAAAAATTCTGTAGTTCAAGAAAATGTAGATGCAGAGGAATACTTTAAAGTATTTGATACCATAGCTGGAATATTTAAAAATTATGCACCGAACATTAAAGTGGGTGGTGCAGGATTTAGCTTAAATATGATGGAGGAGGAATTTTGTCAATTACTCTCTGAGTGGAAAAAGAAAAAGCACCAACCTGATTTTATTTCACTCTATTCATATCCGTATTTGAGAGATGCAGAGATTCTGGATGCAGGAAGAAATCCATATTCTTCAGATACCAGTTATTTGTACCATCAAATTCAACAAGCGAAAACAGATTTGAGACGAGTTGGTATGGATGAAACGGAGCTGTTAGTAACAGAATGGAGTTCTACATTATCAAACCGAAATTGTATGAATGATGGAGTTTATAAAAGTGCATATATAATGAAAAACTTGATCGAAAATTATGGTGAAGTAAAAGCACTGGGGTATTGGGTTGCAACAGATATTTTTTCAGAGAGTATTGATTCAGATGAATTTCTGTTTGGCGGATGTGGTCTGATAAGTAGAAATGGTATCTGTAAACCGGCATATTATGCGTTTGATTTTATGAATCATTTAGAGCACTATATTTTAGGGAAAAATAAAAATGCTATTATTTCTTATAAAGAAAATGGTTTGTTCTTCATATGTTGTCATAATTATAAGCATTTAAATTTCCGGTACTATTCAAGAAATGAAAACGAGATAGAATTGGAAAATCAACAGCGATATTATTCAGATAATGAAAGTATGCAGATGAGTTTTAAAATTGATAATGTAAATAATGGAACGTATATTATCAAAACATTTTCAGTCAGTCAGACAAATGGAAATGTTCAAAATGAATGGAAAGAATTGGATTATTTCAATGATTTATCTTTACAGGAAGTAGAGTATTTACAAAAATGGTGTCAGCCTAAAATGACATTTCATAAAGTTGAGGCTGTGGATCATACGCTTGTAGTAGAAACGCGTGTTGCAGCGCAGGAGATACAAGGAATTGTAGTAGGAGAGTTGTAATGTAGAGAGCTATTTTAAGCATGAATAGATGCTTGAAGTAGCTCTCTTATTATAAAAGATAAAAGGACAAAAATCTGATACCAAAATTTGTTGTTTATAAACCTGATGTAAAATTTTCTTAAAAAAGAACAATTCTATATAAGGATATTGAATTTTTTTACATAGTTGTAAATGCCTTTAAAATGATAATATTTCTTCATCAAGGAAATAGGTCAATGACCGAAAGAGGAGGATGAAAAATGGGTAATAATGCAAAAGAAAAAACAAGCCCAAAACTGGCATTCTGTTATAGTTTAGGAGAAGTCGGTTGCCAGATGAGCTGGTACATGATCAACAACTATCTGATGTTATTCTACACAGATGTTGTAGGTCTTGCTGCCGGAGCAATTTCAATGATCATGTTGATCGCACGTATTTGGGATGCTATCAACGACCCAATGATGGGAAACATCGCAGACAGAACACATACAAAATGGGGTAAATTCAGACCATATTTGTATATGGCACCACCTGTTCTTGCGATTTTTAACATTTTAACATTTACAGCATTCCCAGTGCAGGGAACAGCTAAAGTAATCTTATGTCTGCTCACTTACGTTGGTGCAGGTATGGCATACACAGCATGTTCTATCTCATATCAGGCATTACAGAATGTAATCGCTATTGATTCACAGGTTCGTATGAATCTTGCTACAGCAAGAGGAATTGGTTCTTCTGTAATTGGAATTATCCTTTCAGCATGTGCAATGCCAATGATTCTTCACTTTAGTGGAGCTGAGGTAGCAAATGCTCATGGATATTTTGTTACAACAGTAATCTTATCACTGATCATGATTCCTGTATTCTGGATCTGTGGAGCCGGATGTAAAGAAACATATGCAGAGCAGTTGCATGCAAATGCTCAGGAAGAGAAACTTGGTTTTATTGGAAGTTTGAAAGAAATCGTAAAGAATGACCAGTTATTGATGGTAGTTCTTGCAACAATTTTGGGTACAATTTGTGTATCTGGTCGTATGGGACTGCTTACATACTATATCATTTATGTAGTTGGTGATTATACTGTTATCGCAACAGTATTTACAACAATGACAGTTGCTCAGTTAATTGGTAACTTCTTTATTCCATGGGGAACAAAGACATTTACGAAAAAATGGTATCTGATTATTTTGAATATTATCATGTGTATTGGATTCTTGCTGATGTTTATTAATCCAACAGATAATAAACCATATTTACTTGGTGTATCATTCATCTGCGGACTTTGTAACTCATCATCATCAGTTTGTTTCGGTCTTGTATCAGACTCTATCGAATATGGAGACTGGAAGCTCGGTCGTCGTCAGGAAGGTATTGCAGCTTCTATGTTAAGCTTTGGTGTAAAACTTTCTACAGCTATCAGTGGTTCTGCCGGAGTACTTCTTCTTGCAGCAGCAGGATATGTAGCAGGTGCAGAGCAGACAGCAGCAGCTAAACAGGGAATCAATATTGTAGTAAACATGGTTCCATTTGTAATCGGACTGTTATCTTGTGTACCATTGCTCTTCTATAAACTTTCACCTAAGAAAGTTGCAGAAATCAGAGCTGATCTGGATGCAGGAAAACGTGCATGTGATAAATAAGAAAAACTGACCTTGATAAAAATTGAATAAAATCTTGTGAAAAGGCGGATGTACTAGATTGGAGAAAATCTGGTATGTCCGTTTTTTGACTTAAATATTTTAAATAAAAAAAGATTAAATAATTAGAAATTTAAAATAAGAACTAAAGTGTATCGATATAAAAATATACTCTATTGATACACAATGCATTGCATGTTATATTATATGAAATAAATGAATGTTGCATTTAAGATACAAGTGATGATAAAAGAACTATATCGAAAATTAACCGGGAAAGTCATGTGAGGTGAGACAGAATGAAAACATATGTGAGGACAGATTGGGTTGCAAGAAATGAATATACAAAGCCAATTTTAGATACACCGATTTATCGTAATAGTGGAATTATTAAGGCGGTAACAAAAGAAAATGAAAAAATACAAGTTGGTAAAATCACATATGAACAATTTGAAAATGAAGAATTTCAATATATTATTAGTCCATTTTGGCCAATTATTGATACTCTTTCTACAAAAGTATTTCAGGGAATACCGGGAATTGATATGAGTTTGAGATTGGAGCATTATTATCGAGTAAATTATGTGCCTGTTTTTATTACAGAGAGAACACCTGGACCTTCCAGAGAAGATTTGTGGGAGTTGTTGGAAAGTGTTGGATTGGATTATTATGATAGATTGGAATGGCTCATTCGTACGGATTTGCGTGCGGCAATAGATAATCTAATTGTAGAACGTGCAATAGATGAGAATACAGAAAAAATAGAAGAATGAGGGAGATGGAAAATGATTAGAATTGCGACAGAAAATGATGCAGAAGAACTTTTGAATATTTACGCACCTTATGTAGAAAAAACAGCAATAACATTTGAATACGAAGTTCCATCTGTGGAAGAATTTAGAAAACGAATACGAAATATTCTAAAAAAATATCCATACATTGTAGAGGAAAAAGAGGGAGAAATTCTAGGATATGCATATGCAGGTGTATTTAAAAACCGTGCCGCATACGACTGGGCAGTTGAAACTACGATATATGTACGTGAAGATCAGAGAAAGAGTGGTGTTGGCAGAGCTTTATATGAAGGATTGGAAAACATTCTTAAAATGCAAAACATTCTTAATTTAAATGCCTGTATTGCGTATACAGCAGTAGAAGATGAACATCTTACGAATAATAGTGTGCAGTTTCATGACCATATGGGATATCGTCTGGTTGGAAGGTTTCAACAATGCGGTAACAAATTTGGGCGATGGTATGATATGGTGTGGATGGAAAAACACATAGGTGAACACAAAGAAAATCCGGAAAAAATCAAGCCATTTACAGAGATAAGAGAAGAACTAAAAAATAACAAATAACAAAAAGATAATCTGTTAGAGGAAGAAAAAGAAAAATGATTATCTTCGAAAATTGTCGGGTGTACATCCGGCAATTTTTTTAAATACTTTTCCAAAATAGCTTGGACTCTCAAAACCACACATATGTGCAATTTCAGCAACATGTTTTTCAGGATATTGAATTAGAAATATACGTGCACGACTAATACGAACAGTTTGTAAATACTGCATAATTGTCTGGTGCATTGTATGTTTAAAGAGATTGCACATATATTCTTTGGATAAATTTACATAGTCTGCCAGTTCGTTCAGAGAAATATCGCAGGCATATTTTTCCTCCATATAATCAATCAGTTTACGAACCAGTTCGTTTTCATAAGTGGCAGTTGTATTGTGAATCTGTCGAATAGAAGGTGACAGATCTAAAAGCATACTGTAACAGGCTTTGGATAACTCAGTTTCTTTTTCGGTGATATCACGTTGCGAAAGATAGAGCAAATTTTCAATATGAGTAGGAAAGATATCTGAATTAGAAAAGTGATATACGCCGCTCTCTAACATATGCAATGTCTGTAATATTTCGGTACATGCATTTCCACCAAATCCAATAAGATGAACGGTCCAGTCGGAGGTAAGTCCTTTATAAGAGTGGGAAATATTAGGATATATTAATAACCCTTGTCCCTTGGAAATGACAGAGCGTTGCCCGTTGATGATAAATTCTCCTTGCCCTTTTACGCAGTAGAACCACTGAAAGACAGGAAACCCATGTGGTCGTTGTACTGGTTCCTGAAGGTGATTGACACCGAGAAGTTTAGGTAGAAGCGGGAGAAAGTTGTATTTATTGGAGTAGTGGAGATTGTAAAGCATAATTATAAATCCTTTGTTTGTTGAGTAGTCTGTTTTTTGATTGATTAATCAATTCATTTTTAAATAGTATACCAAAAAGAAAAGAAGTAAACAATTCATATGCTTAATATTGTTATATAAATATTACGATATTAAGATTGAGAACAAAAGATATAGTGGAATATAATAAAGATAAGAAACATGTTCGAACAGAGAAAAGCAAGAATCAGAAAAGGAGAGCAAATCATGATACCAAGAATTCAAAACGACAACGGAATCCCAACATTATATGTTCACGACAAACCATTCTTTGCACGCAGCGGAGAGATTCACAATTCAAGTGCCAGCAATCTGGATTATATGGAAGAGCATGTATGGCCGGCACTAAGAGAATTAAATATGAACTCAGTAATTGTTCCACTATATTGGGAGACAATGGAACCGCAAGAAGGAATATTTGATTTTACATTGCTAGATGGATTAATCGGCCGGGCAAGAGAAGAACAGAAACATTTAATTTTCTTGTGGTTTGGGCTTTGGAAGAACGCTGAATCTATGTATGTGCCTGCTTGGATGAAACAGGATACAGATACATACTTTCGTGTACGCAAGGTAAATGGAGAATCAATCAATACAATTTCACCATTTTGCGAGGCTGCGATAGAGAAAGATGCGAATGCATTTGCAAAAGTGATGGCACATATCCGCGAAATTGATGAGCAGAAATCGACAGTAATCTTCGTGCAGGTAGAAAATGAAATAGGTCTGCTTGGTACGGAACGAGATTATAGCAAAGAAGCGGAAGAAAAGTTCAAAGAAGTAGTATCAGCAGAATTGAAAGAATTATGTGCGACAGAAGGCAGTTGGAAAGAAGTATTTGCTGAGAATGCGGAAGAATATTTTATGGCTTACTATTTTGCAAAGGCAGTAGAAAAAATTACAAAAGCAGGACAGCAAAAATATGCACTTCCATGTTATGCCAATGCATGGCTTCGCCAGTATCCTTGGTATGCAGGGTCTTATCCATCAGGAGGTCCGGTTAAAGAGGTGCATCATATTTGGAAAATTGTAGCACCATCGTTATTTACGCTGGCACCGGATATTTATGTTCCGTATGTGGCAAATGTCATTGATGAATATGGATATGAAGGTAATCCACTGGTGATTCCGGAAGTGAGAAAAGATGCAGTGACTTCATCTTATTGCTTGTATGCATTTGCAAATAGCAATGCAATTTGCTATTCACCATTTGGAATTGAAGAACTGGTATTACCGCCGGAAGCAATTGACAAGCCGCCAATGGAAGTTATGATTGCTCTGAATATTGACCCATCTGCATTTGATATCACAGGAAGCAAAGATTATTTAAAACGTACTTATGAGATGGTTGAGCAGATGGAACCATTATATTTGAAATATCGTGGAACAGATAAGCTGATGAGTTATGTGAAAAAATCCGATACAGATTATGGAACATATTTTAGCTGCGAAGAATATGATATTGCGATTGCTTATGCACCGAAGGGACAGGCAAAACCATTAGCAGCAGGTGTGATTTATGAGCTCGCTCCAAATAAATTTCTGATTGGAGGAATGATGAGTAACTTTACATTTCGTGCAAAAGCAGGAGAGAATAAGAAAGTAGATATCCTGCGTTTAGAGGAAGGTAATGTCGTGAATGGCGAATGGAAGGCTGGAAGAATTCTCAATGGTGATGAGAAAATGAGCATCGGACTTGGTGATATGCCGGGATGGAAATATGTAGAAGTATATAAATATTAAGTTGTAAGTTATAAGAAAAACTGATATGAAACAGATGAGAGGAATTCATTTGTTTTGTATCAGTTTTTTATTATCAAGATTGAAGATTTATAATAAACATGATAAAGTTATAAATAAGAAAAATAAAATTTAAATTTAACAAAATATAGTTCAAAAAGGAGCTGATAACATGTCGTTCCAGGAAGAAAAAAGAAATAGTATTAAAAGATACTTGTTAGAAAAAATCAGGAATCAAGATACTGATTATATAAAAAAGACGATGGATAATTTTCGGATATCGGTTACAACTGTAAAACGATATTTGAAAGAACTTCTGGATCAGGGAATACTGGAAGAACAGAAGCAATCGGAATGTGGTTATCGCTTGAAAACAGAAGAATATCGATTTGTCTATGATGCTTCAGATTTTTTAGTCGAAGATAAGATTTATTTTCAAGATATCCTCCCTTTATTGCAAAATATTTCAAAAGAGGTATCTGCCATATGGAGCTACGCATTTATGGAAATGATGAACAATGCAATTGAACATGCAAATGCAGAACATGTTTCATGTTATGTTAAGAAAGATGCTTTATATACGGAAATTTCAATAACAGATGATGGAATTGGTATTTTTGAAAATATCAGGGCATACCTAGAAAAAGAATGTGGATATTCTGCGGATATTCAAGATTCAATTTTGGAATTATATAAGGGAAAATTGACAACACAAAGTGAAGCACATCCTGGCGAAGGAATCTTTTTTGTTTCTAAAGTTTTGAGAGAGTTTGCAATTTGGTCGGGACAAAGTGTGTTTACCGCAGGAAGATATACAGAAGAAAAGTTAATTCAATCGCATTTGATTTTGTATTATACTAGTCTTAAGTCAATCGGAACGATGGTTGTGATGAAGTTGGAAAATGATACAACGCATACATTAAAGGAGGTGTTTGACATGTTTGCACCGATAGAAGAAGGATTTGTAAAAACTGTAATACCATTAAAAAAAGTGTGTCCATATGGAGAACCAATTGCACGTTCACAGGCTCGAAGAGTTGTTTACAGACTAGAACAGTTTAAGCAAGTAGAATTTGATTGCAGCGGAATTGATTTTATGGGACAGGGATTCGCCGATGAAGTGTTCCGTGTGTTTCAGAATAAATATCCAGACATTCAGTTGGAAGTCACCAATGCGAATGAAACTGTGCTGGGAATGATAAGACATGTGAAGCGGTAAGACAACAATTGGAAAAGTAATCGGAGTAAACTATGGAGAATTGGATTCAGATAGGAAATAATCAAAAGAATAAAACGGACAGATTCAGAGAGGATGAGAGAAGCTATATTGTTCAAGGATTGGTATCTGTCTGGATAACTGGAAAAGGTTTGCTGCAGACGAACTCTGACGATGTTCGTATGCGTCAGATTGTAAAGTATGTGGATGAAAATCGTCAAAATCATGTGAGCTTATCAGAACTTGCAGATGAAATGTTTACAGCGACCTCTACATTATCCAGATTATTTCATAAGCAAACTGGAATGAAATTTGCAGAGTTTGTAAATCGGGTGCGAATCTATTTTGCAGCAGAGGATTTGATGACAACTTCGAAGGCAGTTACGAAAATTGCAGTGGATAATGGATTCTCTAATGCTTCGGTAATGAATCGTGTGTTCCGACAATATTATCAGTGCACTCCGGTAGAATATCGAGAGAAGAAAAAAGAAGAAAAAGAGTGTACTACGCCAACAAAGAAAGAAAATAGAGATAAAAGAAACAAAAACAAATCTCTCAACACGGAAAATAGTGCAATTGAAGTTAATGTGAGACGAAAGAGCAAGTTGACAAAAATTTGGAATCAGGTAGTGAATATTGGTTCGGTTTATAATTTGACACTTGCTAATTTGCAATATCATACAATTTATCTTACAGAAACGTTGGGATTTTCATATGTACGGATATGGAATGTCTTTTCTAAGAAGATGATGATTACAGATGGAAAAACGCAAGGAAACTATAATTATGATATGATTGATCTGGCATTAGATTTTTTAGTGTCTCATCATATAAAACCATTTGTAGATTTGGGAAGAAGACCAGATACAGCATTATCATCTATGGGAAATACATTATATTTCGAAGAAGAATGTATTGTATTTCAATCAAAAGATATCTGGATAGCAATGTTGAAAGATTTTATTCACCATATAATAAAGCGATATGGAAAAGAAGAGGTAGTACAATGGAAATTTGAATTATCCAGTGATATTGTGCATTTTGCAAGAAATCAATATTATATCGATAAGGAGTATGACTATAAAGAATGCTATAGATCTTCCTATCAGGTTATAAAAAAGGCATTGCCAGATGCCTGCGTAGGAGGACCTTCTGATGTAACAAATGATGTAAAATTTTTGCATGAGTACTTACAATATAGTAAAGAAAATAATTGCTTGCCAGAATTTATTTCTATTCTTTTGTTTCCATATGATTCTTCGAGGAAGGATGGAAAAGTAAATTATTATCGTACACAGTCAGAAAATTATGAGTATGAAAAATTACAGTCTATTCATCAAATTATGGAAGAAGGAGAGGTCGATATCCCTCTTTATGTGGTTGAATGGAACAGTTCTATTTCAAATCGTAATTTTTTGAATGATTCTTGCTTTCGGGCTTCCTATATAACAAAGAAGATTATTGAAATACTTTCAATGGCAGATATGGTATGTCTTTGGATGGGCTCTGATTGGGTAAGTAATTATTTTGATATGAAACGAATTGCAAATGGCGGAAGTGGTTTGATCACAAAGGATACAATTCGAAAACCGGTGTATTTTGCATTGCAGTTTTTGAACCAATTAGGCGAAGAACTGCTATTACATAATGAAGAATTAATTGTTACAAAAGAGATAGGAAAAGATGTTTATCATATCATTGGTTTTCATTATCAAAAATATGAAGATACTTATGTTGTTGCAAATGACCCCATTGATTCGCCGGAGAAAGTAGAGAAAATATTTTTGACAAATCAGGAATGTAATATTGATTTGGTTTTGAAAAATGTGGTTGATGGCAATTATACAATCACATCAAATCGTATTTGCAGAGAAAAAGGAAGTATTCTGGATGAATGGAAGAAATTTCAATACGAAGAAACCCTTACAAATGAGGATATTAAATATTTGAGAGAGATTACACAACCGGAACGACGGATGGAAGGAGTAATGTCAGTGGAAGGGAGGGTTCAAATCAGAATGACACTGAGGGGACAGGAGATTATATTGTTGCATGTATCAAAAGATGATGCATGCTAGGTATAGTTTTTGTAATAGAAGATATTTATGTGGAAGTTGAGATAGAACTGGAAAAATTAATAAATTATAATAGAGTCAGGCATGATACGCAATAAATGATAACAAAATGTTGCGCGTTATGCCTGCTTTTTCATGTAGAATGCAAAAATAGGAAAATATTTGGAAATTGAAGGAAAGAAAAATGTTAAAAAAGGAGATAAAATAAACTCAACGAAAACAAAACGGAAAAGATGACAAGGAGGAGTTAAAATGTATCAGTACGATAGAAAGGGACCAAAGCGTGGTGTTGCACTGTACAGTTATTCAGCAGAATTTGGTCTTACAAAATCATTGGAAGAATGTTTTGAAGATTTACACGACATGGGAGCTCATGGAATTGAGATTCTGGCAAATACGCATATTGAGAATTATCCAAACCCGGCTGATGAATGGGTAGAAAAATGGTTCCGCCTGTGCGATAAATATGAGATTATTCCTGTTGAGTATGGCAATTGGATTGATTCACATGTTCTAGGATATCGAGACCTGACAACAGAAGAATCTTATGAGATGTTGGCAAGAGATATCCGTCTGGCGCATCGTCTGGGATTTACTGTAATGAGAACAAAGATGCCTGTAATAAATGATGCATTAGAGCCGGTAAAGAATTGGCGCGAAATCATTAAGATGGCATTACCACTCGCAGAAGAACTTGGTATTAAGATGTGTCCGGAAATTCATATACCATCAAATTTGAAGGGGAAGATGGTAACAGAGTATGTTGATTTCATCAAAGAAACAGGTACGAAGAATTTTGGTCTGAATATAGATTTTAGTGTTTTCCGTACAGAATTTTCAGAAGGAGAATATCGTGATCCAAACTATATTCCAAACGTACCAGAAGATTTGATTCCATTACTGCCATATATTTACTGTTGTCATGCAAAATTCATCAATATGAGTGATGAATTTGAAGAGACAATGATTCCTTACAAAGAAATTATTGAATTGCTTAAAAAACAAAATTGGGACGGATATCTCTTAAGCGAATATGAAGGTGCAGATAAATATGAACCAGGATACGAAGTGGGACAAACGCTTAGAAAACATCATATTATGATGAAAAATTATATTGGTGATTAAGGAGGATTCGAAAATGGAAAGAGAAGTAATACAGTCTGTAGGATTTCGTAATATAAAAAAAGATGGAGATACAATAGGATTTCAGTTCAAGATTAGACTTCCATATTATAGAGGAATCTTCTTGAGCCAGATTCGACCAGGTACATTGTTTGTAGATGGAGAGAAATTTGAAAAAGAGGATATTATCTGGAACATTCATGGGGAAGATTATACTTATGAAGAGATGAAATCAAATTTTCAGACACACTGGGATGTGACAACACCGGCAGTGTTGAAAGTAAAGAAATCGGGTGGGCTTGTTCAAGGATTCCATGATTTGAAATATGGATTCTGCTTTACATCATCTTATATGCCACCAGTCATGCAGGATAGTTTAAATCCAGATGAGGAAGCATTTATCTTTATGCCGGAGTTTGGACACCATGTAAATGAGAGAAGATTGTTAATTGTGTAAATATAGATAAAAAGAACAAGAAATAGCAAATAATTGTCGGAAAGATGATTATTTGCTATTTCTTTTTGGTGAACAAAAGTTATAATAATGGTAAATGTGAATAGAAATCGGAGGAATCTCATGAAACTTACAGCATTAATAGATGAATTTGAACCAATCGAAATCAACAGAACAAAGTTATTTCAACACATAAAAAAGGAAACAGAAGCCGATGGACTTGTCGTTGTTATAAGTGGAAATTTTACACAAAAAGGACTTCTGGCATCTGCAAGTAAATACAAAAAAGCAGAGATATTGAGGAAACAGGGAGCAGATATTGTGTTGGAAATTCCAGTATATTGTACATTGAAAACCTTTGATACCTTAGCATTTGCAGCAGTATCGATGTTGGAAAAACTGAATTGTGTGGATGAACTTGCAATTTTGTGTGAAGATGCAGATGAAAAATTGTTGAAAGACATGATTCAGTTCTTATTTATTGAACCTAGAGAATATCAGCAGAAAATAAAACTGTGTATGGAAAACGGAAAGAATTTTGCAACTGCATGTGCAGAAGTGACTGAAGAATTCATACCGGGAGCAAAAGCTATATTGGAAAAACAGCAGAATATCCATGCGATTGAATATGCAAAAGCAATGAAGCGGATGTACAGCAATATGAAGATTCGTTTTGTGAATATGAATGAATTTATCGAACGTCAAGACAAAATAAAAGAAACATCGGATAAGTACGCAAAAGGAACAGATATGATAACAAGATTTGAAGCTCGGTTAGGAGAACAGCTGATGCAAATGTTAGCATTACATACAGAGGAACAGAATACAAAGTATCTGAATGAAATCTCGGGCGGTTATGGACCGATGACAAAACAGGTTTTAAAAGTTTACAACAAGTGCAACATTCAAAATGGAAATTTGTTCTTTGAACAGCTTACAAATGTAATATCAAATCAGAACTATTCAACAGAAGAATTAAGAAGATACCTATTGAAAGTTCTCATTGGTGTACGTCATGTTGAAATATCTATTTGTGGGATTTATAGTTATGCGTTATATGTGCGGGCTTTGGATAATAATGCAGAAAAGGATATTTACAAGAGGATAAAAGAATATTCCTGGATTCCGGTTTTGTTAGAAAGCAGTGAAGCGGAAGCAAGGAAAAATCTGAAATTGCCTCAGATGGATGATTCCAGATGGATGCTGCTGGAATTGGATTGGAAGGCACAGGAGTTGTATGGTATAATGAGTGGAAAGTAAAAGAATAACCCATATCACTTTACTCAGTCTGTTAGTATAATTGAATTGTGAATAGCGATTGCTAATGGATAGAAAGGACTTTCTATTTGGAAAAATGAACAATATAGAAAATTACAAGGAAAATATCCGGTTATCTTTTTGACGTTTGCAGATGTGAAAGCGGATAATTACGCCGAGAGTAAAAATAGTATTATTGCATGTATTAATGACGCATATCAAAGTCATAGATATTTATTAAAAAGCAATCTCTTAACAGATGGGGAAAAAGAGATTTTTAGAGTGTTAGATGAGTATGTAAGTAATCCAGAACCGACAAAAACGATTACAAACGAAGTGATTTTCAGAGCTGTGAAAGGACTGGCATCGTGTCTGAATCGTTATTATGGACAGAAAGTAATTATTTTATTAGATGAATACGATACACCAATGCAAGAAGCATATGTGCATGGGTATTGGGATGAATTTACTTCTTTTATTCGAAGTTTTTTTAACTCAACATTTAAGACGAATCCATATATGGAACGTGCAATAATGACTGGAATTACAAGAGTTTCAAAAGAGTCTATCTTTTCTGATTTGAACAATTTAACTGTTATTACCACAACATCAGAACGCTATGCGGATTGTTTCGGTTTTACAGAAAAAGAAGTATTTCAGGCATTGGATGATTTTGATATGGGAAATAAAAAGAAACTTGTAAAAACATGGTACGATGGATTTACATTCGGAAATCAAAAAGATATTTATAATCCGTGGTCAATTACAAATTATCTGAAAGAAAAGCAATTACGCCCATATTGGGCACAGACAAGTTCGAATGGGTTAATTAATAAATTGCTTCAAAAATCATCTCCGGATATAAAGGAGATGATGGAAGAACTTTTAAACGATAGAAACATTATCGTGAATTTTGATGAACAAATTGTATTTGATCAATTGGAGCAGAATAAAAATGCAATTTGGAGTCTTATGTTGGCAAGCGGATATTTAAAAATTCAGGAAATCGAATATAGGGGAATGCTGCTGACACCATGGTATCATCTGTGTGTTACAAATCTTGAAACGATGAGTATGTTTTATTCAATGTTTCAAGGCTGGTTTCATGATGATGCATCTAATTATAATGAGTTTATAAATGCGCTATTGAATGGAAATGTAAAAGAAATGAATGCATATATGAACGATATAGCATTGACAACATTTAGTAGTTTTGATGCAGGAAAACATCCGTCAGGAAAGACACAACCGGAGAGGTTTTATCATGGTTTTGTTCTTGGTCTGTTGGTTGATTTGAAAGAACGGTATGAGGTGAAATCAAATCGAGAAAGTGGATATGGACGTTATGATGTAATGTTGATTCCGACGAATAAACGAGATAATGCGTTTATATTGGAATTCAAAGTGCATGATTCTGAAGAGGAAAAAAATTGCAGGATACAGTGCAAGCAGCATTAAACCAAATAGAAGAAAAGCAATATGATGCGGAGTTGTTGGAGCAGGGAATAAAGAAATCACAAATCAGGCATTATGGGTTTGCATTTGAAGGAAAAAAGGTTTTGATTGATGGAAACTAAACCATCAATCAAAACCTTTTTTGACCTTTGTGCGAGTTAGAAACTATTCTATTTTATAAAGATTACAGAAAGTGATATGGATATGAAGAAGTTTCTAAATGGATATTTCAATTCTTCTTAAGTGGAAAAGGGAAGAGGTAAATGATATCTTCAAACCAGAAAAAATAAAGGACAAAAAAATGTATATATTTTTTGTCCTTGTATTATTTTTGAAGTTAAAATAAGACTGAAAATAATATGAAAATGGATAGATAAAGAAAAGTTTTTTCAGGATAAAAAGGTATAATTAAATCATAATCAAATAAAAAGAAGGGAGAAATCACTATGAAGAAGAAAATTTTAGCCACTCTTCTTGCTGGTGTTATGGTTCTTAGCCTTGCAGCATGTGGAAGTAATGAGTCAAAAAAGGACGGTAGTGATACAGCAAAATCAGATGAAGGAGCTACACATATTTATGTGTTAACTGCAGCAGAAGATCACGGATGGACAGGTTCTGTTGCAACATTTGCAAAAGAGAAAGTAGAAGAAGTGAACAAAGATGGAAAATATTCCGCAGAAGTAATTACTTCTTCTGATGCAGCTGAACAGATTAATAAAATCGAAGATATCGTAGCAAGTGGGGAGGAAGATATCGCAGTAGTTGTACAGCCAATGGACGACACAGTACAGTCTGCAATTCAGCAGTTAGTAGACGCTGAGATCCCATTTGTAGAATTTGACCGTATCATTGATGCAGTAGCTCCAAGCGCTGTTTCTAATGTAAAAGGTGATAACCAGGGAATCGGTGCAGGTGCAGCAGCCTACTTTGTAGAGCAGGGAATGAAACCTGGAGATAAAGTATATGTTTACGAAGGCGACACATCTTCAGTTACAACATTACGTGACAGCGGATTTACAGATTATCTTACAGGAGAACTTGAATTCGGCGGATCTAAGATCGCAGACGATGCAAAATGGACAGAGGATGACCTCAAAGCAATTACATATTCAGGAGCTATGAACTGGAGCCGTTCTGATACAAAAGAATCATTTGAGTCTCTGCTGGGAGATGCTTCTAACGCAGACATCAAATGGATCTATGCACAGGATGATGAGTTGACAATGGGTATTTTAGAGGCTCTCAACGGAGGCGGAATCAGTGATTCAACAAAAGATGCTTTCTATGCAAATAAACCAGTTATTACAGGATGTGGTGGATTAGATGAGCTTTACGAAGTACTTCGTGGTAACTCATATCAGGATATCGCTGGTAAGCTTGGCGGAATCATGTCAGTTACATACAGCCCATCTATGATTCAGACAGCAATTCAGGATATGGTTGATCATCTTGATGGTAAAGACGTAGAACAGGATCATGTGATTGAATGTGAAGATGTTACATCTGACAATGTTGCAGACTATCCTTCATTCTAAATCTTGTAGATAGAAGTTATTAAGGAATTTGATACGGGAGTCTGCTTGCAGACTTCCGTATATTTTACTGTGAACACTTAGCAAGGTTTTTCACGAGCTTAGTGAGAACGTACACCTCGACACTTGGTGAGGTATTGTCGAGCCTAGTGACGATGGTGTTACCTTACTGTGAACACATAGCGAGGTTTTGCTTATATATGAGCATCTATAGCGGTTGCTTGTGGAAAAAAATAGAAATAGATGTTGATCTATCAGCAAAAGATAAAAAAGCAAGGAGGAAATATGCATGAAAAGACTAGAAATGAATGGAATTTGTAAAGCATTTAACGGAATTCCGGTATTGAAAAATGTGCACCTTACAGTAGAAGCAGGGGAAGTACATGCATTGTTAGGTGAAAACGGGGCTGGAAAATCAACATTGATGAATGTTTTGACTGGTGTATATCGAAGAGATGCAGGTCAAATTGTGTTTGATGGTGAAGAATTGAATAATGCAACTGTCAGACAGACGGAACAGCAAGGAATTGCGTTTGTTCATCAGGAATTGAACCTATTCAATGATCTGCTTGTTTATGAAAATATATTTCTAGGGAAGGAATATACAAATAAAATTGGAAAATTGGATAAGAAACGGATGAAAGATGAGGCAAAGAAATTATTTGCTGAACTGGAAGTAGAGATTGATCCGGACGAGAAAGTAGAAGAACTGACTCCGAGCCAGAAACAGTTACTTGAGATATCAAAGGCATTATTTTTTAATGCAAAACTGTTGATTTTAGACGAGCCAACGACATCTTTGAACAATCAGGAAATCGATCATTTATTCCGTATTATCCGCAGATTAAAGGAGAAAGGAACATCGTTTATTTTTATTTCTCATAAGATGCCGGAGATTTTTGAGATTGCAGACCGCTATACAGTACTGATGAATGGAACATTTATCGGAGAGGGAAATATCGTAGATACCAATCCGGAAGCAATCACAAAGATGATGGTTGGTTCTAATTATAGTGCGGAAGAAAATTATCAGACGCGTGCATGTGGAGATACGATATTAGAAATTAAGAATTTCACAGGACATGGATTTAGAAATGTAAATCTGGTCGTGAAAAAGGGCGAGATTGTCGGAATGACAGGACTGCAAGGATCCGGAAGCAGCGAGCTGCTACAGGGAATCTTCGGTGTGACCCGTGCGGATGGTGGTACAATTCATGTCAACGGAGAAAATGTTCCGTTACATTCGATACATAAAGCAATGAAACATAAGATCGCAATGCTTCCTGCCAATAGAAAAGAAAATTCAGTGATCGCAGATATGAGTCTGCTGGAGAATATGTATCTGGCAGAACATACATTGTCAGCAAAGCAGTTCCAGATTTCAAAGAAAAAAGAAGAAGGAAAATTTGAAAAATACAAGAAACTGTTGAATGTAAAAGCACAGAACAGTGCAGATCCGATTACTTCTTTGAGTGGAGGAAACCAGCAGAAAGTATTTCTGGCAAGATGGCTGAATACAGAAGCAGAGATCCTTTTGCTTGACAACCCGACACAGGGAATTGATGTAGGAGCAAAAGCGGAGATTTACAAATTGATTTTGGAACTGGCAGAATCCGGAAAAACCATTTTAATCAACACATTGGAGATTCCTGAATTACAGAAAGTAGCAGACCGATGTGCAGTGTTTTATGACGGAGAGCTTGTGAAGATGTTAAAACATGAAGAAATCAATGAAGAGACCGTGATGATGTATTCTACAAACGCAGTAAATGCAGGGGAGGCGCGATAAGGATGAAAACAAAAAAATCTATGTTGGGAAAAATATGGTCCCGTTATAATTATGTATTTGTATTTTTAGTAATTTTTTTAGTATATGCACTGTCAAGTAATGGATTGACATGGAATGGTGTGATGAACATCTTCCGTCATTCTGCAGTCGTTGGAATCATTGCACTTGGTATGGGACTTGTATGTCTGACCGGTGAAATCGATCTGTCGGTTGGTTCTATGCTGGCGATGGTCAGTGGATTTGCAGTTGTTATTTTCAATATGACAGATAATATTTTTGTAACATTAATATTTACGATTGTATTTGGCGCTGTATGTGGACTGATCAATGGTGTACTGGTCGGTGCAGTAGAGATGCCGGCATTTATCGTAACACTTGCTACGATGTTGATCTATCGTTCGGTAGCACAGTATGCATGCCAGCATATTTCTAAAGAATTATGTGGAGGCGGAAGTTCTGTATATCGTATGACATCCAGCCACAATTCATATCAGACCTTATATCAGTTTGGTAATGGTAAAATGCTGACGATTCCAATTGTTGGTTTGATCCTGTTGATCATGACAGCATTGGTTGTATATTTATCAACAAGCACAAAATTTGGTAAAAAAGTCTATGCCATCGGAAGTAATGAGAAAGGTGCCAGAATGTCAGGTATCAATGTCAGTGCGATGAAGGTGATTGTATTTGTTCTGGCAGGCGTTATGACAGGTATTGCAGCGTTCTTGTGGATTGCGATGAACGGTTCTTCTGATCCGGCAACAACAGGTAAGAGTTATGAGATGTATGCAATCGCAGCAGTTGTTCTCGGTGGAATCAGTATGTCAGGCGGAAAAGGAAGATGCCTTGGAATTTTGTTCGGAGCTATGTCTTATACAATTATTGATAAAATAATTGTGGCTTTGAAGATGGATTCACTGATCAATGATGCAATCAAAGGAACAATCCTGATTATTGTAATCTTGATTCAGTTAGCAGGACCAAAGATTAAAGATCTGGTGACAAGCAGAAGAAAGATCAAAGCATAAATGTGAGAGGAGTAAGCTCAGTATGAATAAAAGTGTAGTAACAAATAAGGGAACTGTGGAAGGAATCGAAAAAGGTGGATATGTTGTATTCAAAGGAATTCCATATGCAAAGGCACCGGTAGGAGAACTCAGATGGAAAGCACCACAGGAACTGGATGCATGGGAAGGTACATATAAAGCAGATACATTTCAGAATATGTGTATGCAGGAATTACCGAAAGCAGAGCATCCATTTATGGGACGTTTTCATAAGGAATTTTATAATAATCCAGAATTTGTTCCGGGAATGGGAGAAGACTGTCTGTATTTGAATATCTGGGTGCCGGAGCATGAAGAAGGAGAGAGACTTCCGGTGGCATTCTGGATCCATGGTGGTGGATTTGGCGGCGGCTACAGCAGTGAACTGGAATTTGATGGAGAAGCATTTTGTAAAAAAGGTGTAATTCTTGTTACAATCAATTATCGGGTAAATATTTTTGGATTTTTTGCACATCCATGGCTGGATGCAGAAAATGAAAGACATATTTCTGGAAATTATGGAATCTTAGATCAGATCGCAGCATTAAAATGGGTTGCAAATAATATTGAGAACTTTGGCGGAGACAGTAAAAATATCACAGTATTTGGACAGTCTGCAGGAAGTATGAGTACACAGGTGCTTTGTTCAAGTAAACTGACAGGAGATATTCCGGCAAAGGCAATTATGCAGAGTGGAATCAGTTGTGATGCAGATGTACTTTATACACCGACATTAAAAGAGGAAGAGGAAATCGGTGAAAGATTTGTCGAACTGACCGGAAAAACTTCACTGGAAGAACTTCGTGCAATGTCAACAGAAGAATTGTTTGAAGCAAAAGTAAAATTAGATGATGAGATGTGGAAAACTGGAAGGGGACTTGTTGTTGTTCCAAATGCAGATGGATATGTCATGGAAAAGACAGTTAAAGATGTTTGGAAAGAAGGAACAATGAAGGATATTCATTATATGTGTGGTGTTGTGACAGATGATCTTGGAGCAACTCCAGAGGAAGTAAAAGAAGGAAAGAAAGGAATTTTGATGGAAGAGTGCAAGCGTTGGGCTGCAACAAGAGAAGAGAAAGGTAGGCCGGCGTATCTGTATCATTTTGCACATGAACTTCCGGGAGATGACTGGGGCGCTTTCCATTCATCAGAGTTGTGGTATACATTTGGTACATTGGGCAGATGCTGGAGACCAATGGAGCAGAATGATTATGATTTGAGTGAAGAAATGGTGACATGCTGGACAAACTTTATGAAAACGGGAGATCCGAATGGAGAATCTCAGATTCAAGAAGAGAAAGAAAAATGGGAGAGTTATACAAAAGAAAATCCTTATGTAAAGATTTTTAAATAATAATGTGGAAACGAATAGCTTAAAATGTGAATAAAATATATTAGTAAAAGTGCTGCTTTCTGAATATCAGGGGCAGCATTTTTGAAAATGAAGTTTAGAGGGAGGAAAACAATGGAGCAAAATTATTGATTGCAGCAGACTGTACAGCTTATGCATATGCAAATATACATCAGGAATTCATGTGTGGAAAGGTGATGCTGATTGGATGTCCGAAGTTTAATGCTGTAGATTACAGTGGAAAATTTATTCCGTGGCAGGTTGTGACAATTTCTATAGATGGTCAAATTCTGGATTAGTTGGAATTGTCAGAGATTGAACAATATAAGATATAAGATTAATAGATGCGGCAATAAACAATAATGGTTAAATTGCTAAACATCGGTTTATAATAAAATAAAAAATATTTGGAGGAAGAAAAAATGGCAGGAATTAAAAATTTTAACAAAGCAGAAGTAGTAACATTAAAAGAACAGGTAGCATATCAGGAAGGTCAGGTTGTCTCAAAAACACTTGCTCAAAATGAACATTTAAGTGTAACACTGTTTGCATTCGATAAAGATGAAGAAATCAGCACACATGAGTCAGGCGGTGATGCATTTGTAACATGTCTGGACGGAGTTGGAAAAATCACAATTGATGGAGAAGAATACATTTTAAAAGAAGGTGAATCCATTGTAATGCCAGCCAAATACCCACATGCAGTGTATGGACAGGAGCAGTTTAAGATGTTGCTGGTGGTTGTGTTTTAGAGTACTGGTTCATAACCAAAATACCAACACTCCCAGTTGCCGTATCCCGCAAAACGTGATAGGATGTTAAAGGTATATTCAAAAGCAATTAGATATCATATAGAGAAGGAATTACAAAGATGGGAATTACGGTACAGGAATTAAGAAATCTGGATAAGGACAGCTATCAGATTATCGATATGCGAGATGAAATTGAAGTGGCACATGGCAGCATTCCGAATGCGGTTCATATGCCAGCAGAAGAGATACATAAGGCGATAGAAGAACAGACAGAAGGTGCATTTCCAAGAGATAAGAAACTGGTTATCTGTTGTGCAAGAGGGCGCTTCAGTACAGAGGTGGCAGAAGCATTGTGTGAATCCGGTTATGATGCGGTAAGTCTTCAAGGAGGTTACATTGCATGGTTGCTGGACACGATGAAGCAGCAGGAGGCAGATGAAATCTGCGCAGATGTGGAGCAGAGTATCCGGAAGAAATTTCATAAACCAATCTGGAGCAAATTCACAAAAGCAATCAATCAGTACGAATTGGTAAAAGAGGGCGATCGAATCGCAGTTTGCATTTCCGGTGGTAAGGATTCCATGCTAATGGCAAAGTTGTTTCAGGAATTGAAGAGACATAATAAGTTTCAGTTTGATGTAAAATTTCTTGTTATGGATCCGGGATATAGCCCTGCAAACAGACAGGTTATTGAGGAAAATGCAAGAAAGCTGAAAGTACCGATCACGGTGTTTGAGTCAGATATTTTTGATTCTGTATATAATATAGAAAAATCACCATGTTATTTGTGTGCACGAATGAGAAGAGGACATTTGTACAGTTATGCAAAAGAATTAGGATGCAATAAAATTGCTCTGGGTCATCATTATGACGATGTTATTGAGACGATTTTGATGGGAATGTTGTATGGGGCACAGGTTCAGACGATGATGCCGAAACTTCACAGTACAAATTTTGAAGGAATGGAATTGATTCGTCCATTATATCTGGTTCGAGAGGATAGTATTAAAGCGTGGAGAGATTACAATAATTTGCATTTTATTCAGTGTGCCTGCAAATTTACGGACACATGCACAACATGTAATAACGAAGAAAATCAGTCAAAAAGAATGGAAATCAAGGCACTTATCCAGGAATTGAAAAAGACAAACAAATATGTTGAGGGAAATATTTTTAAAAGTGTCGAGAATGTGAATTTAAGTACGATCGTGGCATATAAAGAGCATGGAGTGAAGCATCATTTCTTAGATACATATGATGAATAGTAGAATAAAAGCTAAGTAATCAAAGAGTTATAAAAAAGAGACGCAGCCGTTATTGAAAACGGATATGCGTCTCTTTTTTTCGTACAAATATGAAGGCTTAGATTTGGTTAAAAAATTAATATTGTGTTAAAAAAGTTATTTAAGCTTTTGGCATCTCCCAGGCATTATGGTCTGTGTGAAGAAGCATATGTGCTTTGTGCGATAATGGTTTCTCCATGTAGTCAGAGTACAGCTTCTGTACATCCGGATTTTCATGAGAGAAACGAAGCGGTGCATTAGCATCCAGGAAGTAGAGATTTTCACCACGCTCATGGGCAAGTTCTTCTCCATCATGGATTGGCTGACCGCCACCTCCGACGCATCCGCCAGGACAGGCCATAACTTCTACGAAGTCATAGTGTACTTCGCCATGTTCGATTGCTTCAAGTAATTTACGTGTATTGCCAAGTCCGCTGACAACGGCAGCTTTTACAGTTGCATTGCCAAGCTGTACTTCAGCCTCTATAACACCTGTTTCAAAAGATGGGCTTCGTACAATTTTAAATGCATCCGGCTCTGGATTTTTACCTGTTACAAGATAGTGGGCAGAACGAAGAGCTGCCTCCATAACACCTCCGGTAGCACCGAAGATTACACCGGCACCGCTGCCTTCTTTCATAAGTGGGTCGCATTCACGGTCTACTAATGTAGAAGGTGAAATGTGTGAAGAGCGGATCATACGTGTAAGTTCGCGGGTTGTAAGAACCGCATCAATATCATTTCCGGCATATTCTTTATAGAACAGTTCCATGTTTCGTTCACCTTTTTTAGCAACACAAGGCATGATGGAAAGTGTGTAAATATTTTCTGGTTTTACGCCAATTGATTCAGAAAAATAAGTTTTCATGACTGCACCAAACATCTGCTGTGGAGATTTTGCAGTTGATAACTGTGGAACCAGATGAGGATATTGCGATTTGATAAATCGAACCCATCCAGGACAGCAGGAGGTAAACATTGGACGTAATTTTAATTCGCCTTTTGTAAATCTCTGCAGGAATTCATTACCCTCTTCCATAATGGTCAGGTCAGCAGAGAATGTTGTATCAAATACATAATCTACACCAAGATGTTTGAGAGAATCCATGATTTTTCCTACAGTTGCTTCTTCACGAGATAATCCGAGAGCTTCACCCCATGCGGTACGTACAGCAGGAGCAACCTGTGCTACAACTACCTTATTTGGATCAGCAATGGCACGGAATACTTTTTCTGTATCGTCTCTTTCATGAAGTGCACCAACAGGGCAATGTGTGATGCACTGTCCACAAAGTGAACAAGATACATCAGAAATCTTTTTGTTTCCTCTTACATTTACGGTTGTTCTAGAACCGGTACTTGTCACATCCCAGATATGTAAATCCTGAATTTTATCACAAATCTGGATGCAGCGCATACATTTAATACATTTTTTGGAATCACGGATAAAAGGAAAATCCTTTTCCCATGGAAAATCTTCCAGTCTTTGTTTGTATGGAATATCAAGGATATTCAAATCATTTGCGATTTTCTGTAATGTACAGTTTCCACTTCTTACACAAGTTGCACACTGGCAATCATGCTGAGATAAGATAAGCTGTACAGTTTTTTTACGGGCATCACGCACTTTAGGACTGTTTGTGTAAATAACCATGCCTTCTATCGCTACGTTATTGCAGGAGGTCATAAGACGATCCATTCCTTCGCGTTCGACAACACAGACACGACAGGCTGCGATATCGTTAATGCCTTTTAAATAGCAAAGTTTTGGAATCTGGATGCCGATGGATGCAGCCGCTTCCATAATGGTTGTACCTTCCGGTACGGAGATTTTTTGGTTGTCAATCGTAATATTTACCATAATGTTTCTCGACCTCCTTTGAAGCTTCCATAACCGAAGTGATCACAGCGCAGACAACGTTCGGCTTCTTGATCTGCCTCAGCTTTGGACATACAGTTTTCAACACCATCAAAGTCGCAGACGCGTTCACCTGCTTCACGTTCCGTTAAGTTTACTCTTCCGCAAGGTTTACGATCACAAAGTTCTGGTTCCGGAATCTCAACATCACAGCTGATGATATGATGATATCCAAGATATTCATCAATGTTTGCTGCGACTACTTTAGCAGCTGCAATTGCTTTGATTACAGTTGCAGGACCGGATGCACAGTCTCCACCGGCAAATACGCCAGGAATATTATCAAATCCACCGGAAGTTGCAGTCTGGATTTTACCGCGCTGAACAGGTACACCAGCTTCTTCAAAATGCTGAAATTCGATATCTTGTCCGATGGCAACAATCAGTGTCTGACAAGGAATAAATACGTCTTCTTCTCCTGTCGGTCGTACACTTGCACGTCCGTCTTTGATCTTGCTGATCATTTGCGGAGTAACATAAATACCGGTTATATGATTAGTGTCATCTACCTGAATTTTGGATGGAGCCATCAGAGTCTGTATTTCAATTCCTTCAGCGATAGCTCCTTCAATTTCAGCTGCAAGAGCTGTCATATCAGCTGTACGACGACGATATACAATACTTACCTTTTTGGCACCGAGACGTTTTGCAGTGCGGACAGCGTCCATAGATACATTACCGCCACCGATAACAGCAACTTCCTGTCCCTCAAGATTTGCAGGTGTTCCTTCGCCGACGTCACGGAGAAAACGAACTGCGGAGAGGACACCATCTGCATTCTCACCTTCGATACCAAGTTTTTTATCTGTACTTGCTCCGATTGCAATCAGGACAGCGTCATAATCTTCACGAAGACTTTGGATAGTCATATCTTTACCGATTCGTTTACCATATTCAACTTCGACACCTGTTTTTAAGATTGCATTAATATCATCATCCAGACGGTCTTTAGGAAGACGATAATTAGGGATACCATAGCGAAGCATACCACCTAATTTTGGAAGCATCTCAAATACATGTGTCTGATGTCCCATTAACTGCAGAAAATATGCAGCACTTAGTCCGACTGGACCTCCGCCTACAACAGCAATTCGTTTACCTGTAGATGGTGAACAGACCGGAGGTGGAACTTCGCCGGCAAAGTCAGCTGCTACACGTTTGAGACCGCGGATATTGACAGCATCGTCAACAATATTACGGCGGCAACGTGCTTCACAAGGATGCTCGCAGATAAAACCGCAGGTTGTAGGGAATGGATTATCCTTTCTGATCAAGCGGATAGCATCTGCGTAACGACCTGTTTTTACAAGCGCGATATAACCAGGAATGTCAACATGTGCAGGACAAAGCGATACACAAGGAACCGGCTGAGTATACTGGCATGTACATCTTCCCTGACGAATATGCTCTTCATAATCTTCACGACAGCCTAATAAACTTTTGTAGACCATATGAGCAGCTTCGTATCCAATCGGACAGTCAGCACTTTCCATAATAGAAGTAGCAAGCTCCATCATTTCATCTAATGTCTGCATGGTAGCTTCGCCATTTAAAACATCTGTCAAGAGGTTTTTTAATTGCCAGAGACCGACACGGCAAGGGACACATTTTCCACAGGATTGTGTGTGACACATTTCAAGAAAGGCACGAGTCATATCTACAGGACAAAGTCCTGGAGGGCTGGATTCGATTCGACGTTCCAGATCACGATAGAGTCCTTCAACAACGACCTGAGCCCGGATAGGGGTAGGGATTTCTAATCTACTCATATCAAATTCTCCTTTTCATAAATAAATTACAAATGTATATACGCATAATATGTAACACGTAAACTTGATTAAGTTTATTTTATGCGATAATCTAAAAAAAAGCAATAAAAATGCACAAAAATCTAAAAAATAGTTTGTTAAAATTTATGCAATATAACGATAAAAAATTAACGTTGTGTTTTTCACAAGGTCAGTTTATACGAACTTAAAAGAGAGAGGAAAAAGGAATTGTCTTTTATGGTAAATGCTTTATAATAGGAAACAACATAAGTGATAACATGGAGGAAGTAGAAGATGGGAGAGTATATTTTAAGTTGCTGTTCTACGGCAGATATGCCAAAAGATTTTTTTGAAGAACGAAAGATATCATATGTTTGTTTTCACTATTTTATGGATGGAGTAGAGTATCCGGATGATCTTGGACAGTCTATGCCATTTCAACAGTTTTATAAAAAGATGCAGGATGGTGCGGATACCAAAACATCACAGATTAATGTAGGCGAGTTTGTTGAATATTTCCGACCATTTCTTGAAGATGGAAAAGATATTTTACATGTGACATTATCATCAGGAATTTCAGGAGTTTTGAATTCAGCACGCACAGCGAAAGAGATGCTGGAAGAAGAATATCCGGACCGAAAGATTTATATTATTGATTCGCTTGCAGCATCTTCCGGATATGGACTTTTGATGGATAAGCTGGCAGATTTGCGAGATGAAGGAAAATCCATTGATGAGGTTGCCTCATGGGCTGAAGAACATAAGTTGGAAGTACATCATTGGTTTTTTACAACAGACCTTACATTTTTTATTAAAGGGGGAAGAATATCTAAGATTTCGGGATGGTTTGGAACAGCGTTAGATATTTGCCCACTATTAAATGTAAGTAATGAGGGAAAATTAATTCCAAGATTTAAGATACGTGGAAAGAAAAAAGTCAGCAAAGAAATAGTGAAGAAGATGGAGCAATTTGCCGTTAATGGTTTAGCATATGCAGACAAATGCTTTATGTCCCAGTCAGCATGTTATGAAGATGCGAGAAAAGTTGCAGATATGATAGAAGAGCGTTTTCCAAATCTGAAAGGAAATGTTGTGATCAATGACATTGGGACCACGATTGGAAGTCATACAGGCCCTGGAACTGTTGCATTGTTTTTCTGGGGAACAAAACGAGAAAATTAAGAGAGAAGTGTAGAGAAATGAAACATTCGAAACAAATGTCGGAATCCATTCGACTGGGAATTGTGCTTGCAGTTGCAGGCGGATTTATGGATGCATATTCTTATATGTGCAGGGACGAAGTGTTTGCAAATGCACAGACAGGAAATATGCTTTTACTTGGAATTCATTTATCACAGAAAGAATGGGGGCTGGCGGCACATTATTTCTTCCCGGTGATGGCATTTGCAATCGGAATTGCCCTGGCTGAAGTGATTCGTTACAAGAGTAATGAAGAAGGTTTGTTTCACTGGAGGCAATTTTCTGTATTAGCGGAGGCTGTTGTACTTATAGGGGTAAGCTTTATTTCACAAGATATGAATACGCTGGCGAACAGTCTTACATCTTTTGCATGCGGAATTCAAGTAGAAAGTTTTCGTAAGATTCATGGAAATGGAATTGCGACAACAATGTGTATTGGTAATTTGCGAAGTGCAACACAGAATCTGACAGATTTTTTTAGAACAAAAAAAAGCAGTTGTTTGCAAAAAAGTTTTTTGTATTATGGCGTGATTTTATGCTTTGTGATGGGTGCTATCATTGGAAATAAGTTCGTGATCCTAATGAAAGAAAGAGCTATTTTAATTTGTTCAGCTATTTTATTTGTTGCATTTATCATGATGTTTGTAGATCGCGAAAAACAGGGGCATGAGAAAAATATAGTTAAATGATAGCAAAGTTACTGGTTGACGAGAATATAACAAATTAGGTAAAATATAAATAAAAATAAGAAAGAAAACTGAAAGAGATTCAGCGAGGTAAAGGCATGAAAAAATATGGATTTGGTGTAGATGTAGGGGGAACTACTTGCAAAATTGGTTTGTTTGATATGAGCGGTGTGATTCTTGAAAAATGGGAGATCAAAACAAATACAGAGAATAACGGAGCATCTATATTGGATGATGTTGCAGCATCTGTACTCGGTAAGATGGAAGAAAAGAATATTGATAAAGAAGATGTTCAGGGAATTGGACTTGGCGTGCCTGGACCGGTTGACAATGAAGGTGTAGTACATAAATGTGTAAATCTTGGCTGGGATGTTGTAAATGTTGAGAAAGAACTGGAAGAGAAGACAGGGCTTCTTGTCAAGGCAGGAAATGATGCGAATGTAGCTGCACTTGGTGAGATGTGGCAAGGTGGCGGAAAAGGATATCAGAATGTTGTTATGGTCACACTTGGAACAGGTGTTGGCGGCGGAATCATCGTCGGCGGTAAAATAATTGCAGGAGCTAATGGAGCCGGAGGAGAGCTTGGCCATATCCATATGGATGATGAGGAAACCGAATGCTGTGGCTGTGGAAGAAAAGGTTGTCTGGAACAGTATGCATCTGCTACAGGAATTGTACGTATGGCAAAGAAGAAGCTTCAGACTGAAACAAGAACAACAAAATTGACAGCTTTTGATCCATTAACAGCAAAAGATATTTTTGATGTAGCAAAAGAAGGAGATGAAGTAGCGTTAGAGCTGGTAGACAAGCTTTGTACAGTGCTTGGAACTGCTTTGGCAAATGTAGCCGGTGTAGTAGACCCAGAGGTTTTTGTAATCGGCGGAGGTGTTTCAAGAGCGGGAGACATTCTTATTGAAGGAATCCAGAAAAAATATTCTGAAATAGTATTCCAGGCATGTCGTGAGACAAAAGTGACACTTGCAACACTTGGAAATGATGCAGGTATGTATGGATGTGTTAAATTATTATTCTAAAATTATAAAGAATTTTAAATGATATAAGATAATAGAAAATGGTAGATAATACTTCAATAAGTGTTATCTACCATTTTTTATTGTATCAGTCAAAGCAAGTATCGATTATGGCAGAGATTACAATAACTGAATGCCATGCTCTCTTGCACATTGAAGGACTTCTTCAGGCCAGATAGAAGACTGGACTTCACCGATATGTGCTTTTCTTAAGTAATACATACAAATACGTGACTGTCCGATACCGCCACCGACAGTGTAAGGAAGCTCTTTGTTAAGAAGCGATTTCTGGAATGGAAGTTCGGCGCGATCCTCGCAATCTGCAAGCTTAAGCTGTCTGGCAAGTGAATCTTCATCAACACGAATTCCCATAGAAGAAAGCTCTAATGCAATATCCAAAACAGGATAATAAACGATGATGTCACCATTTAAATCCCAGTCATCATAGTCAGGAGCACGTCCGTCGTGTTTTTCTCCTGAAGCAAGTTCTTTACCGATTTGAGAGATAAATACCGCTTTTTTTGCTTTTGCAATCAGATATTCACGTTGTTTTGGTGTTTTGTCAGGATACATATCTTCTAATTCCTGAGAAGTTACAAAGAAAATATCATCAGGCAATAATGGCTCAATGTAGTTATAACGTCTGGAAATATAGTTTTCTGTTTCTTTTAATGCACTGAATACTTTTCTTACTGTATATTCCAAAGTTTCTGTATTGCGTTCTTCTTTGGAAATGACTTTTTCCCAATCCCATTGATCAACATAAATAGAATGAATATTATCGGTATCCTCATCGCGACGTATGGCACTCATGTCAGTGTAGAGTCCTTCCCCGGAATGAAATTTATAATGCTTTAATGCATATCTTTTCCATTTGGCCAGTGAATGAACGATTTCAGCAGGTGCATCGTCCTGCTCTTTAATACCGAAAGAAACAGGTCTTTCTACTCCATTTAAGTTATCGTTCAGTCCGGATTCCGGGCGGACAAATAATGGGGCGGAAACACGTGTTAAATGCAAAGATTTCGCAAGTGCACGTTCAAAATAGTCTTTTACTTCTTTGATAGCAACTTCTGTCTCACGAATTGTAAGAGGAGACGAGTAGCCTTCAGGAATTGTTAAATGTTCCATACTTTAAACTCCTTTGTCTATGATTATAAGAGATGATTAAAAATTCAACTCTTATGAAAGAATATACCTATTGTACTGATTCTTAAAAAAAAAGTCAATAAATGTGTTTCAAGTACATTTTTATAAATAATAGAAATGCTAAGAAAAATTGAATAGTACAAGACAGAAAAATGAAAAGAAAAACAATAGAAAACTGACAATTAAATAAAAATATAAAATATAACAGAAAATATATTGACAAAAATAAAAATGAGTGTTAATATAAAGTCAACAAAAAGAACTGAACGAATACAATTGAACAGACAAAAACATCTGAAAGAGTGATAAATAAATCTTATTAGCTAAGATAAAAAGAAAAGTGAAAAATCATTGAAAGAGATGGAAAAAGGTCTTCTTCAAAAAATATTCAGTAAGTTCCACTTATGAAGGATTCTCGATATTGGGTGAGAAGAGATAGAGAAAGATCATAATGACGAGAAAGTTATGAGAGAAGTAAAATCTATTTCGAACGTGATTCTCATCAGAGAACGAATCGTAAGAATAGAAAAGAATAGGAGGTATAGACCACCAGCATATTAAATGAATAAAGAATTACATATAAAGTAAGGGCTGATATGAATCGGATGGAAAATCGTATCGGCTCTTACTTTTTGCTGTTTTATACGATAGGAAATGCTTTTTGAGGGTTTTAAACAGAAAAAATTTTCGTGTACATCTTGTGAACTTAGTTTGATTTACTTGTATAACATTGTAAAAATTGATAAAATAAGGATAGTATCAAAAGAAAAAGATACAGAAACATACGGGGAACTATAAGTATAAAAGAGGAGAGATTAAGATGGACATAAGTACAATAGCTGATCAAGTATATCAATTTCTTAAGGGTGTAAATTCAGATACAGTAAATCAGGTTGTAAGTGAAAATATGATGATTGCGCTGATTGTTACAACTGTGATAGGTATATTTTTAAGTATGTTTGGTTTAAAAATGATTCGTTTGTGGAGTGCACTTCTTGGACTTGTTGCAGGTGCCGGAATTGGTTTTGCTGTGACAGAATTAGCAGGATTAGAACCGATGATTGTGGTAGGAGCAACCATTGGGGGCGGAATTGTATTGGCATTTTTGGCAGGATTTTTTTATCGTTTTGGAATATTTTTGCTGGCACTTCTGTCAGGAACTTACATTGCAATCCTGTTTGTGAATCCACAGGATTGGATTTTCCTGGGGGTATGTCTGGCAATTGGTATTGTCATCTCATTGCTGGCATTGAAGTTTGTAGAACCAATCATGATTGTTGTGACAAGTATAATCGGTGGAGTGCTCGCAGGGGATGCAATTGCTACATTGGCGGAGCTTGATAATCCAATTTTTAGATACGGAATCATGGTACTGGTTGCAATTGTCGGTGGTATAATTCAATTTACACTGGAATCCGGTAAGCGTAAAAAGAAGAATTTGAAAAAAGCAGCTGAGATAAGAGAACAGAATTCTACAGAGAATGAGGTAGAAAAAGCAAGAGCTATGTTCGATGATACCATTTTGTTAGATGATGAGCCGGACGATAAGTCAGATGATAAACCGGATGACAAGCCGAAGAAAGAACCAGACTTGAGTTATCTGGATGAAATCGATTTGGCTGACGAAGAATATGAAGAAGAAAGTGATTATGTTGACGGCTACAATCCAGATGATTATACAGATTTAGATGATCTGGAAGATGATGACGATTTTATTATTATTACAGATGATGATAAGTAATATAACTGTACTGCATAGATAGCAGACAGTAAGAAAAGGCAAAGGGGATGCTTCGTATGAAAATTGATATGCACTGCCACGTAAAAGAAGGCTCTGTTGACAGTAGGGTTAGCGTAGAAGAATATATTACGATCTTAAAAGAAAAAGGATTTCAGGGAATGGTCATAACAGACCATAACACGTATAACGGATATCGTTATTGGAAAGAACATATCAAAGGAAAACGACACACAGATTTTGTAGTGTTAAAAGGAATTGAGTATGATACGAGGGATGCAGGACATATTCTTGTGATTATGCCGGAAGGTGTGAAGATGAAGCTTCTGGAGCTTCGTGGAATGCCGGCACCGGTGCTGATCGATTTGGTACATCGTAATGGAGGTGTATTGGGACCGGCACATCCATGTGGTGAAAAGTATTTAAGCTTTACGAATACAAAACGTTTTTACAAGTCCCCGGAATTGATGAAACGATTTGATTTTGTCGAGGCATTTAATTGCTGTGAGTCTCCCGAGTCGAATGATGGTGCAATGAAGCTTGCGGAAAAATATGGAAAAGTGAAAGTGGGCGGAAGTGATTCCCATAAGACAGATTGTATTGGAAAAGCATATACTATTTTACCTGAGCCTGTAACATGTGAAACAGAATTGATTTCTATGATTCACAAAAAGACAAAATTTCAGGTTGGTGGTACATTCTATACGAAGACAACAAAAGAAAAGATGGGAAAGATCAATAAGATTCTGGCATATTCATTCTGGGTTTATAATAAGAGTGGGGAGCTCTTAAGGAGGCATGGAAGGAATTCCAAGATGGAAGAGGAGAATCCGTTTGATCCGATTGATCCAATTGAATTATACTTGCAAGGCAAGGAATAATACAGATAAAAAAGATGACATGTTCTCGGGCGTGTCATCTTTTGGGTTATGAGGAATTATTCGTCAGAAGCTGTTTTCTTGCGATATGCCCCCGGAGTAGTGTGATATTTTCTTCGAAACAATCTATTAAAATAAGAAAGATTATCAAATCCGGAAAGAGATGCAACTGTAAGGATTGATTCATCGGAAGATACAAGCTGGCGTGCGGCAATGGTGAGTCGGTAATCATTTAAATATTCAATAAATCCCATTCCCATATGCGATTTGAAAAATTTCATAAAATGCGATTTACTATAATGAGTTAGGTCAGCCATATCATCAATGGTAGTTGGTTCATCGTAATGTTCTTCTACATATTTTAAAATCATTTTCAATTTGTCCAGTGATTTTGAGCGGGCACTTGAAATATTTTTTTTACTTATCTGGTTAGATATAAGAAGGTACATGAGTTGAAAAAGTCTTCCTTTTACAGCTAATTGATATCCTTTGGGGCGTATATCACACAACTGATCGATTTCCCGGATGCAGGATGCGATTTCTGAATAATAAGGAAGCGCAGGAGTAAAAAATGTTTCAGTTCGAATGTGGTTGTTTAAAAGTGGAAGAATAAACTGCTGTGCACATAAATCTTGCTCTCCGCTTATTAACATGGCAGGATCAAGAAGAATATTTTCATATTCCATGCGGAAATGTTCTTTTTGTTCTATAGAATGCAATTGCCCAGGGCGTACAAATACAATATCACCGGCGGAGACTAATTGAGAATGGAAATCTACAGATATGGTCCCACACCCTTTCGTGATTACGATAAATTCCAGTTCTTCATGCCAATGAAGCGGAACCTGATTAAAATCTACAGGAATACAGCAGAGATAAGTGTTGTAAGGAAATTCTATGTTAGTATGCGATTTTGATTCATGATAATTTTGATATTCATTCATATTCATAATAGAGCTCCTTTCATTTTGCAAAAAATGTTATCAAAAGTAAAAGATTGGATTGTTAAAAACTATCATTTGTAAAATTGATAGTATTGTACTATAAAATAAGAGCATTTTGCAAGAAAAATAAATATAATCATATTAAAATACATATAGAAAATGAAAACAAGCAAATGTTTGAAAGGAGAATCACATTTATGAAGATTCAGGAATTATTGCAGCAAAAACTTGGAAAATCAGTGGATACAGCTTCAAATACAGAAATTTATTATGCACTTTTAAGTATTGTGCAGGAAATGGCAAAAGAAAAAGAAGCTCCGGCTACAAAGAAAAAAATTTATTATATTTCAGCAGAGTTTTTGATTGGAAAATTGCTTTCTAATAACATGATTAACCTTGGAATTTATGACGAAGTAAGAGAGCTGCTTGCAGCAAATGGAAAAGATATTTGCGAGATTGAAGAGGTAGAGCCAGAACCATCTCTTGGAAACGGCGGACTTGGAAGACTGGCAGCATGTTTTCTTGATTCAATCGCAACTTTGGGAATTAGTGGAGATGGAATTGGGCTGAATTATCATTTAGGATTATTCAAACAGGAATTTGAAGACGAATTGCAGAAAGCAGTGCCAAATCCATGGATTGAAAAAGAAAGCTGGCTTATAAAAACAGATGTGACATATCCGGTTACATTTGGTGATTTGAAATTACAGTCAAGAATGTATGACATTGAAGTTACAGGATACAATAATCAGACAAATAAACTTCATTTATTTGATATAGATTCCGTAGATGAAACAATCGTAAAAGATGGAATTACATTTAACAAAGAAGATATTGCAAAGAATCTGACATTATTCTTATATCCTGATGACAGTGATGATAATGGTCGTCTTCTCCGTATTTATCAGCAGTATTTCATGGTAAGCAATGGTGCACAGCTGATTTTGGATGAGTGTGTTGCCCGTGGATGCAATTTACATGATTTAGCAGACTATGCAGTAATCCAGATTAATGATACACATCCGACAATGGTAATTCCAGAATTAATTCGTTTGTTAGTAGAACGTGGAATTGCAATGGATGAGGCAATTGAAATTGTATCAAACACATGTGCATATACAAATCATACAATTCTTGCAGAGGCATTGGAAAAATGGCCAATCGCTTACTTGAACAAAGTTGTACCACAGCTTGTTCCAATCATTGAAATTTTAGATGATAAAGTAAGAAGAAAATTTGATGATGAAAAAGTTGCGATTATCGATAAAAATGATGTAGTTCATATGGCACACATTGATATTCATTATGGATTTAGTGTAAACGGAGTTGCATCTTTGCATACAGAGATCCTCAAAGAGACAGAATTGAATCCATTTTACCAGATTTATCCAGAAAAATTTAATAATAAGACAAATGGAATTACATTCCGTCGCTGGTTGATTCACTGCAATCCGGGATTGACAGAACTGCTTGATAAGGTGATTGGAAAAGAATATCGAAATGATGCAAACGGGCTGGAAAAATTACTGGCATATAAAGAAGATGCAAATGTATTAGACCAGTTGCTTGAAGTGAAAAAAGAAAATAAAAAAGCACTTTGCGAATATTTGAAGAAAACACAGGGTATAGAATTAAATCCAGAGTCAATTTTTGATATTCAGATCAAACGTCTGCATGAGTACAAACGTCAGCAGATGAATGCACTGTATGTAATCCATAAATATCTGGAAATTAAAGCAGGAAAGAAACCATCTACACCAATTACAGTTATTTTTGGGGCAAAAGCAGCTCCTGCATATGTTATTGCAAAAGATATTATTCATTTAATTTTATGTCTTCAGGAATTGATCAACAATGATCCGGAAGTAAGTCCATATCTGAATGTTGTTATGGTAGAAAACTACAACGTGACAAAAGCAGAAAAACTGATTCCGGCTTGTGATATTTCTGAACAGATTTCACTGGCGTCAAAAGAGGCAAGTGGAACAGGTAATATGAAATTTATGTTGAATGGAGCACTGACGCTTGGAACAGAAGACGGGGCAAATGTGGAAATCCATGAGCTTGTTGGAGACGATAATATTTTTGTATTCGGTGCTTCAAGTGAAGAAGTTATTGAACACTATGCAAAAGCTGATTATGTGTCAAAGAAATTCTATGAGGAAGATGCGGACATCAAGGCAGCAGTAGACTTTATCACATCAGAGCAATTACTTGCAATCGGACATGAAGAGAATTTGACAAGATTGAAAAATGAGTTGTTAAATAAAGACTGGTTTATGACACTTCTTGATTTCAAAGCTTATGCAGCAAAGAAGGAAGAAGCATTGAAAGCGTATGAAGATCGTAAAGCATGGGCCGAGAAGATGGTAGTAAATATCTCGAAAGCAGGATATTTCTCATCTGACCGTACAATTGCAGAGTATAACAATGATATTTGGCATGTACAGTAAATTATATTGTTTGTAAAATAAACAGAAGCGAGAAAGAAAAGAGGGAACAAAATGCGAGAAAGTGGAGTGTTATTACCAATATTTTCTCTTCCGTCAAAATATGGGATCGGTTGTTTTTCAAAAGAAGCATATACTTTTGTGGATCAGTTGAAAGAAGCAGGACAAAAAAAGTGGCAGATTCTGCCACTTGGTCCTACGGGATATGGCGACTCTCCGTACCAGTCTTTTTCAACATTTGCGGGAAATCCATATTTTATTGATCTGGAAAGTCTGATCAAAGAAGGTCTGTTGACGAAGGATGAATGCGATGCAGCAGATTTTGGAAACAAGGCTGATGAAATCGATTATGAAAAAATGTATTTTAATCGTTTTAAACTGCTTCGAAAAGCGTATGAACGTTTTAGCCCGGATAAGGAATATGAAAAATTTATAAAAGAAAATGAAGAATGGCTGACAGATTACTGTCTGTACATGGCAATCAAAGATTGGCAAGGTGGAGTAAGTTGGATTGAGTGGGAGGAAGGTTATCGTAACCGTCTTCCAGAGTATATGAAAAAAGCCGAAGAAGAATTGAAAGATGAAATCGGATTTTATCAGTTCCAGCAATATAAATTTGCATGTCAATGGAAGAAACTACATGATTATGCCAATGAAAAAGGAATTGAAATTATTGGAGATATTCCAATTTATGTTGCGTTTGACAGTGCAGACACTTGGGCAAATCCAAAATTATTCCAGTTTGATGAAGAAAATCTTCCAACAGCAGTAGCAGGATGCCCACCGGATGGATTCTCAGCCACAGGACAGCTGTGGGGAAATCCGTTATATAATTGGGAATATCACAAAGAGACAGGGTATACATGGTGGTTGGAACGAATTGCACATTGTTTCCGGTTATACGATGTAGTACGAATTGATCATTTTCGTGGATTTGATGAGTACTATGCAATTCCTTATGGAAGTAAAACAGCAGAGAATGGTTGCTGGCAGCCGGGACCGGGAATGGATCTGTTCAATACAATCAATGAAAAGCTTGGCGAATTAAAAATTATTGCAGAGGATCTTGGTTTTTTGACAGATTCGGTATTGCAGTTATTGAAAGACTCTGGATATCCGGGAATGAAGGTGCTTCAGTTCGCGTTTGATTCCAGAGAGTCTGGGAATTATCTCCCTCATACGTATCCGAAAAATTGTGTTGTATATACAGGAACACATGACAATACTACTACAAGAGCATGGTATCATGACGTGTCGAAAGAATGTAGAACTTATGCAAAAGAATATTTGCATAAGCCGGCATTAGATGAAGATACTCTTTCATGGGATTTTATTGCAATGGCAATGGGAAGTGTTGCAGATTTATGTGTGATTCCAATGCAGGATTACCTCTGTCTTGATGAGCGTGCAAGAATCAATACGCCATCTACACTAGGTGGAAACTGGGTATGGAGAATGGATAAAGATGCGTTGACAGATGAACTTGTAGAGCAGATGAAACAAATGACAGTGTTATATGGAAGATAAGATATTTTCTTAAATGTAGAAATCAATAGGATTATTTCATAAAAAAGACAGGAAGCAATTAATTTGCATCCTGTCTTTTTTGAGACAATACACATTATCGTTTCCAGCGTTTCTTTAATACTTCAAGAGATTCTTTGTGCTGACGAGATTCCATTTTCGGAAATGCGTTCATCAGACGGCGGGAAATACGACCCGGTTTGTCCGTTGATTCATGATAACGAGCGTGAAGAGATGCAATTCTGCTACGCAGTTCTTCGTTGATTTCCTGTGAACGTTCGCGGGCATCCAAAGCACGGATTGTTTTTTCAAAAATTTCTTGTCCAATCTGATCAGAAATTTCATGCATTTCAGCAGCAATTTTCTCCATAGCGGCCAGACGGCGATTAAATTTAAATATTGTAGAAGCTGTCACATATAAGTCTGCGATTAAAGTGATTCCAAGTATTATAATTAATATAATTCCGACAATTGTTGGGATGAACGCAAGCAAATCATGAACAAGCGGCTGTATAAAATAAATAATAAACAGACATGCAAATCCCCATACAATAGAAAATAACAGACATACATATCCGCCGATGTTTAATGGCATATCAGAATAATCCCACCATTTATTATGAAAAATTTTATCCATAGCCCATCCGGTAACTCCTTCCAATACTGTTACCAGGACGACGGAGAGAATATAGAGAACAATAATATCTGATTTATAAGGAGTTAGAACGGTTATAACAGCGGTAACTCCGACTCCATAAATAGGACAGATCGGACCATTTAAGAATCCTCGGTTTACAAAGTGATGTGTTTTAAAGGCTGCGAAACCAACTTCAGTACACCAGCCTAAAAACCCATATACAAAAAAGTATAGTAATATAAAATAAATTGACATTGATGATAGCATGAAAACTCCTCCTTATTTATTTGTATGTAATCTCATGAAGAAAGAGTCCATGAGAAGGACAACGTTTAGAAACAGTATCTTCTCCAGAAAAAATTAATGGAATGGAAGAGGCGTTTCGGCTGCCGAGTCCTATTTCTAATAACGTTTCTGTTAAGTAAAGTGGCATTTGATGTAGAAAATCATTTCCTTTTAGAAGAAAAAGAAAATCGGCATCAGATGGCTGTTCACACTTTAGAAGTAAATCTTTTGGAATATGAAATCCATTGAAAATTTCGATGGAAAGCAAATCCTTTTCGGTTGATTTTTTTGTCTTTCCAGAAGAAAAATGCTTGAAATCATGTCTTCCAAGCAATTGTTCTGAGGCATGCTGCATAGCATTAAAATCTAATGTATCCGGCAGGTGGTACTTGTATTTTCTTGTAAATACATCTGCAACCGGTGCACAGTTTACACGATAAAGATAAGTGATTGTTTGTGCATTTAATGAAGCATGAAAACGTTCAGAAACCTCTTCGGCAGAAATAATAGCAATATCTTGTGGAAGATAATGGTTTAATTCTTGCTTTAATTTTAATGCAGATAATGTAGTGTTTGTCTTAAAATTTACAATTTGTGCATCAGCGTGTACGTTTGTGTCTGTTTTGGCACCTGCAAATAAGGTAGTTTCTTCATCAGTGATTCGAGAAATCACTTCTGTCAGTTTTCCGGAGATGGTATTAGAAATTCCTTTCTTCCCAGGTTTCTGCCATCCTTGATAGCGCGTGCCATCATATTGAATCGTTAATTTTATGTTTTTCATAAGCAATCCTCTTTTCATATGTACTTTATATGATACATGAAAGGAAATAAATTTACCAGATAAAATAAATTGTATCTTATGTAAAACATAAAAAAGAATACTTTCAAACAAGAGCATAAAGCGTTACAATGAGACTAATTGCAAAAAAATATGTGAAAAAGTTGGAGGAAAATGTAAAAGTGCGTGAACAAAGACGGATGGAAGAATCTCGAGTTGAGACGGTATATATTGTTCGTCCGAATCATTTGAATGCAGCAGGAAGATTATTTGGGGGAATGTTGGTTCAATGGATTGATGAAGCAGCAGGTATTGTGGCGATGCGTCATACAAGAGAAAATTGTATTACAGCATCCATCGATAATCTGAAATTTATAAGAGGTGCATATCTGGGGGAACATGTTGTTATTATCGGACGGGTGACTTATGTTGGAAATACTTCGATGGAAGTGCGGGTGGATACATATGTAGAAGATAAGCAAGGAATGAGACGTCCGATTAACCGGGCATATCTGACAATGGTAGCGTTAGATGAAAATGATCATCCAATTCAAGTTCCGGGGCTGATTATTGAGACAGAAGAACAAAGAGGAGAATGGGAAGCGGCACAAAAGCGACGCGAGATGCGGGAACTCAGAAGAAAAGAAGGATTTTAGAACTAAAAAAGATGCAGACGATAATGTCAGCATCTTTTTTTATATATTAGGAAAGTGCTTTCCTAATATATAAAAATCGCTCCGCTATGGATGCGCACTGCGGCGTACAATGTAGGTGTCGCAAGCGACCGCCGCAGGCGCAAGAATGTGCAAAAACAGGTGAATTTAAGAATGGGAATTTTTAGAAAGAATTGTTTTGACCATTTGAATAGTACTGTCAATTTGAGCTTTTTCTTCCGGTGTTTTACCTTCTTTGATAATATCTAAGATTAAAGTGATTTCGTCGGGGGTGAAATGAATCCCCTGTTTATTTGCACTCGTGATCAGAGCCATCATAATCGGCATCAATTCCTTTCCGCTTTTTCCCGCTGTTTTGGTCGCAGCCATCGAAATGAGATTGTATTTCACCGGATTCATATTCTTTAGAAGTGGATGATTCATCCATTCGTTCATTTTGCGAGTCTCCTTCCTGTTGAAACATAGTTTGATACATTTGAAACATCTCCTGTTGTTCAGGAGAAAGCATTCCAGAAAATAAATCGGCAGGGGAAGCGGATGAAGTATCTTGAAAGGTTTGCATCATTTCCAGAATATTCAAAATGTTTTGAAAAGAAGCTAGCATTTGCGAGTCGTGTTTGGAAAGATAAGGTGCAATTTCGCTGATGATATTTGAGAAAGAAATAGGGGCGTCGGTTGTCTGAGAGTGGAGTTTAAGAGTACAGTGTTGGAAAAAATCAATCGTATATTCTAATTCGAGAAATTTAATCAGAATACCGAGCATTTTCTGATTGGTGACAGGGGTGTATGGAAGAATGAGTTTTAAAAGCTGCAATTCAGATGGTATGGTTAGTTCATCAAAGGGTGAAAGTGGTGTTGTTGATTTCTTTTCCATATCTGATATATATGATATGTCGAATAAAAATATGTGTGACAGGGAAGAATATGCAGGTGGAATAACCCGAGATAAAAAAAGAAGCATATTATATAAGAAAGGAAACAATGGAGTAAAATATGAAACGAAGATTAATTATTGATGGAAATGCCGTGTATGAATTAGATGAAGATTGTATGTTGAAGAAACGATTGGACAAAGGAAAAGAAAAAAGAGTGGAACAGGTGGCAAAAAATCAAACAGAGAGACAAAAGAAGAAAAATTGAATCGTGAGAGACAAAAAGGACAAATGTCTTTATGGGGAACATGAAAACATGGACATATTGAACAAAAATCAAACGAGAAAACTGTGAATAATAGATGAAATGCAAAAAAGAATAGGAGAAATGGACTGTAGTCCTATTAAAAGGAGGGGACATATGTCATAATTGGGAATATAGAGTCCTGAAGAGAAAAAAACATTCTTTGTTAAAATTTGAAAAATCTGTGCCCTTTCAAATGTATATACAGGATTCCCGGCATTGGTAGCGTTAAAACTTCCAAGTACATTGTATAATATGTTCCCTTATATTATTTCGCTGGTCGTTCTAGTGTTTGTATTAAAAAATTCCAGAGCACCTAAGGCGGAAGGAATACCATACGATAAAGGACAGCGATAAGACATAAAATAAAGACAGAAAGGTGGAAAAGGTATGAAAAATTATTCAGAAGATCAAAGCAGACAATATCATATTCAGGTGGCGAAGGGAGAAGTCGGACGTTATGTGATCATGCCGGGTGACCCAAAGAGATGTGTAAAAATCGCACAGTATTTTGATGATCCGGTTTTGATAGCAGATAATAGAGAATATGTTACATATACAGGAACACTGGATGGTGTAAAAGTAAGCGTAACATCTACAGGGATTGGCGGACCGTCAGCATCGATCGCAATGGAAGAATTATATAAATGCGGAGCAGATACATTTGTTAGAATTGGAACTTGTGGAGGAATGCAGACAGAAATTAAAAGCGGGGATGTTGTAATTGCAACAGGAGCAATCCGTATGGAAGGAACATCAAAAGAATATGCACCGATCGAGTATCCGGCAGTGGCAGATCTTGATGTTACAAATGCGCTGGTTGCAGCCGCAAAAGAAAAGAACTTTACTCATTATACAGGCGTTGTTCAAAGTAAGGATGCATTTTATGGACAGCACGAGCCGGAGACAATGCCGGTAGGGTATGAGCTTATCAATAAATGGGAAGCCTGGAAGATGATGGGATGTCTTGCATCAGAAATGGAGTCTGCAGCAATGTTTATCTGTGCATCTAAATTAAGAGCAAGAGCAGGCTCATGTTTCCTTGTTGTAGCAAACCAGGAGCGAGAGAAGCTTGGGCTTGAGAATCCGGTTGCTCATGATACTGACATGGCAATTCAGGTTGCGGTTGAAGCAATTCGTAAATTGATTAAAGCAGATCAGAAAATAAATAAAAAATAGTAAAAAGATGATATACTATAAATTGAAAGGAAGACTATATAATAGATATGAAAGAAATTTTAAAACATGTTGATCATACACTTCTTCTTCAGGGGGCTACTTGGGAAGAAATCAAACAGATTTGTGACGATGCAATGAAATATGAAACCGCATCTGTTTGTATTGCACCAAGCTACGTAAAACAAGCCGCAGAATATATGGGTGATAAGATGGCGGTTTGTACAGTGATCGGATTCCCAAACGGATATATGACAACTAAAGCAAAGGAATTTGAGACAAAAGATGCATTGGAGAATGGTGCTTCTGAAATTGATATGGTAATCAATATCGGATGGCTTAAAGATAAAAAATATGATTTGATCGAGAACGAGATCAGAGCTTTAAAAGCTGTCTGCAAAGACAAAATTCTTAAAGTTATCATTGAGACATGTTTCCTTACTGACGAAGAGAAGATTAAGATGTGCGAGATTGTAACAAACGCAGGTGCTGATTACATTAAGACATCGACAGGTTTTGGCGGAGCGGGAGCAACATTTGATGATATCAAACTTTTTTCACAGCATATCGGACCAAATGTGAAGATGAAAGCAGCAGGTGGTATTTCATCTATGGAAGATGCTGAGAAATTCCTTGAACTTGGAGCAGATCGCCTTGGCACAAGCCGTATCATTAAGATTGTGAAGAATGAGGAAGCAACAGGATATTAAAATTGAGTGAAAAGGAGTGGAAATTATGTATAAGAAATTAATGACATGTCTTGAAAGTGTAAAAAAGAAAATAGATTTTAAACCGGAAGTAGCATTGATTCTTGGTTCCGGACTTGGAGATTTTGCAGATGGAATTCAGATCGAGCAGACAATTGATTATTCAGAAATAGAAGGCTTTCCGGTTTCTACAGTAAAAGGTCATAAAGGACGTTTTGTATTTGGATATGTAGAGAATACACCTGTTGTGATTATGCAGGGACGTGTTCATTATTATGAAGGATATACGATGTCAGATGTTGTTCTTCCAACGCGTCTTATGGGAATGCTTGGAGCAAAGAAAATTCTCCTTACAAATGCGGCAGGCGGATGCAATCCTTCTTATAAACCAGGAGATTTTATGATGATCACAGATCATATTACAACAGCGGTACCAAGTCCATTGATCGGACCAAATATTGAGGAACTCGGAGTGAGATTCCCGGATATGAGTGAAGTATACAGTAAGCGCCTTCGCGATGTAATCCGTAAATGCGCAGCAGAATGTGGTATTGAGCTACAAGAAGGTGTTTATGTTCAGTTTACAGGACCAAGCTATGAGACTCCGGCAGAGATAAGACTTGCACAGAACTGGGGTGCAGATGCAGTTGGAATGAGTACAGCTTGCGAAGCTATGGCAGCACGTCACATGGGAATGGAAATCTGTGGAATTTCCTGCATTACAAATATGGCTGCAGGACTTTCAAAAGAAGCATTGGATCATAAAGAAGTGCAGGAGACAGCTGACCGCGTAGCAAAATCGTTTAAGGAACTTGTTACAAAAGTTATTGTAAACATGTAATGGAGTGAGGTTAATGAAAAAATATAATCGAATTTTTACAATTGTAATTGATTCATTTGGTGCAGGGGCAATGCCGGATGCGGCAGATTATGGGGATGCCGGAACTGACACAATGGGACATATTTCCGAATCAGTGGAAGAATTTTATATTCCAAATCTCCAAAAACTTGGAATTGCAAATCTTCATCCTCTTAAGCAGGTGACTCCTGTAGAACGACCAATGGGATATTATTCTTTCTTAAGAGAAGCAAGTACAGGGAAGGATACAATGACAGGGCATTGGGAAATGATGGGACTTCATATTACAAAGCCATTTAAAACATTTACCGAGACGGGATTTCCAAAGGAATTGATAGATGAACTTGAAAAAAGAACAGGGCATAAAATAATTGGAAATAAGAGTGCGAGCGGAACGGAAATTTTAGATGAACTTGCTGAGGAAGAAATTGCGACAGGACATATGATTGTTTATACATCAGCAGATTCTGTATTGCAGATTTGTGGAAATGAAGAGACGTTTGGGTTAGATGAACTTTATCGTTGTTGCGAGATCGCACGCGAAATTACAATGAAAGATGAGTGGAAAGTAGGTCGTGTCATTGCAAGACCGTATGTCGGAAAGAAAAAAGGCGAGTTTAAGAGAACAAGTAACAGACATGATTATGCTCTGAAACCATATGGAAGAACCGCATTGAATGCATTGAAAGATGCTGGATATGATGTGATTTCAGTCGGTAAAATTTTTGATATTTTCGATGGGGAAGGTTTGACGGAATCAAATAAGTCAAAAAGTTCTGTTCATGGAATGGAGCAGACAATCGATATAGCAAAGAGAGACTTTAAAGGGTTATGTTTCGTGAATCTGGTAGACTTTGATGCATTGTGGGGACATCGCCGAAATGTAAAAGGATATGCAGAAGAGCTCGAGAAATTTGATGTGAAATTAGGAGAATTTCTGAAGGAGTTAAAAGAGGATGATCTTTTGATCATTACAGCAGATCATGGAAATGATCCGACACATACAGGAACAGACCATACGAGAGAACAAGTTCCATTTTTTGCTTATTCTCCATCTATGGAAGGTTATGGAAAATTGCAGGATTCAGATACATTTGCAGTGATCGGAGCAACAATCACCGATAACTTTGAGGTGGAGATGCCAGAAGGAACAATTGGAAAATCTATTTTGGGAGAATTAAAATAAATTGTAAATTCAATTTATAGATATTTAGAGAAGGTGCTGTCAGTTGCGACAGCACCTTTTGAAGTTAGTATGAGAAAACAAAAAGAATAAATCTTAGCAGCCACATCCAAATCCGTTGCCGCATCCAAATCCGTTGTTTCCACATCCACCACAGAAGATAAGCAATAAGATAATCCACAGACAACTGTCTCCACCACATCCACAGCCGTCTCCGATTCGGTTATTGCCGCATCCGCCACAGAAGATAAGCAGCAGGATAATCCACAGGCAAGAATTATTTTCCCAGTTTCCTCCACAATTGTTGTCGCAACCACATCCACAGTTTGTAGCAGTTAAATCACTCATTCGATATATCCTCCAAAGATGATCATTTACAATGTTATAGTATGAACGGATATAAGAAAGTGTGAATAAATTGAAATAAAAAGGTTCTTTTTATGAAACGAGTAAAAGAAGCTATCGGATATTGGACAGAAGATATGGAAAAGGGGAAATATTTTGGTCAAGGAATCTGTATTGCTATATTGGATTCAGGGATTATTTTACATCCGGATTTTGACAGGCGGATTTTAGAATTTACAGACTTTGTTGGAAAACAAAAAGCGATATATGATGACAGCGGTCATGGTACGCATGTGGCGGGAATACTCGCAGGAAGCGGGAAGATGTCGGATGGTATATATCAGGGGATGGCACCAAAGAGTGAGCTGGTTGTAGGAAAAGTATTAGATCAGCAGGGAAATGGAACAATTCAGGCTGTAGAAGAGGGAATCCATTGGATATTGGAATTGAAAAAGAAAAGAAATATCCGTATTGTAAATATTTCGGTAGGGGCAAAGCCACAACTAAATAATATAGAAGAAAGAAACTTGTTGTCAGCTGTGGAGATGTTATGGGATGCAGGTCTGGTGGTTGTAGTGTCAGCGGGAAATTATGGCCCAAAGGATGGAACAATCGCTGTTCCGGGGAGCAGTAGAAAGGTGATTACAGTAGGAGTGACAGGCAGTTCACAAATTGTTAATGTTCATTCGCAAAAGGAATGGAATTATTCGGGGAGGGGACCGACAAAACAATGTGTTGTTAAGCCGGATCTGACAGCACCGGGGACAAAAGTAATAAGCTGTAACGGACAGTATACACATCGCTGGAAAAAGCCCTATGTAGCAAAGAGCGGGACGTCTATGGCAACTCCGGTAGTAGCAGGGGCAATAGCCTGTCTTTTGTCAAAATATCCGGATATGACAAATGTGGAGGTAAAGCTTAGACTTCGGGAAAGCTGTTTAAAAGAAGAAAAAGAGGAGCTGGGATGGGGAAAGTTGAATATGAGAAAGTTGATGAAATAAAAAACATAAAAGGTGTCAAGAAAAAACACTTGACACTACACGATATTTCGTGTAAGATAGCATAGGTGATAATTGTGAATGAAATATTAGAACAATCATTATTGTATGATTTTTACGGCGAGTTGCTGAATGATCATCAAAAGGAAGTGTATGAGCAGTTTGTGTTAGATGATTTATCTTTGAGTGAGATTGCTCAGGAAAAAGGAATCAGCAGACAGGGCGTACATGATCTTGTAAAGCGATGTCAGAAGACATTGGAAGGATATGAGGAAAAGCTGCATCTGGTGGAGAAATTCTTGTCTATTAAAGAAAAGGTAGGACAGATTGATAAAATGCTGGATACTTATGAAGAGACAGGACGAGATACAAAAGAGATGATTTCACAGATAAGGCAGATTTTGAATCGGATTATAGAGGAGTTGTAGAATGGCATTTGATAGTTTGACTGAAAAACTTCAGAATGTATTTAAAAACTTAAGAAGTAAAGGACGGCTTACTGAGGATGATGTCAAAGCAGCTTTGAAAGAAGTTAAGATGGCACTTCTTGAGGCGGATGTTAACTTCAAAGTTGTGAAGAGTTTCGTTAAAGAAGTTCAGGAACGGGCAATCGGTCAGGATGTGATGAATGGCCTGAATCCGGGACAGATGGTAATCAAGATTGTTAATGAAGAACTTATCAAGCTGATGGGATCTGAGACAACAGAGATTAAGCTTCAGCCGGGAAGTGCGATTACCGTTATTATGATGGCTGGTCTGCAAGGTGCAGGTAAGACAACGACAACTGCAAAGCTGGCAGGAAAGTTCAAGTTAAAAGGTAAGAAGCCACTTCTGGTAGCTTGTGATGTTTATAGACCTGCTGCAATTAAGCAGTTGGAAATCAATGGCGAGAAGCAGGGTGTGGAAGTATTTTCCATGGGTGATAAGATTAAACCTGCTGATATTGCAAAAGCTGCAATGGAACATGCAGCAAAGAATAAGAATAACATTGTGATTCTGGATACAGCAGGACGACTTCATATTGATGAAGAGATGATGGCTGAGCTTCAAGAAATCAAAGAAGCAGTTACAGTACATCAGACGATTCTGGTTGTTGATGCAATGACAGGACAGGATGCAGTTAACGTAGCAAGTAATTTCAATGACAAAATTGGAATTGATGGCGTTATTGTAACAAAGTTAGATGGTGATACAAGAGGCGGTGCTGCATTGTCAATTAAGGCAGTGACAGGAAAACCGATTTTATACGTAGGTATGGGTGAGAAGCTTTCTGATTTGGAGCAGTTTTACCCGGACCGAATGGCATCACGAATTCTTGGTATGGGAGATGTGCTGACGCTGATTGAAAAAGCAGGTGCAGAGATAGATGAAGAACAAGCCAAGAAGACGATGGAGAAGATGAAGAAAGCTCAGTTTGATTATGAAGATTATCTGGACAGTATGTCACAGATGAAAAAAATGGGCGGGCTTTCAAGCATAATGGGAATGTTGCCGGGTATGCCAGGAATGGGCAACAAGAAGATGCCGGAACTTGACTCGGAAGAAAACGAGAAGAAGATGGCAAGGATGGAAGCAATGATACAGTCGATGACAGTAGAAGAAAGAAGAAATCCAGATTTGCTGAATCCATCAAGAAAGCACCGAATCGCAAAAGGTGCAGGTGTAGATATTGCGGAAGTGAACCGCATGGTAAAACAGTTTAATGAGACAAGGAAGATGATGAAAAAGCTTCCGGGACTCATGGGCGGTATGGGTGGTAAAAAAGGAAAGTTTAAACTTCCTTTTTAACACATAGATAAAAAATAAAGCGAATAGTTCGCTGAAATTATGAAGGTAAAAAAGAAAGGATAGGTATTTAACATGGCAGTAAAAATCAGATTAAGAAGAATGGGACAGAAGAAAGCTCCTTTTTATAGAATCATTGTAGCAGATTCTAGATCTCCAAGAGATGGAAGATTCATCGATGAGATCGGAACATATGATCCAAACTGCAATCCAAGTGCAATCAAAGTAGACGAAGAAGCAGCTAAAAAATGGCTCAACAATGGTGCTCAGCCAACAGAAGTTGTTTCTAAAATCTTCAAAGCAGCTGGAATTGAGAAATAATTAAAAATTATTTAACGCAATATTTTCGCGGAGGTGCGCGTAAATGAAAGAACTGGTAGAGGTTATTGCAAGAGCATTGGTGGACAACCCGGATGGAGTTGTTGTTACGGAACGTCAGGAAGGCAAGACAACAGTGTTAGAGGTTCGCGTTGCAGATGGAGACATGGGTAAGGTGATCGGAAAACAAGGTCGTATTGCGAAAGCAATCCGTTCTGTAGTGAAAGCAGCAGCTACAAAAGATAATAAAAGAGTGGTTGTTGATATTGTTCAGTAAAGAAATGCTATAGAATATTTTGAAATATACTTAGCGATAAGAGAGGGACAGCCGTTAAGACTGTCCCCTTTATTTTAGATAAGGAGTTCGATTATGGAACAGTTATTACAGGTAGGTGTGATCTCATCTACACATGGAGTAAGAGGTGAAGTAAAGGTATTTCCTACAACAGATGATCCGCAGCGATTTAAAAGCCTCAAAAATGTAATACTTGACACAGGAAAAGAACAGATACCGTTGGAAATTCAGGGGGTTAAATTTTTTAAACAGTTTGTAATCCTGAAATTTAAAGGTATCGATAATATAAATGATATTGAAAGATATAAAAGAAGAAGTTTATTTGTAACAAGAGAAGATGCAGTAGAATTAGAGGAAGATGAATATTATATTGCAGATCTGATCGGTATGGATGTTATAACAGACGAAGGCGAAGAAGGAAAACTGGTAGATGTTATCGAAACCGGTGCAAATGAAGTGTATGTCGTGGAATTTGACAAGTATGGCGAGGTGCTGATTCCTGCTATTCATGATTGCATATTAGATGTGGATATAGAAGCTATGAGCATGAAAGTACATTTGTTGGAGGGGCTGGTATAATGAACTTCCATATAATGACTTTATTTCCGGAAATGGTGATGAATGGATTGAATACAAGTATCATTGGAAGAGCAATTTCCCGTGATTTATTATCCATAGAAGCTGTTAACATTCGTGATTTCGCTTTCAATAAACATCAAAGCGTAGATGACTATCCGTATGGTGGAGGGGCGGGTATGCTGATGCAGGCGGAACCTGTCTATTTGGCTTATCAGTCGATTGAAGAGTCCATTGCAAAGAGAAAGAAGGAAAGTCAAATTGAAAATACTTCAGCAAAGGAAGAACAGACAGAAAACAATTTAGATAAAAAGAAAACGAGAGTTGTTTATTTATCCCCACAAGGAGATACATTTAATCAGAAGATGGCAGAAGAATTAGCACAGGAAGAAGACCTCGTCCTTTTATGCGGACATTATGAGGGGATTGATGAACGTGTGCTGGAGGAGATTGTTACAGATTATGTTTCAATCGGAGATTATGTACTCACAGGAGGAGAACTCCCGGCTATGGTCATGGTTGATACAATTTCCAGACTGGTTCCGGGTGTGTTGCATAATGATGTATCAGCTGAATTTGAATCATTTCAGGATAATCTGCTTGAATATCCGCAGTATTCAAGACCGGAAGAATGGCATGGGAAAAAAGTACCGGCTATTTTGTTGTCCGGACATCATGCAAATATAGAAAAATGGAGACGCGAACAGTCTATTCTTCGAACGAAAGAACGTCGTCCCGATTTATTTGAAAAATGTGAGCTGACAAAAAAAGAGAAAAAATGGCTGGAAGAAGTAGAGGCTCAAAAGCAGAAACAAAATAAAAAGGGAAAAAGCTGACAGAAAAAGTACAAAACTACTTGCACAACAAGCAAAAATATGATAAACTACAACAGTTGTTTGTGAAAAGAAGAGCGATGGTCCTCTGGCACAATAGTGTGTTAAGAACGTCAAATATTAAGGAGGTCACACAATGAACGATATTATTAAAAACATTGAAGCTGAGCAGTTAAAAGAGAATGCTCCAGAAATTAACGTAGGAGATACTGTAAAAGTATACGCTAAGATCAAAGAAGGAAACCGTGAAAGAATTCAGGTTTTCGAAGGAACTGTTTTAAAGAAACAGGGTGGTGGAGTTAGAGAAACTTTCACAGTAAGAAAGTCATCCAACGGAGTTGGAGTTGAGAAAACTTGGCCAGTACACTCTCCACATGTAGAAAGAGTTGAGATTGTTCGTAGAGGTAAAGTAAGAAGAGCAAAACTGAACTACTTAAGAGGACGTGTAGGTAAGAGAGCTAAAGTTAAAGAATTAGTAAAATAGTAACGATGAGAGGGACAAGTACAGATTTGTAGTTTGTCCCTTTTTCATTATATGAAAGTAACTGTTGGTATGATATATTAAGAGATAGGCGATGAAAAAAAGAGCAAAGAAGAAAAGTTATACGATAGATCGAAAAAAGTGGAAATTATATTTCCGAAAGAAATGCCGCTCACTGAAAACAGAAAAAGTCAAGACAGCGATTGAATGGGGCACAGAAATTATTGTTGTATCTATTTTAGCATGGATGCTTGTGAGTTTTTTTGGACAGCGGGTAAGCAATGCCGGAGACTCTATGAGCCCGGTGTTGAAAAATGGAGATGTCGTGTTAATTAATCGGATTGTTTATGATGCCCGTAAGCCTAAAAGAGGTGAAATTATAGCATTTCGTCCAAATGGAAATGAAAACGCACATTATTGTATAAAGCGAGTAGTAGGGCTTCCAGGTGAAACGGTACAAATCAAAGATGGAAAGATTTATATTGATGGTAAAGTACAAAAGAAAAATGTCTACACATCAGATCTGGATTTTGCAGGAATTGCAGAAAAAAAGCTTACATTAGGTGAGACAGAATATTTTGTTTTAGGAGATAATAGTGCAGGTAGTGATGACAGTCGGCTTGCAGATATCGGGAATGTAAAACGTGAAGATATCGGCGGAAAAGTTTGGTTTGTGACAAATATAGGAAAGAATTTTGGATTTGTAAAATAGAGGAGGAAGATATGCATTTTCAGTGGTATCCAGGTCATATGACAAAGGCAAGAAGAATGATGCAGGAGAACATTAAATTGATTGATCTTGTGATCGAATTAGTTGATGCGAGAATTCCTGTCAGCAGCCGTAATCCTGATATTGATGAATTAGGAAAAAATAAGGCAAGACTGATCTTGCTGAATAAGTCAGATTTAGCAGAAGAGAGATGCAATGATGCATGGATGGAATATTTCAAGAAAAAAGGATATTCTGTTGTAAAAGTAAATTCAAAAAAAGGCGGAGGGATTAAATCAATACATGGTGTGATCCAGGAAGCTTGTAAAGAAAAAATTGAACGAGACAGAAAAAGAGGAATTTTGAACAGACCGGTGCGAGCAATGGTTGTTGGAATCCCAAATGTAGGTAAATCAACATTTATTAATGCACTTGCAGGAAAAGCCTGTGCAAAAACAGGAAATAAACCGGGTGTTACAAAAGGAAAACAATGGATTCGTTTGAATAAAAATGTGGAATTATTAGACACACCTGGAATTTTATGGCCGAAATTTGAGGATCAGAGTGTGGGATTGAAGCTTGCATATATTGGCTCGATCAAGGATGAAATTCTGAATACAGAAGAACTGGCTGCAAAATTATGTGAGTTCTTGAATGATAAATATTCGGGAATATTGGCAGAAAAGTATGATATAGAGGAATCAGACGATGGTTTTGCGATGTTGCAGGAAATTGCAAAGAGCAGACATTGCCTTGTAAAAGGAAATGAGTATGACACAGAAAAGGCAGCAAAACTGATGTTGGATGATTTCCGAAATGGCAGACTTGGAAGAATAACATTAGAATTTCCGGATGAGATGGATGCATAAAAGGGGCGTACAATGAAAGAAAGAAGTATTTTAGGGGAGTTGCTTAGTTGGCTTATCTACATTGTGATCGTTGTTATTTTGTCATTAGGAATCATTACATTTATTGGGCAGAGGACAAAAGTGAGCGGTCATTCTATGGAGACGACACTGTCAGATGGAGATAATCTGATCGTAGATAAAATCAGTTACCGATTCCGTGATCCAGAGAGATTTGAAATTATCGTATTTCCATTTCAGTATGAAGAACATACTTATTACATTAAACGAATCATTGGTCTTCCGGGAGAAACAGTGCAGGTGATAGATGGATATGTTTATATCAATGGAGAAATGCTGGATGAAAATTATGGATTGGAAGTTATGGACGATCCAGGAATTGCAGCAGAGCCAATTACACTGGGAGAAGATGAATATTTTGTGTTGGGAGATAATCGTAATCATAGTTCAGACAGTCGTGACCCATCGGTGGGAGTTCTTCATCGAGATGATATTATGGGAAGGGCATGGATTCGAATATGGCCGTTTGATAAGTTTGGAGTGATTAAGCATGAGTGAGAAGATCAGTGATATAAAGCTTGTATTTGAACAGGCAAAAATAGATGAATATCCGGAATTATATAAAAAATATGAATCCGATTCCCGTGCGGGAGTTAAGAATCTGATCCGTAAATATCAAAAACAGGAAGAAAAGCTTGAGCAAGAGAGAGCGCGATTAGAGCAGATGCGAGAATATGAGCATTGTTATGCTGCCTGTAAATGGATTTGTGGGATTGATGAAGCAGGCCGAGGACCTTTGGCAGGTCCGGTTGTAGCAGGGGCTGTAATTCTTCCGGAAGATTGCGAGATATTGTATCTGAATGATTCTAAAAAGCTTTCTGCAAAAAAGAGAGAAGAATTGTATGATGAAATTATGGAGAAAGCAATTGCGACAGGGATTGGTATGGCATCTCCGGCGAGAATCGATGAGATTAATATTTTGCAGGCTACATATGAGGCAATGAGGGAAGCTATTCATAATTTAGGAATTATGCCGGATATTTTGCTCAACGATGCAGTTACGATACCAGACATTACAATTGCTCAGGTTCCGATTATTAAAGGAGATGCAAAGAGTGTATCTATTGCAGCGGCAAGTATTTTAGCAAAGGTGACGAGGGATCGCCTGATGCTACAATATGATAAAATTATGCCGGAATATGGATTTGCAAAACATAAAGGGTATGGTTCGCAGGAACATATTGCTGCATTGAAAGAATATGGACCAACACCAATTCATAGAAAAACATTTATCAAGAATTTTATAGATGAGTAAAAAACAGCCTATCTTGAAAAATAAGTTGTTTTAAGTGGTATCATGCGATATGATATTATGAATAATAGAAAAATAGGAAGCGTATATGAACAGGCAGCAGGCTACTATCTGGAACAGCAGGGATATGAGATTTTACAATATAATTATCGCTGTCATGCCGGAGAGATTGATATTGTTGCGAGAGATGGTTCGTATATTGTATTTTGTGAAGTGAAATATCGGAAAGGCAGAGGGACAGGGAATGCATTGGACGCTGTGAATGAAAAGAAACAGCGGGTGCTCTGTCGCTGTGCCTTATTCTATATTATGGAACATAATCTTGGAGAGAATCAGGCATATCGTTTTGATGTAGTAGGGATTGAGAAGAATAGGATAAATGTTGTTCAGAACGCATTTGCTTTTCATTCATAAAAAATACACAGAGTTGTGATAAAATACAAATATGTGAAAATTATAAAATGATCATACAGAATAAGGGAGATAAGGATGAGTCTTGGAATAATATATAAAGATAAGAGACAAATTTTTCGTGAGATAGAAAAGGAAGCACCCTATTTGGAATATCCGCTCTTGACAGATACAAAAATTGTGCATCATGGATTTTCAACCAGACTTGGTGGTGTGAGTCAAGGATGCTATGCATCGATGAATCTGAGCTTTACAAGAGGGGATGATGAAGCAGCAGTTCGTGAGAATTATCATAGAATCGCAAAATCAATCGGGGTGAAATGTGAGAATATGGTACTTTCCCAACAGACACACACAACTAATGTAAGAGTAGTAACGGAAAAAGACAAAGGAAAGGGAATTGTGACACCATTGGATTATACAGATGTGGATGGGATGGTTACAAATATCCCCGGAATTTGCCTTGTGACGTTTTATGCGGATTGTGTCCCGTTATATTTTGTAGACCCTGTTCAAAAGGCAATCGGACTTAGTCATTCCGGCTGGCGTGGAACAGTGGGGAAAATCGGAAAAGAAACAATTCGTAAGATGGAGGAGCAATATGGGTCTGATCCAAAGGATATTCTGGCAGCAGTAGGTCCGTCTATCTGTAAGGATTGTTATGAAGTCAGCGAAGATGTGATTTTAGAATTCCAGAAAAATTTTAGAGAAAGATATTGGAAAGATTTGTTTTATCGCAAAGAGAATGGAAAATATCAGCTGGATTTATGGAAAGCAAATGAAATCATATTTAAAGAATCCGGAATATTGCCAGAACATATTGCTGTGACGAATGTATGTACACACTGCAACAGTGAGATTCTGTATTCGCACCGTACAAGTGGAGACAGAAGAGGAAATCTGGCAGCATTTCTTGCATTAAAAGAGTAAGGCGACAGGAGGGCAGTATATGACAACAACAGATGAGCTTCAGCAGTCGGCGGAAGCATCCGTAAATGAAGTGACTGAAAATATGAGTCAGTTCAGCAACTATATACAAGAACATATACCGAATTTGATAAACTTAGGTATAAAAATAATCATTGCAATCATCATATTTATGATAGGACGTGTAATTATAAAATGGATTCGTAAAAGTATCCGTTATTCCTTTCAGGTAAAAGAGACAGATGCGGGAATTGCAACATTTGTAGATTCCCTGGTAAAATTCGGATTATATATATTATTAATTATTATCATTGCAGGAAATCTGGGAATTGAATTATCATCAATAACCATGTTATTTGCATCAGCAGGTGTCGGTGTATCGTTGGCATTGCAGGATTTTATAACAAATTTTGCAGGTGGCATCATGATTCTGTTATTGAGACCGTTTACTGTCGGAGATTATATTATTGAAGATACGAATAAGAACGAAGGTACAGTAAAAGAAATTAAAATTTTCTATACAAAATTGATGACGATAGAGAACAAGGTAATTGTGATTCCAAATGGAAAACTTATGAATAACAGTCTGACAAATGTGACAGAGCGTGATGAACGAAGATTGGATTTGAAGGTTGGGATTTCATATGAATCAGATTTGAAGAAAGCAAAAGAAATTCTGGAAAGATTATTGCTTAGTCACAAAGATATATTAACGAACGAAGACTGGAAGGTGTTTGTGGACTCATTGGCAGACAGTTCCGTAGTTTTAGGAATCCGTGCTTATGTGAAGATGGAAAAATACTGGGATACAAGATGGGAACTTCTTGAACAGATAAAATTGACATTTGATGAAGAAGGAATTGAGATTCCATATAATCAGTTGACTGTGCATATGCAAGAAAAAGAATAAAAAACAGTTGAAATTCCTAAGAAAAGACGATATAATATATGAGGTTGCTATAAAACCAATGCCGAAATAGCTCAGTTGGTAGAGCACTTCACTCGTAATGAAGGGGTCGTCGGTTCAAGTCCGATTTTCGGCTGTATAGAGGTGTAGATTCAAGTTGAATCTACACCCTTTTTGTTATATAGGATATTTTTCTATTGTAATAAAAGGCATCCCGCTGGATGCACATTTTTGTCCATTAAACATATACCAAAACAATTCATGATTTTTAGTAATTGTTTACAAAAATAAAAAAGCATCTTGTGATATGTTTTTTATTATGCTATGATGCAATCACAACTCAAACATTCTAATAAATTCTAATATCTATGGCAGATCGCCAGCTTATTTCAATGTTTGATTAAAAACGAATAGACAAAGGAGGAATGCCTATGAGTGTCGGATTCTCTTTCTTACTGTTTTAATAATTGAAGAAGGAGGAAATATATGAAGAAGGGAAAAATTCTATTCGCGATAACAGGAACGATTATCTTGTTGCTGCAATCAATTCTTCCGGCCGTAGCGATTGATGAATCAGAAGATTTAAAAAGCATTAAGGCGGAATTAGAGTCGATGATCCCGGAAGAAGAATTGGGAAAATATGGAAAAGGTGAGGTGATAGGAGAAGCATATATTGATCAAGAGGAAAGTTACCACGAGGAAAAAAATCCAGAGGAAGCAGATGAAGGAATTATGTTATTGTCTGCGGTGGGATCTCCGGCTGTGATTACTCCGGGAGCAGGACATTCGTATGGGTCCTGGGGGACTTGTGAATTTAGCGTGAAGACACAAACGGGGACATATCTTGGATTTTGTGCAGAGCCAAATTCGACGACACCAAGTGGAACATTCAGTGTGTCAGAGTTAAACAGTGACATAATTAAAGCATTGATCTTATGTTATGTAATTCCAGAATTATATGAAAATTTAGGGAAAAATATTTTCAATGAAAGCGATAGAAATACTTATGCATATTGCCATGCGGCAGTTGGGTATGCGTATTGTGGCAGTTTGACAGGCTTATCTGCTTCAATGGCACAGGGAATTAAAAACATGGTGGCTGTAACCCAAAATCAGATGGCAACAAACGGGACTTTGCAAAGATATATGTCGGAGTATAAAACATATGTTGCCTACAATGCACAGCAGGATATTGTGTGGGTAGAGCGTGCACCAAAAGGAAATATAAGAGTGTTGAAGACATCGACAAAGCCTGGGATTACAAATGGAAATACCTGCTATAGTCTCAATGGTGCAGTTTATGGAGTCTATACTGATCAGGCGTGTACAAATCAAGTGGCAACTCTAACGACAGATAAAGATGGAAATTCAAATGTAGCACAATTGGATGCAAATACATATTGGGTGAAAGAAATTAAAGTGCCTACAGGGTATGCCTGGAATCATACAGTATACAATGTGACAATTCGTTCGGGAGAAACAGCAGTTGTTAAAGTGTCGGACGCACCAACGATGAACCCGGTTGAAATTTTATTGAAAAAGGTGGATGCAGAGACTTTGAAAAATGTACCACAAGGCTATGGGACTTTCGAAGGAGCATTGTTTGATGTGAAGTTTTATGCTGGGAATTATGAATCGGACCCGCAACAACAGGGAATTAAACCTGCTCGTTCGTGGGTGATAAGGACAGATTCAGAAGGTGTTGGAAAATTAAGAAATGAATATCGAGAATCAGGCGATGAATTTTACATAATGGACAATGGTGAAATTGCATTTCCATTAGGAACGGTTGTAATACAGGAAATTGCTGCTCCGGAAGGATATCAGATAAATCCAGAAGTAATTGTGCGGAAAATAACAAGTGAGAATAAAGGAGAAGAAATCGTAGACAGTTATCAGAATGCTCAGATTTCGGAACAGGTTCTAACATTGGATATCGTTAAGATCCAAAAAGAAACAAAAACACCGATATCCGGGGCAAAATTTATTCATACAATGCCTGATGGAAGCCAAGAAGAAGTAACGACGGACGGGCAAGGAAAGGCTGTACTAAAAGGATTGACACATGGTGAACATATGGTGGAAGAATCTTTTGTACCAGATGGTTATACAAGGAATCCGGGGAAAATTAGATTTCAAATTTCAGGAAATAATCAAATTGAATTAAAGGAAAATACTTCGACAGTACAAAATGGAAAAATGCAGTTTGAGAAGACGGTGGCGGGAGCTGCAATACAGGTAGAAGACGTTTGTGCTCCATATAAGCTTTTGATAGATAAGAAAAATGAAGATGGTAAAAAGTTAAAAGATGTTGAATTCACTTTGTATCAGGATAAAGAATGTAAAAAGAAAATTGCATGTAGTAAAACTAATGAGAACGGAGAAGCAAAGTTTGAAGGACTTGCAGTAGGAGAAACATATTTTATAAAGGAGACAAAGGCTCCACAAGGATACAGAATTCCGGTAAATGTAGATGGAAGCGATAAAATATACGAAATATCAGTAGCAAGTAATCCGATGGAAAATATATTTACCTGTCAGATTGATCGGAAAATATATCAGCTGGAGGATAGTAAAAGCATTATATCAGGAACAAAAGAGGAGCGGGTTGTAACGATCGAGGTTGTAAATTATAAAGGAAATAAATTGCCTAAAACAGGAAGTAATTGGAATCTTTTATTTTTGGTTGCAGGTATTGTGTATGTGTTAGGAGCGATATGGTGGAAGATGCCTTGTAAAAAATAAGATAAACAAGAAAGTGAGATAAAAATTATGAAAATGAGAAAAAATATTGTACTAGGAATGGCAGGAGTGATGTTATTAAGTGGGATAGCACCCATGATACCTGGGACTGCATTACAAGAACTGGTACCAATTGTAAAGGCTGAGGATAAAAGTCCAATTTACACCCAGGGTGGGGTTGCAGTTCTAGGGAACAGAGAAGCAGTGATTACGATAAAAGGAAATGAAGGGCAGAATCTGGTTGGAAAAAAATTCCGTATATATCAGTTGTTTTTAGCAGAGAACGCCAGAGATGGAGAATCGGTTAACTATACATGGAATCCTAATTGCGAGGCAGCACTGAAGAATGTGACAGCAAAAGAATTGACAAAAAAGGGAAAGAAAACAATCCCGGAACAGGTGACAGAGTATATGGCAATCGATTATATACAGTCATTAAATGCAAATCAAGTAGAGGGAGCGAAGGCAGAACAAAAAGAAGAAGGAACCTACAGTGAATTTCGATACTTTGTTGAAGAGTTAAGAGATGAATTAGAGAAGCTTTCGGTAAATTCAGATTGCGTAGAAGTAAGAGGGGTGAGACCGGATAATGTTATTCAAATCAGAGGAATGGCATATGGGTATTATATTATTGATGAGGTGACAGAAGTGAGTAATACATCTTCAGCAAGTTCATTATGCATGGTCAATACAGCAAATCCGACAGCAAGCATATCAATTAAATCAGATTATCCGGTAATTGCTAAACAAGTACAGGAAGATGAGGCAAATGAAAATATAAAAGATCCAAACCGATGGAATGACATTGGGGATTTTGAAATCGGTCAATTTGTACCATATCGATATGAATCTAATATTTCTAATATGAATGGTTATCGTACATACTATTATGCATGGCATGACAGAATGGATGATGCATTAACATTTCTTAAAGACACTGTAAAAATCACAATCTCAGGAAACATTTCCGATACTCGGAAAAAAGAATATACATTAAAAGAATCTGAATATCTGCTCAATACGATGCCGAGTAATGGCGACACATTTCAAATTTTAATACCAGATATAAAAAGTATTGTAGATAGAGAATTTCCAAGATTTAATTCTGGACAGGAAAATATTTATGATCAAAAAGTTACTCTGAGTTATAAGGCAATATTAAATGACAGGGCAGTACAGAAAATAGGAAGACCGGGAATTGAAAATGATGTCCGTTTAGAATTTTCAAATAATCCGGATTCGAACGATGGAGGAAGCAGCAGAGGATTTACACCATGGGATACCGTTATATGTTTTACATATAAATTGCAGGTGCAAAAAGTGAATAATTATCAGAAAACATTGGCAGGTGCAAAATTCCGTTTATATAGTGATGAAGCTTGTCAAAATGAAGTGTATGTAAGAAAGGAAAAAGACGGGTACGCAGTTGTAAATCGAGATGCAGTCGGAGGAACGGATCATGTCGGTGGAAATAAATTTGAACGTGCTGTCGAGATGGTTTCACCGGAAAATGGACAATTTGAAATTTACGGTTTGGATTCTGGAACGTATTACCTAAAAGAAACAAAGGCACCTGCAGGCTATCGATTGTTAAAGGATCCGGTTAAACTTGAGATAAAGGCAATATTTACAGATGATAGAGATCATTATGTGAAGGGAAGCGGAGCAAATGATACAGTATTAAAAAATCTAAATGTGACGGCTAAAGTAGATTCATTTTACAGTGGTATTATGCATAGTGAAGAGAAGGAATTGAAAACAAATGCCGAAGAAGGAACAATTAATCTGACAGTAATAAATCAGGTTGGAAGTAAGCTTCCGGTTACAGGAACACCCGTTGTTCTGATTATGGTCTTAAGTGGAAGTATTTTAATGACAGTTGCAGTATTGAGCAGCAAACGAAAACGATAAGATATGATGAAGACAAACAGACAATCAGAAAAGAAAGGAAAAAAGTTTCGAAACTTACTGTTTTGGGCTGGTTTTTTAATCTGTATATTTCCGGTTATCAGTAATATAGTTGAGCGGCAGCGTCAGGCAGATGCTGTCGCAACATATCGACAGACAATGGAAAAAGAGGATGAAAAAGAAATAGAAGAGAAGTGGAGACAGGCAAATGAATATAATGAAATGTTGTTTCAGGCAAAGGGGGGAATTGTAGAGGAAACGGAAGAGAAGAAATATGAAGAGTTACTAAATATTCATGGGACAGATATTATGGGAAGTCTTGAAATTCCTAAAATCCAAGTAGAACTTCCAATATATCACGGAACTGAGGATGAAGTTTTATCTAATGGAATCGGACATCTGGAAGGTACAAGTCTTCCGATAGGAGGAGAAAATACACATAGCGTATTGACGGGGCACAGAGGACTTCCAAGTTCGAAATTACTGGTTCGTCTTGATGAAATGAAGATAGGAGATTTATTTTTTATACATACATACAAAGAAGTGATGGCTTATAAGGTAGAAGAAATTATGGTTGTAAAACCAGAAGATATTGCATGGATGGAGATAAAAGGTGAAAAAGATCTGGTATCGCTTGTTACGTGTACGCCTTTTGGAATAAACAGTCACAGATTGGTTGTCACAGGACGCAGGGTATATTACAAAGAAAAAGAATATAAAAAAATTAAACCACAGTTTCCTTCTGTACGGGAAATTATAGTTACAGTATTTCCCATCCTATTTGTGGTCAGTGTAGGAGTAATACAAATTAAAAATAGAATACAGACATATCGAAGACAGAGGAGAAGACAGAGGAGAAGACAGAGGAGAAGAAAGAGGAGGGATAGGAATAGATGAAACACAAAAGAAAAATATTATGTGCTGGAATTACAATGTTATTTGCAGTATTTCAGTCATTTCCGGTATTGGCGGCATTTGAGCAAGAGCAGACAGGAATGATACAGATGACATTGCCGGAAGATTGGAAAAACATGAAAAAAGAAGGAATTATTCTTGGGTGTACAAAAATCGGAGATATTGAAAATGGAGAGTATAAAATACTTCCAATTTATGATTCGGCAGGAATTGATTTAAATAACATAAAAACATCTTTAGAGTTAGAGCGTATATCTAAACAGCTGGAAGCATTTGGGGTAGAACCGGAACAAAACAGACAAACAGATGCAACAGGAAAAGTGGTATTTGAACAATTAGATGAAGGAATTTATTTCATACAGGCAGAAAAAAGTAATGAATATGATTTGATTACTCCGATGCTCGTAGCATTGCCAAGTTGGGATGAAACAGAAGGAAAAATGTCTTATGAAATAAAGGTGTCGCCAAAGCATGTACCGATGGAAAAGGTCGGAAAGGATATGGCACCGCAGACAGGATTGGAAACAAGCGCATGGAAATGGGCTATAGTAGGAATAGGTTTTATCACAGCAGGAACTATTGTAGCTGTTGAATGGAGAAAAGAAAGGAAAAATGAGGAATAAAATTACAATGAGTATAATCGGTATTTTATTTGTCGGCGGTCTTTTGTTTTTTAGCATTGCAGTGAAGGAGTATCAGCCGTATATAGAAGAGATGATAAAAAAAGAAGAGATTATTCAAAATGTAATTGATACAGGATTACCGGAAAACCCTATGAGAAGAAGTGTAGATTTTGCAGCATTGAAAAAAATCAACAAAGATATTGTGGGATGGCTTTATATTCCTCAGATTGAAGTAGATGCGCCGGTTTTAAAAGGAGAAAATGATACAATATATTTGACAAGAAATTTCGAAGGAGAATATAGTCCGCTTGGTTCTATTTTTACATGGGCATATACAGATGATATGTTGACAGATAAACACATCTGTCTGTTTGGACATAATACCGCATCCGGGCAAATGTTCGGAAGATTAAACGAATTTCAGGATAGTGTATTTGCAGAATCCAATCGTGAATTATATTTGTATACTCCTTCCAAAACAAAAAAACTTCAAATAGAAAATGTATTTGTTTGTGAAAATACAAATGATATTTTCCAAAAACAGTGGGAGGGGTCAGAAGGTCAGATTGTGACATTGGCAACTTGTATCGGATACGAAGTGACACCGGAAAGGTTGGTAGTAAATTGTATAGTTATAGATGAGCGGACAGCATTTTGATAAAACCTCTTGCCTTTTATTATTTAAGATTCTATAGTTATCTTATGAAGATAAAAACAGGGCGTTCAATGGGAGGAAGTAAAATGAAACAGATTCAGGCAGTTCAATTAACAAAAGAACTTGTTCAGATTGAAAGTACAGATCCAGGTACATACGAGAGAGAAATCAAAGACTATCTGAAAGAACTATTGAAATTACCGGGAGTAGAATTAAAAGAAGAGGAAGTGTTGCCGGGCAGATTTAATTTATGTGCAGAGCTTTTAGGAACAGATCAAACATTGCCGGCTCTTATATTTATTTGCCATATGGATACAGTGGTTGTAGGAGATGGGTGGACATTGCCACCATTTCGTGCACTAGAACAGGATAATAAAATTTATGGCAGAGGTGCATGTGATATGAAATCCGGTCTTGCATGTTGTACGACAGCATTTATACATGCGGCTACATTAGTGCAGCAGAAACATAAAAAACCTAAACGTACATTAAAATTAATCTGTACAGTAGATGAAGAAGATTTTATGAGAGGATCGGAACAATGCATTAAATCAGGCTGGGTAGGAAAAGATGACTGGATTGTTGATGCAGAACCTACAAATGGGATGATCCAAGTGGCCCATAAGGGTCGTACCTGGTACGAGGTGGATGTGCAGGGACATACAGCACATGCAAGTACACCATGGAAGGGAGCAGATGCCATTGCAGCTATGGCAGAGATCATACATACATTTCATGAAGAGATAGAACAGGTTCCAACACATCCGGATCTTGGAAAATCAACAGTGACATTCGGGCAGATTCAAGGAGGATATCGACCATATGTTGTACCGGATGCATGTAAATTGTGGATTGATCTGAGACTGGTTCCGCCGACAAACACGCAGAAAACTACAGAGCTTTTAGAAAAAGCAATTGAGAGAGCAAAAGAGGTTGTATCAGGAATTTCAGTTACATATACAATTACAGGAGACCGTCCTTACATAGAAAAAGATGATAATTCGCCGATGCTTAAAGCGCTTAAAAAATCTTGTCTGGTTGTTACAAAACAAGAGCCTGAGATCGCACCATTTCCGGGATATACCGACACTGCTGTTATAGCAGGAAAATTAGGCAATCATAATTGTATGTCCTATGGTCCGGGAAATCTTGAATGTGCACATCAGCCGGATGAATGGGTGGATATTGACGATATCATCCGTTGTGAACGGGTATATAAACATCTCAGTGAAACAATTTTTTAAATCAAGGAGTTTCACTGATTTTAGGTTCTGTCATACACTATTAATATAGAAAAAATGGAGTGGCTGAATGGAACCGATTTTAGAAATGCAACACATCACATATTCATATCACACAACGGAAGGTGAGACAAAAGCTTTAGAGGATGTTTCTTTCAGCGTTTCAGAAGGAGAATTTATTGCGATTGTCGGTCCTTCCGGTTGTGGAAAATCAACACTTCTATCTATTATTTGTGGAATCTTAAAGCCCGAAAAAGGGGTTATCAAAATGAATGGAAAAAATCTCAAACAAAGTACAACAAATATCGGCTATATGTTACAGCATGATCATTTGTTTGAATGGCGTACAGTTTATCATAATGTCTTATTAGGGTTGGAAGTTCAGCATATGTTGTCTGCAAAGACAAGGAAAAAAGCACTGGAATTATTAGAACAATATGGCCTGCAACAATTTAAAAATTCCAGACCTTCTCAATTGTCTGGCGGTATGCGTCAAAGGGTGGCACTTATAAGAACATTGGTCCTGGAACCAGAATTACTTTTGTTGGATGAACCATTTTCAGCACTTGATTACCAGACTCGCCTTACAGTGGGAAATGATATCGGTCAGATTCTTAAACATGAACATAAAACAGCGATTTTTGTTACACATGATTTGTCAGAAGCAGTCAGTCTGGCAGATCGAGTTTTAATCTTGACACCACGCCCGGCTACAATTTCAAAAATCGTTGATATTTCCTTTGAATTAGAAAATGATACACCGATGCATCGAAGAAATGCATCAGAATTTAAGAACTATTTCAATTTAATATGGGAGGAGTTAAATGGTTATGAATGAATTATCTGATGGACAGAAAAATTATTTAAAACAGCAGAATAAACATAGATGGATTGTACGAGTATCAAGAATTGCAATTTTACTGATATTTTTATTGCTGTGGGAAGTTTCGGCAACAACTGGTCTGATAGATTCATTTATATTCAGCAGCCCTTCTAAAGTAATCCGTTGCTTTTTGAATATGATATTAAATGGTTTTATTTTTGCTCATTTGTGGACGACATTTTATGAAACATTAGTCAGTTTTTTGCTGGTAACATTAATTAGTATCTGTATAGCAGTATTACTATGGTACAGCAAAAAAATATCAGAAATATTAGATCCTTACTTTGTAGTTTTAAACAGCCTTCCAAAGTCAGCTTTAGCACCACTATTGATTGTGTGGTTGGGCGCAAACACGACAACGATTATTATAGCAGGAATGTCGGTTGCAATATTTGGAAGTGTTTTGAGTTTATATACAACGTTTGAGTCTGTAGATCAAGGAAAATTATGGCTTATTTATACATTGCATGGAAGTAAAAAGCAGGCTTTGACAAAGGTTGTACTTCCATCATCAATTCCTGCAATTATCAGTAATATGAAGGTAAATATCGGATTATGTCTGGTCGGTGTAATCATTGGAGAATTTCTTGCAGCAAGAAGTGGAATTGGATATTTGATTATTTATTCGAGCCAGGTATTTAAAATGGATTGGTTGTTGATGAGCATTTGTATTTTATGTGTTTTTTCTATGTTATTATACGCATTGATCAATGCAGTGGAAAATTGGTATCAGAATCGACTCAAGAGATAAAGAAAAATAATATGAAGAGTATATGAAAAAAGTATAAAAGCTGGATGATACAATTGCGAACTGTGTATAATTGAGATAGTATATAAGATAGAAAAGAATAATAGAAAACGAAAAGATGAGGAATAAAAAACGTGAGTGTATGGAATTGGAAAGTGAGCAATAAAGCAGGGCAGAAAGTAAATTATCAGAAAGAATTAGATAAATTAATTCTGGAATTAAAAAAAGAAGAAAAAGTGCCACGGCTTCTTCTTCACAGTTGCTGTGCGCCATGTAGCAGTTATGTTTTAGAATATTTGTCGCAATATTTTGAAGTTACAGTATTTTATTATAATCCGAATATATATCCAGAAAGCGAATATACGAAGAGAGTGCTGGAACAGCAAAAACTGATATCAGAAATGCGTTTTAAACATCCGGTCACATTTATTGCAGGAAATTATGATTCAGAAAAATTCTATAATATGGCACGCGGGCTGGAGGATGTAAAAGAAGGTGGCGAAAGATGCTTCAAATGCTATGAATTAAGATTGAGGGAAGCTGCTAAAATTGCAAAAAATGGGGAATATGACTTCTTTACAACGACATTAAGTATCAGCCCTTTGAAAAATGCCCAGAAATTAAACGAGATAGGTATGCTTTTGTCCGAAGAATATGGGACAGAGTATCTGCTGTCGGATTTTAAAAAGAAAAATGGATATAAACGTTCGGTTGAATTGTCTGAGCAATATGGATTGTACAGACAGGATTATTGCGGCTGCGTATTTTCGATGAAAGAACGAAAAGAAGCGGAAAATAAGAACAAAAAATAAAGTGTAATTTCTTTATGTTGTCAGAATAAAAAACAGAGTGAAATCTATTTTTTGGTGCTTTCACAGAAAAAAAGATAGACATTAACACTTTAGTATGTTAAACTAATGTGCAAAAGTAACGCTCTGGAGATATAGAAAGTCTGAATATGGCTGGATTTTATTCTTACAGAACAAAGTAATACAATAAAGAAGAGAGGAAATTGGCTATGGCACAATTATGGGGTGGCCGTTTTACAAAAGAAACGGATCAGCTGGTATACAATTTTAATGCATCCATTTCCTTTGATAAGAAGTTTTATGAGCAAGATATCCGTGGAAGTATTGCACATGTGACAATGCTTGCAAAACAGGGAATCCTGACAGAAGATGAGAAGAAACAGATTATTGAAGGATTAAACGGAATCAAACAAGATGTCGAGAATGGGACATTAGAGATTACGGACAAATATGAAGATATTCATAGTTTTGTGGAAGCAAATTTAATTGACAGAATTGGAGATGCAGGGAAGAAGCTGCACACCGGGCGAAGTAGAAATGATCAGGTTGCACTCGACATGAAGTTATATACCCGAGATGAGATTCTGGAATTGGATAAGCTGTTAAAGGATATATTGGAAGTACTCTTAAAAATTATGAAAGAGAATACGGAAACTTATATGCCTGGATTTACCCACCTTCAGAAAGCACAGCCAATTACACTGGCACATCATATGGGAGCATATTTTGAAATGTTTAAAAGAGATCGCTCCCGGATGAAAGATATTTATGCAAGAATGAATTATTGTCCATTAGGTTCAGGGGCACTGGCAGGAACCACGTATCCACTGGATCGTGAATATACTGCAATGCTGCTTGATTTTGAAGGACCGACACTTAATAGTATGGATTCTGTTGCAGACCGTGATTATTTAATTGAACTTTTATCTGCAATGTCGACTGTGATGATGCATTTGAGCAGATTTTCAGAAGAAGTGATTATTTGGAATTCAAATGAATATCAGTTTGTAGATATTGATGATGCATACAGTACAGGAAGCAGTATTATGCCTCAGAAAAAGAATCCGGATATTGCAGAGCTGGTTCGCGGTAAGACGGGAAGAGTATATGGAGCATTGATGTCTATGTTGACAACGATGAAAGGAATTCCATTGGCATATAATAAAGATATGCAGGAAGACAAAGAATTTGTTTTTGATGCGATTGACACAACCAAAGGATGTCTGGCATTATTTACAGGAATGCTTCGCACGATGAAATTCAATAAAACAAGAATGGAAAACAGTGCTAAGAATGGTTTTACAAACGCAACAGATGCAGCAGATTATCTTGTTAACCATGGAGTTCCATTCCGTGATGCACATGGTATTGTAGGTCAACTGGTGTTATATTGTATAGATAAGAATATGGCACTTGATGATATGTCATTGGAAGAGTTCAAAGCAATTTCACCGGTATTTGAAGAAGATATTTATGAAGTAATCAGTATGAAAACTTGTGTTGAGATGAGGAATACGATTGGGGCACCGGGAAAAGCTGCAATGGAAAAAGTTATTGCACAGGAAGAGGCATATTTGATTGCAGAATAATCATAATGCAGTTAAATCATAGAAGAGTTAGATAAAGGAGAAGATGTACAATGGAACAGAAATTAAAAGTTGGAATCTTAGGAGCAACAGGAATGGTGGGACAGAGATTTATTTCGCTTCTTGAAAATCACCCATGGTTTGAGGTAGTAACAGTAGCAGCAAGCCCACGTTCAGCAGGAAAGACATATGAAGATGCTGTTGGAGACAGATGGAAAATGGATACTCCAATGCCGGAAGCAGTAAAAAAACTGGTTGTATTGAATGTAAATGAAGTAGAAAAAGTTGCATCTACAGTAGACTTTGTATTTAGTGCAGTAGATATGACAAAAGAAGAAATCAAGGCAATTGAAGAGGCTTATGCTAAAACAGAAACTCCGGTTGTTTCAAACAATAGTGCACATCGTTGGACACCAGATGTACCAATGGTAGTACCTGAGATCAATGCAGAGCATTTTGATGTAATCGTAGATCAGAAAAAACGTCTTGGTACAACTCGTGGATTTATTGCGGTAAAACCAAACTGTTCTATTCAAAGTTACGCACCTTGTCTGGCAGCATGGAAAGAATTTGGACCAAAAGAAGTTGTTGCTACAACATATCAGGCAATTTCAGGAGCAGGAAAGACATTTAAGGATTGGCCGGAAATGGTTGGAAATATTATTCCATTTATCGGAGGAGAAGAAGAGAAGAGTGAGCAGGAGCCGCTTCGTGTGCTTGGAAAAGTAGAGAATGGACAGATTGTGAAAGCCGATCTTCCAAAGATTACATGTCAGTGTATCCGAGTACCTGTTTTAAATGGACATACAGCAGCTGTATTTATCAATTTTGAAAAGAAACCTACAAAAGAACAGCTTATCGAAAAGCTTGTGAATTTCAAGGGATTTCCACAGGAAGCAAACCTTCCAAGTGCTCCAAAGCAGTTTATCCAATACTTAGAAGAAGATAATCGTCCACAGGTCACACAGGATGTAAATTATGAAAATGGAATGGGCGTATCAATTGGTCGACTCAGAGAAGATAGCATGTTTGATTATAAATTCGTCGGACTGTCTCATAACACAGTAAGAGGTGCAGCAGGTGGTGCTGTCCTTTGTGCAGAAGCTTTGACAGCAAAGGGCTATATTCAGGCAAAATAATTATAAAAGAACCTTCGGGCAATATTTGTCCGGAGGTATTAACGAATATAAAGAACGGATAAAAGAAAATATTGGGCATAAAGGAGGTTGTCACGATGGGAATGACAATGACACAGAAGATCCTGGCAGCACATGCAGGGTTGGACTCTGTAGAGGCAGGACAGCTGATCATGGCAAAATTAGATGTAGTGATGGCAAATGATATCACAGGACCTATGGCTCTGCCAATCCTAAAACAGATGTCAGATCATGTGTTTGATAAGGATAAGGTTGTATTTGTACCAGATCATTTTACACCAAACAAAGATATTAAATCAGCGGAAAATTCAAAAGCAATCCGAGAGTTTGCTAAAGAACAGGGGCTGAAATGGTATTTTGAACAGGGAAAATCTGGTGTTGAACATGCAATACTTCCTGAGGCTGGTGTAGTGGCTGCCGGAGAATGTATTATTGGTGCAGATTCTCATACATGTACATACGGAGCTTTAGGAGCATTTTCTACAGGCGTGGGTACAACAGATATTGCTACTGGTATGGCAACAGGTGAATTGTGGTTTAAGGTACCAGGAGCAATTAAATTTGTATTAACAGGAAAACCAGGACCATATGTAAGCGGTAAAGATATTATTATTCATATTATCGGTAAAATCGGTGTTGATGGAGCTTTATATAAATCAATGGAATTCGTAGGTGATGGAATTAAGAATCTCTCTATGGATGACAGATTTACAATGGCGAATATGGCAATTGAAGCAGGTGCTAAAAATGGTCTCTTTATTGTAGACGATAAGACAGAAGAGTATTTGAAAGAGCATACAAAGAAAGAGTATACAGTGTATACGGCAGATGAAGATGCACAATATGAACAGGTTGTTGAAATCAACCTTGCAGAAGTACGTCCGACTGTAGCGTTTCCACATTTACCGGGAAATGCCAAGACAATTGATGAGATTGAAGCAATGGAGCCGATCAAGATTGATCAGGTAGTAATCGGATCTTGTACAAATGGACGTATGGAAGATATGAGAAAAGCAGCAGCAATTCTGAAAGGACACACGGTTCATCCAGATGTGCGTGTGATGGTAATCCCTGCTACACAGAAGATTTATAAGGAATGTATTAAAGAAGGTCTTCTTGATATTTTTGTAGATGCGGGATGTGCTGTGAATACGCCAAGCTGTGGACCTTGTATGGGAGGTCATATGGGGGTTATGGCAGCAGGAGAGAAATGTGTTTCAACAACAAATCGTAATTTTGTAGGTAGAATGGGACATGTTGACTCATTGATTTATCTGGCATCACCGGAAGTTGCAGCGGCAAGTGCAATTGCAGGATGCATCGCTAATCCAGAGAAAGTAGGTGACAAATAATGAAAGCAAAAGGACATGTATTTAAGTATGGGGATAACGTGGATACAGATGTTATTATCCCAGCAAGATATTTGAATTCATTTGACGCACAGGAACTGGCAAGCCATGCAATGGTAGATATCGATCCGGATTTTGTGAAAAAAGTACAGCCGGGAGATTTGATCGTAGCAAATAAAAACTTTGGGTGTGGATCATCCAGAGAGCATGCACCGCTTTGTTTAAAAACAGCAGGTGTAAGCTGTGTTATTGCAGAGACATTTGCAAGAATTTTTTACCGTAATGCAATTAATATCGGTCTTCCAATCATCGAATGTCCGGAAGCAGCAAGAGGAATCGAGGCTGGAGATGAAGTAGAAGTAGATTTTGACAGTGGAAAAATTTATAACCGTACAAAAGGAAAAGAATTTCAGGGACAGGCTTTCCCAGAGTTTATGCAGAAATTAATCGCCGCGGGCGGACTTGTAAACTATACAAATAGTAGAAAATAATATGTGAGGATGAAAAGATGAACTTATTATATAAGAGTACACGAAACGCAGATAAGACAATAACAGCTTCTCAGGCAATTTTAAAAGGTCTTGCAGAAGATGGCGGTTTATTTGTGCCAACAGAACTGCCAAAATTAGATGTAACAATGAATGAATTGAAAACGATGTCTTATCAAGAGACAGCGTATGCTGTTATGAAACAGTTCTTAACAGATTTTACAGAAGAAGAATTGAAACATTGTATTAATAGTGCATATGATTCTAAATTCGATACAGAAGTAATTGCTCCGCTTGTTAAAGTAGGCGATACATATCATTTGGAATTGTTCCACGGAGCAACCATTGCATTTAAAGATATGGCATTATCTATCCTGCCACATTTGTTGACAACAGCTGCAAAGAAAAATAATGTCACAAAAGATATTGTGATTTTAACAGCTACTTCAGGTGATACTGGAAAAGCTGCTCTTGCCGGATTTGCAGATGTACCGGGAACTAAAATTATTGTTTTTTATCCAAAGAATGGTGTAAGTAAAGTACAGGAATTACAGATGGTGACACAGAAAGGGGATAATACTTCTGTTGTTGCAATCCATGGTAATTTTGACAATGCACAGAGTGGAGTGAAAGCACTCTTTGAAGATAAAGAGTTAGAAAAAGAACTCTCAGATGCAGGATATCAGTTCTCATCAGCAAATTCAATCAATATCGGACGTCTGGTTCCGCAGGTTGTTTATTACGTATATGCTTATGCAAAACTACTTGAAAATGAAGAAATTGAAAATGGCGAAGAAATTAATGTTACAGTTCCAACAGGAAACTTTGGAAATATTCTTGCTGCTTATTATGCAAAACAGATGGGAGTTCCGATTGCAAAATTAATCTGTGCTTCTAATGAAAATAAAGTTTTGTTTGATTTCTTTAAAACAGGAAAATATAATAGAAACAGAGAATTTGTTTTGACTTCATCACCATCAATGGATATTTTGATTTCAAGCAATCTGGAAAGATTGATTTATACAATTGCAGGACAGGATGCTAAGAAAAACAGTGAGTTGATGGAAGCTTTGAAAAAAGATGGTGTATATGAAATCACTCCTGAGATGAAAGAAAAATTATCTGATTTCGAAGGTGGATATTCTACAGAAGAAGAAACAAAAGAGACAATTGGTGCAACTTATAAGTCTACAGGATATGTGATGGATACACATACTGCTGTTGCAGCGCATGTAAGCAGAGCATATCGTGATGCAAGCAAGGATCAGAAAAAGATGTTGGTTGCATCAACAGCAAGCCCTTATAAATTTGCAAGAAGTGTAATGACAGCAATTGATGAGAAATATGATGAATTAGAAGAATTTGCATTGATCGACGAACTTGAGAAGGTTTCAGGAGTAGCGATTCCGAATGCAATTGAAGAAATTCGCAACGCACAGATTCGACATACAAAAGAGTGCGATGTAGATAAAATGAAAGAGACCGTAAAAGAAATTCTCGGTGTAGAGGAGTAAAAAATGAATGACGTATTTGGATTTGTAAGTCTGATCGTATTAGGATGTGGTGTATATACATTATATGCATATATTAAAATGAAAAAAACAGGCGAGATCAATGAGATCCTTCTGTTAGGCAATGCTTATGTTGCGAAAAAATGTAAAAATAAAAAAGCATTTCTGGAAAAGGCACTTCCGTCAGTACTTGTGTTTGGTATAGTTACAACAATATACGGTGTAATAGATATGATCAATTCATTTGTCAAACCAGTTGGAATAGTGGATACAATTGCAAATATTTTATTCTTGATCGTACTTGTTGGCTTTTTGGTTTATACTACAAAATTAAAAAAACAGTATTTTTAATCTGAAGTGGTTATAATTTGCAACAATTTCCAATATCTTGATGTTGTAAAAAGTATGTAAATGAGTTATAATACTCTCAGAGAAAAAATTACCTGAGATGTTCGATAACCTTGTTGTTTTGAACCTACATTACTTTAAACGGGACTCTCAAATCTCTGTAATATGTCAGGCCATCATTATGCAGTGGAAGACAGAAAAGCAGATGCGGACGCCCACCTAGCAGAAGCTAGGAGTCAGAAGACAGGGAACGGCATTTTGGGGATATACGAAAGAAGAGGCAGTCAGTAATGGCTGCCTTTTTTGTATATTAGGTGAATAAGTAATGCATAAAAATTCAGAAAAAATATTGACAAGAGTACCAGATAATGGTAACCTTGTGCTATGTAATAGAAAAAAGCTATGAAGAGGATTATTACATTTATATCTGAATCCAGAGAGCTGCTGGTTGGTGAAAAGCAGTTGAAAGAATAGATGGAACTGGCCTCGGAGCGGCTGCCCCAAATTCTGAACGGAGAAGTTCAGGAGAGTAGACGCAGACGGAACCCAACCGTTATCTAGGGTAGATATATCGCTTCGTATATGAATATACAAAGCCTGTATCTGATAAGTGTATGAAGTAACATTCATGAATAAGAGTGGTACCGCGTAGGACTTGATAAATAGCAGTCTTTCGTCTCTTGCAAAGATATTTTGCGAGACGGAGGACTTTTTCTTTTGCATAAAAAATATAATGGTATGTAAAACGAGGAGGAAATGAATCATGATGAATCACAATAAGTACAAAAGACAGTATTATATGCCGCCAACTGAATGTCTGGATTGGACGAGAAAAGAATATGTAGATAAAGCTCCAATCTGGTGTAGCGTGGATTTACGAGATGGCAATCAGGCATTGGTGATTCCAATGAGTCTTGAACAGAAAGTAGAATTCTTCAAATTACTCGTAAAGATTGGATTTAAAGAAATTGAAGTCGGATTTCCGGCAGCATCTGAAACAGAATATGAATTCTGCCGTACTTTGATTGAGCAGAATCTGATCCCGGATGATGTAACCATTCAGGTGTTGACACAGGCAAGAGAACATATTATCAAGAAAACATTTGAGGCAATCAAAGGTGCAAAAAAAGCAATTGTACATGTATACAATTCAACATCTTATGCACAAAGAGAGCAAGTATTCCGCAAGTCAAAAGAAGAAGTAAAACAGATTGCAATTGATGGAGCTGCATTATTAAAAAGACTGGCAGATGAAGCAGGGCAGGATCTTTATTTTGAGTATAGTCCAGAGAGCTTTACAGGTACAGAGATGGATTATGCAGTAGAAGTATGTAATGCAGTGCTGGATGTATGGCAGCCGACACCGGAAAGAAAAGCAATCATCAATATTCCGGTAACAGTACAATTATCTTTGCCACATGTTTACGCAAGTCAGGTGGAATACATGTCAAAGAATTTGAAATACAGAGAGAATGTAATTCTTTCTCAGCATGCACATAACGACAGAGGTTGCGGAGTCGCAGATACAGAGCTTGGACTTTTAGCAGGTGCAGACCGTGTGGAAGGTACATTGTTTGGAAATGGTGAGCGTACAGGTAATGTGGATATTATTACAGTTGCAATGAATATGTATGCACAGGGCGTTAATCCGGAACTTGATTTTTCTGATATGCCGGGAATCGTAGAACAGTACGAAGAATATACAGGTATGACAGTAGGGGAAAGAAGTCCTTATAGTGGAGCATTGGTGTTTGCCGCATTTTCTGGTTCACATCAAGATGCAATCGCAAAAGGAATGAAGTGGATTGACGAAAAAGATCCAAATCATTGGACAGTTCCATATCTTCCAATCGATCCTACTGATGTCGGAAGGAGTTATGATGCGGATGTTATACGAATCAACAGTCAGTCTGGTAAAGGCGGTGTTGGCTATATTCTGGAAACTCGATTTGGCCTTAACCTTCCACCAAAGATGCGTGAAGCAATGAGTTATGCAACGAAGAGTGTTTCGGACCACAAGCATGCTGAACTGCAGCCGGAAGAAATCTTTGAATTATTTAAAGAAAAATTTGAAAATATCACATCACCATACAGCATAAATGAAGTACATTTCCAACAGAAAGATGGAATTACAACTCAGGTTACTTCTACATATGAAGGAAAAACAATTACAACAGAAGCGACAGGAAATGGTCGATTGGATGCAGTAAGTAATGCTTTAAAGAAAGCTTATAATTTAGATTTCTCATTGGTAACTTACCAAGAACATGCTCTGGAACAAAGCTCAAGTTCACAGGCAATTGCTTATGTAGGAATCCAGACTCCAAGTGGCAAACTTGCATGGGGAGCAGGAGTGAATCCAGATATTATCCATGCATCAATCGATGCATTGATTACGGCAATCAATAACCGATAAATAAAAATTTATTTCTATATTAAATATAACAAAAACGGGTTTGGTCATGCTGACTGAACCCGTTTTTAAGGCACAAAATCTGGCAAAGAGCTACAAAACAGTCCTTGAAATGATATACTTGAATATTTTTATTGGGTATGCTATTCTATTAAAACTGAATGCGGTGTGGATTAAAAATACATAGCTGCGAGGAGATTTAGAGTTGTTACAATAAAATGTAATGATAGATGAGGAAGTATATGAAAGAAAAATTTAATCGAATAAAAGGATATGCGCTTCGTGTTATGGATGTGGTGAGCTCACATCATACAGGAGCTTATGCTGCTCAGGCAGCTTATTTTTTCGTCTTATCCATGATTCCAATCATTTTGTTATTGTTAACGATGGTACAGTTTACCTCATTAACAAAGGATTATATTATGAATGCTGTACTGCAGGCATTTCCAACGACAGTAGAAGGACTGATTGAATCTATAGTGGATCAGGTGTACAGCCAGTCTGGCACAATCATTCCAATCACAGTTTTAGTGGCGTTATGGTCGGCAGGGAGAGGAGTACTGTCAATTACAAATGGACTGAACTGTGTATATGAAAGCAGAGAAACACGTAATTATGTATATTTGCGAATCAGAGCATCATTGTATACAGTGATATTTTTGGTGGCAATTATTTTGTCACTTGCTTTATCTGTGTTTGGTAATCGGATTGCGATTATGTTAAATCAGCATTTTCCGGTGCTAGTCAGATTAATTGATACGGTTATTCGAAGCAGAACTCTGATTACATTAGGTATTCTTACATTATTCTGGGATATGGTATATAAATATTTGCCAAACAGAAAGAATATAGGGAAAACAACAATGAAGAAACAATTGCCAGGAGCAATATTTACAGCTTGTGCATGGCAAGTGATTTCGTTTATATTTTCTATTTATCTTGATATATTTACCGGATTTACAACAATGTATGGAAGTCTTACAATGATTATTTTAATTATGCTCTGGCTCTATATGTGTATGTATGTAATTTTGCTTGGAGGAGAAGTAAACGCCCTGTTACAAAGGGCAATTAAGATGTTTGCACATGAGAAAGAAGAGGAATCATCAGAAAATCAAACTTGACAAACAGTATGAATATGATAAAATATAAGGGTGATTTTGAAAAATAAAATGAACATAAAAGCGAAGACCGTGTACAGTAGAGAGCTATCTTCTACCAGAGAGAGAAAATCATCGGCTGAAAATTTTCTTGAGTTCAGATAGTAATTGAATTTCCCACGTTAGCTGTGTTTTTGAAAAATAAAGTAGAGAACACCGTAAGTTGTACGTTACACAAACAGAGTGTCCAAAAGTTATAACTTTGGGAAACAGGGTGGTACCGCGAGTAAAATATAAGCTTCGTCCCTTTTTGGGGATGGAGCTTTTTTCATTTGAAAGGAGAAAAATGATGAAAGAAAGATTGGAACAGATCAGAAAAGAAGCAATTGAAGCAATTCAGGCTTCTGATGCTCCAGAAAAATTAAATGATGTGCGTGTTAAATTCCTTGGGAAAAAAGGTGAGTTAACAGCTGTATTGAAAGGTATGAAGGATGTTGCTCCAGAAGAACGTCCAAAAGTTGGTCAGCTTGTCAATGAGACAAGAGCTGCAATCGAGCAGATTATGGAAGAGACAAAAACAAAGATGGAAAAAGCAATCCGTGAGGAAAAGTTGAAAGCAGAAGTAATCGATGTTACACTTCCATCTAAGAAAAATAGTGTAGGACATAGACATCCGAACACAATCGCATTGGAAGAAGTAGAAAGAATTTTCGTAGGAATGGGATATGAAGTAGTTGAAGGGCCAGAAGTAGAGTACGATTTGTACAATTTTGAAAAATTGAATATTCCGGCAGATCATCCTGCAAAAGATGAACAGGATACATTCTATATTAATAAAGATATCGTGCTTCGCACACAGACATCTCCGGTACAGGCACGAGTGATGGAACAGGGAAAACTTCCAATCCGTATGATCGCACCTGGAAGGGTATTCCGTTCTGATGAAGTAGATGCAACCCACTCTCCATCCTTCCATCAGATTGAAGGCCTTGTAATCGATAAAAATGTTTCATTTGCAGATTTAAAAGGTACTCTGGAAGTATTTGCAAAAGAATTATTCGGACCAGATACAAAGACAAAATTCCGTCCACATCATTTCCCATTTACAGAGCCAAGTGCAGAGGTGGATGTGAGCTGTTTTAAATGCGGTGGAAAAGGATGCCGTTTCTGTAAAGGATCTGGATGGATTGAGATTCTCGGATGTGGAATGGTTCATCCACACGTACTGGAAATGTGCGGAATTGATCCGGAAGAATACAATGGATTTGCTTTTGGTGTAGGTCTGGAACGTATCGCATTATTGAAATACGAGATTGATGACATGAGATTATTATATGAAAATGATATTCGTTTCTTGAAACAATTCTAGTTGGCAGGTAAAACAAACATAAATAAAGAGGAAAATTGTTTTTGGCGAACAGAACAATAAGCGAATAATGAAATAATAAAAAGGAGATTTAAAACATGAATACTTCATTATCATGGATTAAAGCGTATGTGCCAGATTTGGATGTCACAGCGCAGGAATATACAGACGCAATGACTTTATCAGGAACAAAGGTAGAGGGATTTGAAGAATTAGATGCAGATTTGGCTAAAATTGTTGTAGGTCAGATTGATAAGATTGAAAAGCATCCAGATGCAGATAAACTGATAATCTGCCAGGTAAATGTAGGAACAGAACAGGTTCAGATTGTAACAGGTGCCCATAATGTATTTGAAGGTGCAAAGGTACCGGTAGTTCTTGATGGAGGACGTGTTGCAGGCGGTCACGAGCCTGGACAAAGAGTAGAGGGCGGAATTAAGATTAAAAAAGGAAAACTTCGTGGAGTAGAAAGCTTCGGTATGATGTGTTCAATCGAGGAGCTTGGTTCTACAAAAGACATGTATCCAGAAGCTCCGGAAAATGGTATATATATTTTCAAAGATGATGTAGAAGTTGGGGCGGATGCAGTAGAAGTGCTGGGACTTCATGATGTTGTATTTGAGTATGAAATCACATCAAATCGAGTGGATTGCTATAGTGTTGTAGGTATCGCAAGAGAAGTGGCAGCAACATTTAATAAAGAATTTAAGCCACCGGTCGTAACAGAGACAGGCAATCAGGAAGATGTTAATGATTATGTAAAAGTAACTGTAGAAAACACAGAGCTCTGTTCTCGTTATTGTGCAAGAGTTGTAAAAAATATTAAGATCGGACCATCTCCGGAATGGATGCAGAGAAGACTTGCATCAGTTGGAATCCGTCCGATTAATAACCTTGTAGATATCACAAACTATGTGATGGAAGAGTATGGCCAGCCGATGCATGCATATGACCTTGATACACTTGCAGGTCATGAGATCGTTGTGAAAAATGCAGAAGACGGACAGAAGTTTGTTACATTAGACGGACAGGAGCGTCAGATGGATAAAGATGTTCTTATGATTTGCGACGGCGAGAAGGCAGTAGGCATTGCAGGTATCATGGGTGGAGAAAACTCAATGATCACAGATGATGTAAAGACAATGCTTTTCGAAGCGGCATGTTTTGATGGAGTAAATATTCGTAAATCAAGCAAGAGAGTCGGACTTCGTACAGATGCTTCAGGAAAATTTGAAAAAGGACTGGATCCAAACAATGCAAAAGCGGCAATTGACCGTGCATGTCAGCTGATTGAAGAACTGGGAGCAGGAGAAGTTGTAGGCGGAACAGTTGACGTATACAGTAAGAAGAAAGAACCTGTTCGTGTACCATTTGATGCAAATAAAATCAACAGAATGTTAGGAACAGACATTTCAAAAGAAGATATGCTGGCATATTTTGAGAAAATTGATTTGGAATATGATGCAGATACAAACGAAGTGATCGCACCTACATTCCGTCATGATTTATTCCGTCTTGCAGACCTTGCAGAAGAAGTGGCAAGATTTTATGGATATGATAACATTCCTACAACACTTCCAAATGGAGAGGCAACAACAGGTAAGCTGACATTTAAACTGAGAGTAGAACAGGTTGCAAGAGATATTGCAGAATTCTGTGGATTTAGCCAGGGAATGTCATATTCATTTGAAAGTCCAAAGGTGTTTGATAAATTATTACTTCCGGCAGATTCACCATTGCGCCAGGCAATTGAGATTATGAATCCATTGGGAGAAGATTATAGCATTATGAGAACAACATCTCTTAACGGAATGTTAACTTCACTTGCTACAAACTATAACAGAAGAAATAAAAATGTTCGTCTGTATGAACTTGGAAATGTCTATCTTCCTAAAGCTCTTCCGGTTACAGAACTTCCAGATGAAAGAATGCAGTTCACTCTTGGAATGTATGGAGACGGAGATTTCTTCAATATGAAAGGCGTTGTAGAAGAGTTCTTTGAGAAGATTGGAATGAAGGGACGTGAAAGCTACGATCCAAATGCAGGAAAAACTTATCTGCATCCAGGAAGACAGGCAAACATCTTGTATGATGGAAAAGTGGTTGGATATTTAGGAGAAGTTCACCCGGATGTTGCTGATACTTATGGAATCGGAGAAAGAGCATATGTCGCAGTGATTGATATGCCGGTTGTTCTGGAATATGCAACATTTGACAGAAAATATACAGGCATTGCAAAATATCCTGCAGTTTCCCGTGATTTGAGTATGGTAGTACCAAAAGAAATTTTGGTTGGACAGATTGAAGATATTATTGCAAAAAAAGGTGGAAATTATCTGGAGAGCTTTGCTTTGTTTGATTTGTATGAAGGGGCTCAGATTAAAGAAGGATTTAAGTCTGTTGCATATTCAATTGTGTTCCGTGCAAAAGATAAGACTTTGGAAGAGGCTGATATTACAACAGCGATGAATAAGATCTTAAAAGCATTGGAAGAAATGGGAATTGAACTTCGTAAATAAGAAAGAGAAGGGACAAGTCATTGAAAACAAGTGATTTTTATTATGATCTGCCAGAGGAACTGATTGCTCAGGATCCTCTGGAGGATCGTTCTAGTTCTCGCCTGCTTATATTAGATAAAGAAACAGGTAAGACAGAGCATCATATATTTAAAGAAATTATTGATTATCTGAATCCGGGAGATTGTCTCGTGATCAATGATACAAAGGTAATTCCGGCTAGACTGATCGGTGAAAAGATTGGTACAGGAGCAAAGATAGAAGTACTCTTATTAAAACGTAAAGAAAAAGACGTTTGGGAGACACTTGTAAAACCTGGTAAAAAGATGAAAGTCGGAGCACAGGTGAGCTTTGGTAACGGATTGCTGATTGGAGAAGTTATTGAAGTGGTAGAGGAAGGAAACCGACTGATAAAATTCCATTATGAAGGAATTTTTGAAGAGGTTCTGGATCAGCTTGGCGAGATGCCGCTGCCACCATATATCACACATCAGTTGCAGGATCGTAATCGCTATAATACTGTATACGCAAAAAACGAGGGGTCCGCAGCAGCTCCGACTGCAGGATTGCATTTCACACCAGAACTTTTAGATGCAATTCAGAAAAAAGGTGTTGATATTGCACGTGTGACTTTACATGTTGGGCTTGGAACATTCCGTCCGGTAAAAGTAGAAGATGTCACAGAACATCATATGCATTCTGAATTTTATCAGGTAGATGAAGAAGCAGCTGAAAAAATTAATCGTGCCAAAGATGGAGCAGGGCGCGTTATTTGTGTAGGAACAACAAGCTGTCGTACGATTGAGTCAGCAGCAGATGAAACCGGTCATTTGAAACCATGCAGTGGATGGACAGAAATATTTATTTATCCGGGATATAAATTTAAAATGTTAGATTGCCTGATTACAAATTTCCATCTTCCAGAATCAACATTGATTATGTTGGTGTCTGCACTTGCAGGAAAAGAACATGTGATGGCAGCTTATGAAGAAGCAGTAAAAGACAGATATCGTTTTTTCTCGTTTGGGGATGCGATGTTTATAAAGTAAGTAAAATATAGAATGTTTACAATAAACCCTCCTTTTGCATATGGTATGCAGAAGGAGGATTTTCAGAATATATACAGAGATGGATAAGAAAATTAACGTATTAAGTTTTACAAAAAAAGGAAGTCAAAAAAATAAAGAGCTGTGTAGTTATTTAACAGAACAAGAGTATGATTGCATTGGATATACAATAAAACGTTTTTCTGTGGAGTGTGATTTAGAACCCATGCCAGAATATTTGTCCTTATGGATTGGAAAAAAATGGGGGAAAGAAGATTTTATTTTTATTGGTGCAATAGGGATTGCAGTACGTTTGATCGCTCCGTGGGTGAAAGATAAATATTCGGATTCTGCAGTGTTGGTGATGGATGAAAAAGCACAGCATTGCATACCAGTTCTATCCGGTCATGTCGGAGGGGGAATAGCACTTGCACACATGATAGAAAATTGTATGGGTGCAAGGCCGGTTATTACGACAGCGACAGATGTACAGAAGAAATTTGCAGTAGATGTGTTTGCAAAGAAAAACAGACTGCAAATTACAGACAGAAAACTGGCAAAAGAAATTTCGGCAGCTGTTTTAGAAGAAAAAAAGATAGGATTTTACAGTGAACTTGGTTATAAAGGGAAAGTGCCGAAAGAAGTCGTGTGTTGTGAATCAGAAAGAGAATTGGATAAATTTGAATATGGAATTATTGTGACAGCTCAAAAAAAAGAAGAAAATCAAAAATCGAATAGATTATATTTGCTTGCGAAAACATATATTATAGGTCTTGGGTGCAGAAAAAACATATCTTATATAAAATTAGAAAAAGGACTTCAGTCTGCATTAGCACAAGTTCAAATTGATTTAGCTGAAATTTTAGCATTTGCAAGTATTGATCTAAAGAAGGAAGAACCGGCGATACAAAAACTGTCGGAGAACTATCAAATTCCATTTTTGACATATTCAGCAGAAGAACTGAAAAAAGTAGAGTGTGTCAGTAGCAGTTCAGAATTTGTGGCATCGGTTACCGGTGTTGATAATGTATGTGAGAGAGCTGCAAAATATTGTTGCCCGGATGGAAAGATGATATTAGATAAACTGAAATTGGATAGTATGACGGTAGCTATTGTACAGAAAAAGATGGAAGTTTTATTTTAAGAAAGAACAGGTTTTGGCGTGGATAAGAACGATAAAGAAGAAATGGAAATGTGCAGGATTTTGATATTTTCCGGAACAACAGAAGGAAATCAAATCGCAAAAGCAGTATGCAGACTGCCGGCAAAGGTTTATGTCAGCGTTGCAACTGAGTATGGAAAAGTGTGTGCAGAAGAACAGTCCGAAGCTGAGATTATAGCAGGGAGAATGGATAGTGAAGAAATTCAGGAATTTTTAAATCTATATAAGATAGATATTGTGATCGATGCAACCCATCCATTTGCAAGAGTGGTGACAGAAAATATACAGAAAGCATGCGAGAATGGAAAAATAAAATATATCCGTTGTGTCAGAGAAACGGAAAACGAAGCATTTGAAAATGAAAATTGTGTCTGGGTAGAGAATGTCGATAAAGCAGTTTCTTATTTGCAGGAGACGAAAGGAAACATATTAATTACGACAGGTGGAAAAGAACTTCAAAAATATACTCAGCTTAAGGATTATCAAGACAGATGTTATGCGCGTGTGCTTTCAACAAAAAATTCTATGACAGATGCGGCCAAACTAGGATTTGAAGGCAGACATTTAATCGCCATGCAGGGACCATTTTCAACAGAAATGAATATTGCTTTGATTCATTATACAGAAGCAGCATATCTGGTGACAAAAGAATCGGGAAAAGCAGGTGGCTTTGATGAAAAGATTGAAGCAGCGCAAAAAACAGGCACAAAATTAGTTATTATACAAAGACCGATAGAAAATGGATTGAGTGTGGAACAGACAATTTCCTATTGCATGGAGAAAATGTATCCTTTTTCATGAAAAGTTTTGTGAAAAGAAATGAAGATAAGGGCATAAAAAGAAAAAAGTTGTTTTTAGATAGAAAAAAAGCTATAATAAGGAACGAATTATATGTAAAAATAATAAGAACAACGAGCAAACAGGATACAACAAAAGGAGACAAAGACTATATGTGTGGATTTGCAGGATTTGTAGGAGAGGTTGAAAATCGTGAAGAGGTTCTGGAAAATATGATGAATACGATTATTCACAGAGGACCGGACAGCGAAGGAAAATATGTGGATGAAGATGCGGCGCTGGGGTTTCGACGTCTGAGTATTATCGACCTTTCTGAAGTTGGCGACCAGCCATTATATAACGAAGACAGAAGTAAGGTACTTGTATTTAATGGGGAAATCTACAATTATCAGGAACTGAGAAAAGAATTAGTGGAAGCAGGACATGTATTTGTGTCGAATACAGATTCCGAGACATTGATACATGGCTATGAAGAATGGGGAGAAAGCCTGGTAGAACGTCTGAGAGGTATGTATGCGTTTGTAATCTGGGATACAAAAACAAAAAAACTATTTGGGGCAAGAGATATTTTTGGGATTAAACCAATGTATTATGCACAGATGAATGGAACATTGATGTTTGGCTCAGAAATTAAATCTTTTATGGAGCATCCGAAATTTGATAAGATTTTTAATGAAGATGCACTTGGAAATTACTTGTCATTTCAGTTTGTTCCGACAAATGAGACATTTTTTAAAGGTGTTTTCTGCTTACAGCCGGGACATTACTTTACTTATGAAAATGAAAAGATGGAGATTACACGTTATTTTGAACCGAATTTTACAGGAGATACGACAAAATCATTTGAAGAAATCGTAGATGATATTGAAGCAGTGATGAAAGAATCTGTAGAGATGCATAAAATCAGTGATGTAGAAGTTGCTTCCTATCTTTCAAGTGGTGTAGACTCCAGTTATTTAACCTATTTAGGTCAGGTTGACCGTACATTTACAGTTGGTTTCGATGAAGGAAAATACAGCGAGATTCAGGATGCAAAAGAATTTGCTGCAAGTATTAATATGCAAAACGATGCAAAAGTGATCAGTCCGGAAGAATATTGGGATAAATTATCTGATATTCAGTATTATATGGATGAGCCGGTAGCAGATCCGGCAGCAATTGCATTATATTTCTTGAGTGAGGAAGCTTCGAAAAAAGTAAAGGTTGTGCTTTCGGGAGAAGGGTCAGACGAGCTGTTTGGCGGTTATAATATTTATTGTGAACCATTGGAACATACAAGCTTTAATAAGATTCCAATGCCGATTCGAAGAGCACTTGGCAAATTTGCAGAGTACTGCCTGCCTAGAGGAACAAAGGGAAGAGGCTTTTTAATGCGCCATGGAAAAACCTTGGAAGAGCGTTATTTTGCAAATGCAACGAATATTTTTACAGAACGTGAAGCTAATAAAATTCTAAAGAAGGGCTGTGAACCTCAGATTCAAAAAGTGACAAAACCATTGTATGAACGTGTACAGGGAAAAGACCCGGTGACAAAAATGCAGTATGTTGATATGCATCTTTGGCTGGTCCATGATATTTTGATGAAAGGTGATAAGATGGGGATGGCAAATTCTTTGGAGGTCCGTGTTCCGTTTTTGGATAAAAAAGTACTGGAGCTTGCAGAAACATTGCCGTTAGATTATAAAGTACGTGCACCAAAGACAAAAGTAGCACTGCGAGGAGCAGCTGAAAAAGTGATTCGCAGTAAGACGGCAGAGAAGAAAAAACTGGGATTCCCAATTCCAACGCGTGTCTGGCTAAAAGAGGATAAGTATTATAACCGAGTAAAAGAGATGTTTCAGTCAGAAGCAGCAAACAAATTCTTTAATACAGAACTTCTGATCAAAATGTTAGATGACCATAAGAATGGAAAGAATAAAAATGAAAAAACAGACAATAGCAGAAAAATCTGGACAGTTTATATTTTCCTTGTATGGTATGACAGATATTTTGAACATGGCAAACCGGTTCATCCGGAAATGGCAGCAAGATGATTTGAATAAACAGGGGATGTTGATATGGAGAATGGAACTGTAAGACCAAATAAGAAAAGATTTCAGTGGTCTAAATTATTTGTTCAGAATCCGCAATATTTTGACTATGATTTATTAATGATTTTGGTTTTCTTAATGTGTTTTGGGCTGGTGATGCTTTATAGTACAAGTGCATATAGTGCAAATGCGGATTTTGGAAATGATATGTTCTATTTTTCAAAGCAGGCAATAATAAGCGTGGTTAGTTTTGCATTTATGTTGTTTGTATCAAAACTAGACTATCATGTGTATGGTGCTTTTTCCTGGCAGATTTATTATATTTCCTTGTTTTTGATGCTGCTGGTAAAAACACCGCTGGGAGTTGAAGCATATGGATCAAGAAGATGGCTTCAGCTTCCCGGCAAGATGACATTACAGCCATCAGAAATTGCCAAAATTGCAGTTATTTTGTTAATCCCTTATGAAATCTGCAGGCTGGGTCCTAAGATTCAGTCAAAGAAAGGGATTGAACGAGTTTGTGCAGTTGGAGCAGTTGCAGCAGGTGGTGTAATGGTTCTGACAGATAACTTAAGTACAGCGATTATTGTTGCGGGGATTACAGGGATATTAATATTTGTTGCACATCCTAAGATAAAACCATTTTTGAAGCTGATTGCTGCAGGAGCTGTAGTTGTTGTGGTTGGACTTTCATATCTTTCGGCAAATATTTCAAGTAGTGAAAACTTCCGTCTGAGACGAATAATCACCTGGCTTGATCCGGAAAATCATGCAGATGAAGGTGGATTTCAGGTAATGCAGGGATTGTATGCAATTGGCTCCGGTGGATTTTTTGGAAAAGGTCTTGGAAATAGTACGCAAAAGCTGGGGGTAATCCCAGAAGTGCAAAATGATATGATTCTGACAATCGTATGCGAGGAGCTGGGGGTGTTCGGCGTAATTGTCGTTCTCGTACTGTTTGGGCTACTTTTATATCGGTTGATGTTTATTGCAAAGAATGCACCGGATCTCTATGGCTCATTAGTTGCAAGCGGAATCTTTGCACATATTTCGCTTCAGGTTATTTTAAATATTGCCGTAGTGACCAATATGATGCCGACAACGGGAGTTACATTACCATTTATCAGTTATGGAGGTACGTCGATTTTGTTTCTTATGACAGAGATGGGAATTGCACTTGGAATATCTCGTAAAATTAAATTGAAGCAATAAGATAGGTTTCACAAAATTTCACAAAATGGAATGAAAAAGCTCTTTTCAATCACTTAAAAGTATGATATATTATAATGTAGTATTAAAAACTACATGTGATAGAAATTTATCACACACAGTGTGATTTGGGAGGAACTACAATGAGTTATAGAGTGATTGTTGACAGTTGCGGAGAACTGACAGATGAGATGAAACAGAGCGGAATGTTCGTATCAGCTGCATTGACTATGCAGGTGGGAGAAGATCATATTATAGATGATGAGACATTTGATCAGGCAGATTTTTTAAAGAAAGTTGCTGAATGTCCGGAAAGCCCAAAGTCTTCTTGTCCTTCACCGGAGCAATATCTGGCGAAGTATAATTGTGATGCAGATCATATTTATGTAGTTACATTATCGGCAGAGCTCAGTGGTTCTTATAACAGTGCTCAGTTAGGAAGGAATTTGTACTTTGAAGAGTATGGAGAAAAAGACATCTATGTATTTAATTCTCGTTCAGCATCCATAGGTGAAACATTGATCGCATTAAAGATTCAGGAGTGCGAAGAGGCCGGGATGGATTTTCAGACAGTGATCGATACAGTAGAAGCTTATATAGAAGGGCAGCATACTTATTTTGTACTGGAGAATCTGGATACACTTCGTAAGAATGGAAGATTAACAGGAATCAAATCACTGGTTGCAGGCGCGTTGAACATAAAACCGGTTATGGGATCAACACCGGAAGGTACGATTTGTCAGAAAGCGAAAGCTCGCGGAATGAAGAAGGCATTAGTTAAGATGGCAGATTATGTTGAACAGGAAACAGAGAATGCAAGAGAAAAAGTGCTGGCAATTTCACATTGTAATTGTGAACAGAGAGCAAAAGATTTTGAAAAAATATTATTAGAAAAGATGGAAGTAAAGAAGAGCATCATCGTGGATACAGCCGGAATAAGTTCTATGTATGCAAATGATGGTGGAATCATCGTTGCGATTTAATAGATGAAAGGAAGGTTTATATGAGTCAGGAGAAAGTAGATCGATATAAACAGGAAAAAGCAAATAGAAAAAAGAATATCCGCAAACAGAGGGTTATGGGTGTTGTAAGAACATGTGTATTGTCGCTGGCAGGCTTGGCATTAGTCGGATGGTTAGGATATTCTGCATATGATACATATGAGTCAAAGCAGGAAAGAGAAGTTGCTTCGGTTAATTATGATGCGATTAACAGTTATTTATCAACAATTTCTCAGTAAGATAAGAAGTAAAGAAGAGACAGAGAAGAAAAAAATCTTTTCTGTCTCTTTTTTTGTTGTCGTGTATACGACAAAAAGGTTCAGTGGACATTTTTTTAGTTCTAATTTTTTTCACAAAATAAGGGGTTGAAAAAGGGTGGGAAGTGGTTTACAATGGTTCTAAGTGGTAGGAAGTGGTGAATTGTGGAATAAAGTGGGAGAAAAGTGGAGCCCATAAATTCTAAAAAGGAGTTCTTAATGTTACTAGGAGAGTTTAATCACAGCATAGATGAAAAAGGCCGATTGATTATACCAGCCAAGTTACGTGAAGATTTGGGCGATAGCTTTGTAATCTGCAATGGACTGGAAGGCTGTTTATTTGTGTACTCTCAAGATGAGTGGAACAAATTTGTAGCAGAACTGGAAACCTTACCACGGATGAATAAGGATGCCAGAATATTCAAGAGATATTTCTTTGGAAGTGCTTCAGAGGGCAGTTTCGATAAACAAGGGAGAGTTTTAGTACCGCCGTCACTCAGAAAAGCAGCACATCTTGAAAAGGACATTGTCCTTGTGGGAGTTCAAGATCGTGTGGAAATCTGGGATAAAGGACTTTGGGAAGAACGCAGTATGGTCAGCGAAGAAGATCTGGATGCAATTGCAGAACGAATGGAAGCAATTGGAATCAGGATATAATGAGTGGTAGTGAGTCAGGAGCGTGTTTGTACGGTTATGACGAACGGTGATCATAAGAGCTGGTAACATGATGCGAAAAGATGGAGGAAGATATGGCATTTAAACACAAATCAGTATTACTTGAAGAAACAGTAGATGGTCTGGCAATTAAACCAGACGGGATCTATGTAGACGGAACGTTAGGCGGAGGTGGACATGCATTTGAAGTTTGCAGTCGTCTGAACGAACAGGGGAGATTTATAGGTATAGATCAAGATGCAGCAGCGATAGAAGCTGCAAGCGAAAGATTACGTGACTTTGGGGAGAAGGTTACAATAATAAGAAGCAATTATTGTGAGATGAAGTCACGGCTTCATGAAATTGGTGTAGATAAAGTTGATGGTATTGTGATCGATTTGGGAGTATCGTCATATCAGCTGGATACTGCAGAAAGAGGATTTTCTTATCGAGTAGATGCTCCGTTAGATATGCGAATGGATCAAAGACAGCAGCTGACAGCACGAGAAATCGTGAATACGTATAGCGAAGCAGATCTTTTCAGGGTGATTCGTGACTATGGAGAGGACAAGTTTGCGAAAAATATTGCAAAGCATATCGTAATAGAGCGTCAAAAAGCACCGATTGAGACAACGGGACAGCTTAACGAGATTATTCGTCATGCAATCCCAATGAAATTTCAAAAGACAGCAGGACACCCATCAAAGAGAACATTTCAGGCAATTCGTATTGAGTTAAACAGAGAATTGGATGTTTTAAGGGAATCGCTTGATGATATGATCGAGATGCTTAATCCTGGCGGAAGAATATGCATTATCACATTTCATTCTTTGGAAGACAGAATTGTGAAAAGTGCATTTCGAAAAAATGAAAATCCTTGCATATGTCCATCGCATTTTCCGGTATGTGTATGTGGAAATGTTTCAAAAGGAAAGGTCATTACAAGGAAACCAATTCTTCCAAGTGAAGAAGAATTAGAGTATAACAGCCGTTCTAAAAGTGCAAAATTACGTATTTTTGAACGCTGTTAGCAAAATAAAGGGAGTATATCAAATAGAATTTCATCAGGAGGGGAGAGCCTGGTGAAAGAGAAAGGCAAAAAGCAATGGCAGATATAGGACGTATGAAGACGTATAGTAAAGCAGAATATTATGCTGGACAGCACAGAAGAATGTATGTCTATGGAAGTGCAGCTTTGCAGCCGGAAACAGTGCCAAAGCAGATAGAAAAGCCGAAAAAGCAGAGTGCGAAAGCTAGTCGTCAGGTGCGTAAAAATCGAAAACGTGCACAGAGTATAAGTCCTGTATATGCTGTCTTTCTGACAGGAGCAGCAATTTTTGCAGTATGTATCAGTGTTATGTTTTTGCAGTTGCAGGCAGAGGTTGTAAGTCGTTCGGAAAATATTACGGCATTACAAGAAAAACTTTCAAATCTGACAGAAGAAAATGATACAGCTTACCGAAGTGCAGAAGATGCTGTGAATCTGGAAGAGGTTCGCGATAAAGCAATCAACGAATTTGGAATGGTATATGCAGCCCAGGGGAGCGTGGTGGAATATACAGGTCCAGAGAGTGATAGTGTAACGCAGTATAGTGATATACCAAAAGATGGTGTGTTAGCAAAATCAAAAGATGTGTCAGAATAAGGTAAGAAGATGGCAGTCAAAAAGAATAAAAAAAACAATTATCAATTTTTAACAAGAAAATTTCCAAAAAGAATGCAAAAGAAGCTGGTAATGCTATTTATGGCAGTTATACTGGCTTTTGTTGTTCTTATAGCAAAAATTACATATATCAATGCTTCAAAAGGAAGCAAATTTACAAAAATTGTTTTGGATCAGCAGACATATGACAGCAGGGTAATTCCATATAAACGAGGAGATATTGTCGATCGAAACGGAACTAAGATTGCGACAAGCGAGAGAGTATATAATGTAATACTCGATGTTTATGTAATGACTTCCAAAGAAGAATATATCAATCCTACAAAGAAAGTATTATCGGATTGTTTTGGGATAAATGAAGGGGATGTAGATCAAATTATTTCTGATAACCCGGATAGCAGATACCAGATACTTGCAGAAAATGTAACTTATGAAAAAGCACAGGAATTTAAGGCAATTGAGGAAGATACAGAAAACTATCCAAATGTAAAAGGAATCTGGCTTGAGGACGATTATAAGCGTAATTATCCATATGCTACATTGGCGAGTGATGTGATTGGCTTTTCTACAGTAGATAATATTGGAGCACTGGGGATTGAAAGTGCATATAATGATGTTTTAAATGGATTGAATGGAAGAGAGTATGGTTATTTTTCTGATAATGCATCATTAGAGAGAACTGTAAAAGATGCAAAAAATGGAAACACGGTTGTTTCGACGATTGATGTGACATTACAGAGCATTGTAGAGCAGTGCATTAAAGAATTTAATGAAGAACATACCGGTGAAGAACGTGAAGATGAGTTGGGAAGTAAGAATACTGCAGTGATGATTATGAATCCAAATACCGGAGAAATTCTTGCAGAGGCTTCGTATCCGAATTTTGATTTAAATAAGCCAAGAGATTTGTCTGCTATTTATTCGACGGAAGACTGGAATGCAAAAACAGAGGATGAGCAGCTTGACGCGATGAATGAATTGTGGCGTAATTTTTGCGTTAGTGATGCATTTGAACCAGGCTCGACGATCAAACCATTTACAGTGGCAACAGGCCTGGATACAGGAGCAATTAAAGGGGATGAAACTTATGTGTGTGGAGGATATCTGCATGTAGGAGACTGGGATATCCGTTGTCATCTTACTTCCGGACATGGAACAGAGACAATTACTGATGCTGTAGCGAATTCCTGTAACGTTGCACTGATGGAAATTGCCGAATCGATAGGTGTTGAAGACTTTATTCGATATCAGCATATTTTCGGCTTTGGGGAATATACCGGAATTGATCTTCCGGGAGAGGCTTCGACAGCAGGATTATTATTTACCAAAGATAATATGGGGGATACTGATCTTGCGACCAGTTCATTTGGACAGAGTTTTAATGTTACAATGACGCAGGTGATAACAGCGTTTTCATCTCTGGTAAATGGCGGTAATTACTACGAGCCACATATTGTAAAACAAATTCAGGATGAAAATGGAAAAGTCATAGAAACGAAGAACCCGGTTTTACTTCGAAAGACTATTTCAGAGCAAACGTCAGAACAGGTAAAGACGTATTTGAAAGCTGTTATGGATTATGGTACGGGTAAAACGGCAGAAGTGGAAGGATATAATATTGGGGCAAAGACAGGTACTGCAGAGAAGCTTCCGCGTAACAATGGAAAGTATGTATTATCCTTTATTGGATGTGCCCCGCTGGATAATCCGGAAGTAGTGGTATATGTGGTGATTGATGAGCCAAATACTGCGGCACAGGATGACAGTTCCCTTGTGCTTGGGCTGGCAAAAAAAATCATGTCACAGGCATTCCCGTATTTAAACATTACAACAGTAGAAGGATATGATCCTGCTTCGGCTCAGGAAACAGAAGATTCATCAGATGTAACAAATAGCGATGAGGAAACAGGGGATTATTCGGATTATGAGTATACAGATTATGATGCATCGTATACAGACACCTACAGCAATTGGGATGGTGCATATATAGATGACACATATACCCCGGATTTTACAGATTGGACTTCGGGCTATTATACAGAATAAAATATATTCGCTTACGAGATGTGAACGAAGAAGCATAACCTTACAGAAGACATAATATTTTATATAAACTGTCTTTTGTAAGGTTTTTTTATGAAAAATCGTACTTATAATAAGAAAAAAATAATGATTGTTTTTTTCGCGGCTGTTATTATGATCATAGCATTGCTTGGCCGAATGATTTTTTTGATGATATTTGATGCAGAATATTATCAGAAAAGAGCAAAAGAATTACATGAAAGAGAACGTAAGATCAAAGCTGCTAGAGGAGAGATTTTAGACCGGAACGGGGTGGTTCTTGCAACAAATAAAACAGTTTGTACAATATCGGTGATACATAATCAGATAAAAAATAAGGAACAGACAATACAAATGCTTTCAAAAGAGTTAGGTCTGGAAGAAGCATATGTCCGAAAAAGAGTAGAGAAAATTTCTTCTATGGAAAAAATAAAAACAAATGTAGAGAAAGATGTTGGAGACAGAATACGCAATCTGGGTTTAGACGGAGTGAAAGTGGATGAGGATTTTAAACGGTATTATCCATATGGAGAACTGGCATCGCAAGTACTGGGGTTTACAGGCGGTGATAATCAGGGAATTATCGGACTTGAAGTGAAATATGAAGAATATCTAAAAGGAATTAATGGGATGATTCTCACAATGACAGATGCAAGGGGAATAGATCTGGAAGGAGTGGCGGAAGACCGCAAGGAGCCGAAATCGGGGAATACATTAGAAATTACGATGGATTATAATATACAATCCTACTGTGAGCAGGCGGCAGGGAAAGTAATGGAAGAAAAAGAAGCCGATGCGGTGGCAATTATTTTGATGGATCCTCAAAATGGAGAGATTTATGCGATGGCAAATGTCCCGGAATTTAATTTGAATGACCCGTTTACATTGTCTCCAAAGATTGATACAAGTGAGCTTACAGATGAAAAAAGGCAAGATTTATTAAATCAAATGTGGAGAAATCGGTGTATTAATGATACCTATGAGCCTGGCTCAACTTTTAAGGTAATTACTTCAGCAGCATGTCTGGAAGAAGGTGTTGTAACAGTGAATGATACCTTTTCGTGTCCGGGGTACAAAATAGTGGAGGATAGAAAAATCAGATGCCACAAAGTGGGAGGACATGGTCTGGAAACATTTACACAAGGAATTCAGAATTCATGTAATCCGGTATTTATGGAAATAGGTTTGCGATTAGGTGCTGATAAATTTTATGATTATTTTCAAAAGTTTGGGCTGTTAAAGTTGACAAATGTAGATTTGCCGGGAGAAGCAGGAACAATCATGCATAAAAAAGAAGATATTGGATTAGTAGAACTGGCGACGATGACATTCGGACAATCATTTCAAATCACACCGATACAATTACTTACAACAATAAGTTCAATTATAAATGGTGGAACTCGTATTACGCCTCACTTAGGAAAGAAAGTTTATAATTCAGATGGAAAGGTAATAAAAACACTGACATATCAAAAGCAAAAGGAAATAGTATCAAAAGAAACTTCAGAAACTATGAAAATGCTGCTGGAAAGTGTTGTTTCAGAAGGGTCCGGACATAATGCATATTTGGAAGGATATCGCATAGGAGGAAAGACTGCGACTTCCCAGACTCTTCCGCGAAGCTCAAATAAATATATCTCTTCATTTGTGGGATTTGCCCCGGCAAATGATCCGAAAGTGATTGGAATGGTGATTATATATAATCCAAAGGGGATTTATTATGGAGGTACAATTGCGGCTCCGGTACTAAGAGATATTTATGATAATGTTCTTCCATATTTGGAAAAACAGGAAAAATAAAATGCAAAAATGCTGTCCATAATCTGGTGAGGTTGAAAATCCAAAGACTATGAGTTATACTATATAAGATATGGCGAGAATTACAAAAGAGAAATTTCTCGCTGAACCAAAGAGATGAAGAGGTGTGAGTATGGCAAATCATGTAGTAATTCCAGTGTTAATATCATTCGCATTAAGTGTGATCATGGGACCATTTGTAATCCCGTTTTTGCGAAGATTAAAGATGGGGCAGACAGAACGTGTTGACGGAGTTCAGTCACATTTGAAAAAAGCAGGAACGCCGACGATGGGTGGCGTTATGATATTAGGAAGTGTAGTGATCACTTCACTGTTCTATGTAAAAGATTATCCGAAGATTATCCCGGTATTGTTTTTGACAGTTGGTTTCGGTCTGATAGGTTTTCTTGATGATTATTTAAAAGTAGTTATGAAACGTTCAGATGGATTGTTTCCAAAGCAGAAGATGGCATTGCAGATTGTAGTGACAGCAATATTTGCTTATTATGTAGTAAAGATTGCGAAGATTCCGCTTACAATGCTGATTCCATTTTCGGGTGGAAAATATCTGGATATTGGATGGCTTGCTGTTCCGCTTTTATTTATTGCGGTAATCGGAACTGTAAACGGAACAAACTTTACAGATGGGCTGGATGGATTAGCATCTAGTGTAACTGTATTAGTTGCAACATTTTTTACAGTTGTTGCAGTTGGAACAAAGAGCGGAATTGAACCGATTACTTGCGCGGTAGTAGGTGCTTTACTTGGATTTTTATTGTTTAATGTATATCCGGCAAGCGTATTTATGGGAGATACAGGTTCACTTGCATTGGGTGGATTTGTGGCAGGTGCTGCATATATGATGCAGATGCCGTTGTTTATTATTATTGTTGGTTTAATCTATCTGGTGGAAGTGGCTTCTGTCATTATTCAGGTCACATATTTTAAAAAGACAGGTGGAAAACGAATTTTTAAAATGGCTCCGATACATCATCATTTTGAATTGTGTGGATGGTCAGAGACGAGAGTTGTTGCTGTATTTTCTATTATTACGGCAATATTATGTTTGATTGCACTTATGGGGGTATAAAGATGGACATAAGAGATAAAAATGTATTGGTGTTTGGTTCTGGAATCAGTGGAATAGCAGCAAGTCGTCTGCTTTTGAGAGAAGGTGCTGATGTAATCTTATATGATGGAAATGAGAAGCTTGATGCAGAAACCATCAAAGAAAATATTTTACATGATGAAGAGCATGGAGTAACTTTGACCGGCGATGTAAAGGTTATATTAGGGGAACTTTCCAAAGAGGTGATGGAAAGTCTTGTACTTACTGTGATGAGTCCGGGAGTGCCAACAGATCTTGAAGTTGTGAACCAGATGCGGGAAATGGGTATTCCAATCTGGGGCGAGATTGAACTTGCTTATGTATATGGAAAAGGTGAGGTGCTCGCAATCACAGGAACAAACGGAAAGACAACTACAACTACATTACTTGGGGAGATAATGAAGAAATATCAGGAACATGTATATGTAGTGGGAAATATTGGAAATCCATATACAGAAGTAGCACTGGATATGACAGAGGATTCTGTGGCAGTAGCAGAGATGAGTAGTTTTCAGCTGGAAACAATACATACATTTCGTCCGAAGGTCAGTGCAATATTGAACATTACTCCAGATCATTTGAACCGTCATCATACAATGGAAGCTTATATTGAAGCAAAGAAGAATATTTGCAGAAATCAGACAGCAGATGATGTGTGTGTATTAAATTACGAAGATGAAGTGACAAGAAAATTCGGGGAAGAGATTAAAGCGAAGGTTCTATATTTCAGTAGTCAGCGTATATTAGATAGAGGTATTTATCTTGATGATGGCGATATTGTATATAGTTACGATACAGATGTTGCAGTAACAATCTGTAATGTGAAGGAACTTCAGCTTCTGGGAACACATAATTATGAAAATATTATGGCAGCAGCTGCGATGGCAATTGCATACGGTGTGCCTGTGGACCTGGTTCGAGAGATGATTAAGTCTTTCAAAGGCGTAGCTCATCGAATTGAATTTGTAGCAGAGAAGAATGGTGTAGCTTATTATAATGATTCCAAAGGAACGAATCCGGATGCGGCAATCAAAGGAATTCAGGCAATGAATCGTCCAACGCTTCTGATCGGAGGCGGATATGACAAAGACTCGTCATACGATGAGTGGATCAATGCTTTTGACGGAAAAGTAAAAAAACTTGTATTACTTGGTGCAACAAGAGAAAAGATTGATGCAACCGCAAAGAAATTAGGCTTTACAGATACAATTCTTGTAGATACATTTGAAGAAGCAGTGGCAACATGTGTGAAATATGCAGAGCCGGGAGATGCGGTTCTCTTATCACCGGCATGTGCAAGCTGGGGAATGTTTAAGTGTTATGAAGAACGAGGCGATAAATTCAAAGAGCTGGTAAATGAATTATAAGGAGTGAAGTTCCTTGAAACGCCCGGAGAAGAGAGTGAATCTAGATTATGTGCTACTGATCGTTTTGGTCATGCTGATTGGAGCAGGGCTTGTATTGTTATACAGTACGAGTGCTTATAACGGACAGAATAAGTTTCAAGATGCATATTATTATGTGAAAAAACAAGGTGCTGCTACAGTCTTAGGTGTGATTGGAATGTTAATTGTAGCAAAGATTGATTATCATAAGTGGATTCCATTTGTAAATCTGGGATATCTGGTATCAATTATATTGTCAGTATTGGTGATGCTTGTGGGAGAAGAATATAACGGGTCCAAAAGATGGCTTTCTTTGGGCCCGCTTTCTTTTCAACCATCGGAATTTTCAAAAGTAGCGATTATTTTGTTTCTGGCATGTCTGATATCAGGACAAAAGAAGTGTGTAGATAATTGGCGTTCAATGCTGCGTCTGATGCTTCCGGTGCTTCCGATTACAGCATTGGTGGGAGCAAGTAATTTAAGTACAGCGATTATTATATTAGGTATTGCTGTAGTACTTATTTTTGTTGCAAGTCCAAAGTATATACAGTTTATTTGGATGGGGATTCTTGGAATCGGATTTATGGCAATATTTTTGGCACTGGAAAGTTATCGTCTGGAAAGGCTGGCAATATGGAGAAATCCGGAGCAATACGAAAAAGGATATCAGACATTACAAGGACTTTATGCGATTGGTTCAGGCGGGTTGTTTGGAAGGGGAATTGGTCAAAGTGTTCAAAAGCTTGGATTCTTGCCAGAGGCACAAAATGACATGATATTTTCGATTATATGTGAAGAACTGGGGTTGTTTGGAGCTGGTACGATTATTATTTTATTTCTTGTTTTAATCTGGCGTTTTTTTATTATTGCGATAAATGCAAAAGATTTGCTTGGAGCATTAATCGTTACCGGAGCGATGGCACATATGATGATACAAGTAATCCTAAATATTGCGGTTGTGACCAACAGCATTCCGAATACGGGAATCACGCTTCCTTTTATCAGTTATGGAGGTACATCAGTTTTATTTCTATTACTGGAAATGGGGCTTGTGTTGAGTGTATCAAATCTGGTAAGATAGCAATAGTAATATGATTACTGTGACTGGCAGTATCAAATGAAAACGAAGGAGGCGGCTGTCGATGACACAGCAGCAAAACAGAAAGACAGACAGAGGAAGAAACCGGACTACAGCGAGGCATTATTCGCGTGACGATATTATATACCTTGCAGGTTCTGAGAATCTGCATGATCGTGAGATACGCTCACAAAATAATAAAAACAATAAAAAACAATCAAAGAAACATAAAAAGAACAGAAGAAATGTAAGTGGAAAAGTATTTTTGTATTTATTTATAATTATCATTATTTGTGCAGGCCTTGTTTATCTGGAGACTCTGATCTTTAAATTAAAGCAGATTCAGGTGACGGGAAATGTTTATACAACGCAGCAGGAAGTGGAAGAGTGGGTAAAGCAAAATCCGTATTCAGGAAATACATTGTATGATTTGTGGTATTTTAACAGGGAAAACCGCACACAATTACCATCTGTTGAGAAGGTAAAAGTAAGCCTTATTTCACCGAGGAAGATTAATGTGGCAGTGACAGAAAAGACGATGACAGGAAGGATTGATCTTGGAAGTGGTTATCTGTATTTTGATAAGGATGGAATCGCTTCATTAAAAAGTGAGGAACTGATCGAAGGAACTGCTATGATTGAGGGAATACAGATTGAAGAAAGCAAGGTGAAACTCGGAAAGAAAATACCGGCAGATGATAAAGATGTGTTTAAAAAACTTTCAGAACTTATAGCACTGTTACAAGAGAATGAATTGACAGCAGATAAAATTATATGTTCAGGAAGTGATCTCACAGTTGTTTTTGGCAACGTAAGAGTTTCCCTGGGAAGTGCTTCCTATGAGGATAAGATTCCACAGATTTCGCCGATATTGCAAAAACTGTCTGAGCAGTATGAAAATCAGTCGGGAGAATTGCATTTGGAGAGTTATCAGACGTCAGATACATCAATTCGATTTGTGCCGGACACACAATAAAAAATGAAATTTGCGATGTTGAGCAAAAAAAACATAAAATACAAAAAAATCTATTGATTATTTACTGAAAAAAATATATTATATAATTATTGGATTATAGCGTTCAATTTCAAATGGGATGTATAATAATAAAGATTAATAAGACGACAAAGGAGGAACTACTCTTGTTAGAAATTAAAACTAATGAATCAGAGGCAGCTGCAAAGATAATTGTTATTGGCGTTGGTGGAGGCGGTAACAATGCCGTTAACCGAATGATCGATGAACAGATCGCAGGTGTAGAATTTATTGCAATTAATACAGATAAACAGGCACTTCAGTTATGTAAAGCACCAACACTGATGCAGATTGGTGAGAAACTGACAAAAGGTCTTGGAGCAGGAGCTCAGCCGGAAGTTGGAGAGAAAGCAGCAGAAGAAAGTGCAGAAGAGATTTCAGCAGCATTGAAAGGTGCTGACATGGTATTTGTTACTTGTGGAATGGGTGGCGGTACTGGAACAGGAGCAACACCTGTAGTTGCACGTATTGCAAAAGAGCAGGGTGCATTGACAGTTGGTGTTGTTACAAAGCCTTTCCGTTTCGAGTCAAGAACACGTATGCAGAATGCATTAGCAGGAATTGACAAATTAAAAGAGAATGTTGACACATTAATCGTAATTCCAAATGATAAACTGTTGGAAGTAGTAGATAGAAGAACTACAATGCCAGAAGCACTGAAGAAGGCAGATGAAGTATTACAGCAGGGTATTCAGGGAATCACAGATTTGATTAACGTACCATCACTTATCAACCTTGACTTTGCCGATGTACAGACAGTTATGAAAGACAAAGGTATTGCTCATATCGGTATCGGTGAGGGACGTGGAGATGACAAGGCTCTTGAGGCAGTTAAACAGGCTGTTGCAAGTCCATTGCTTGAGACAACGATCCAGGGCGCATCTCACGTTATTATCAATGTATCTGGTGATATTACACTTATGGATGCATCTGATGCAGCAGAGTATGTTCAGGAGCTTGCCGGAGAGAATGCAAACATTATCTTTGGTGCTACTTATGATGATTCAAGATCTGATGAAGCTACAATCACAGTTATTGCAACAGGTTTACATAATGTAGGTGGAAGTTCATCAAAATTGAAAGCAAGATTAGAAGGACAGCAGAAAGTGGGCTCTATCCTTCCTTCAGGAGATGGTGCAAAAAGAACAGTACCTTCATATGATGGAAGAACAACAGCAAGACCAATGGGTGGTACAGCACCATCTATGCAGCAGTCAAGACCTGTTACAAGCGGAGTAAAAGAGCAGTCTATTAAGATTCCGGATTTCTTTAAGAAATAAACAGATAGAGAATAAGTAATATGACAGAAGAGTATCGAATATCGGTGCTCTTCTTTTTTTAGTTGCCATGCATAGAACAAAGAATGTGCTTTGCACATTCTTGCGCCTGTGGCGGTCGCTTGCGACACCTTCATTGTACGCCGTAGTGCGCATCCTTAGCGGAGCAATTTTTATATATTAGGAAAGCACTTTCCTAATATATAAAAAGAGTGTGTGAAAAACTGGTTTTCACACACTCTTTTAAATTATCAACTAAAATCTTACAGCTGTGGACCTGCAGCAACAAGTGCTTTACCAGCTTCGTTTCCTTCGTATTTAGCGAAGTTTTTGATGAATCTCTGTGCAAGATCTTTTGCTTTTTCTTCCCATTCAGAAGCATCAGCGTATGTGTCACGAGGATCAAGGATACCTGTGTCAACACCCTCAAGTTCTGTAGGAACTTCAAAGTTGAAGTATGGGATTGTCTTTGTAGGAGCGTTGTTGATTGCTCCGTTCAGGATAGCATCGATGATACCACGTGTATCTTTGATAGAGATACGTTTTCCTGTTCCATTCCATCCTGTATTTACGAGGTAAGCTTTAGCTCCACTCTTCTCCATCTTCTTAACAAGCTCTTCTGCATATTTTGTTGGGTGCAGTTCGAGGAATGCCTGTCCGAAGCAAGCTGAGAATGTAGGTGTTGGCTCTGTGATTCCACGCTCTGTTCCAGCAAGTTTTGCTGTAAATCCAGACAAGAAGTAGTACTGTGTCTGATCTTCTGTAAGGATAGATACTGGAGGAAGTACTCCAAATGCATCTGCTGATAAGAAGATAACATTTTTAGCTGCTGGTGCAGAAGAAATTGGACGTACAATATTTTTAATGTGGCTGATAGGGTAAGAAACACGTGTGTTTTCTGTTACGCTCTTATCATCAAAATCAATCTTTCCGTTCTCATCCAGTGTAACGTTCTCAAGAAGAGCGTCACGAACGATTGCATTGTAGATATCTGGCTCAGATTCTTTGTCAAGGTTAATAACTTTTGCGTAGCATCCACCCTCAAAGTTGAATACGCCATTATCATCCCAACCATGCTCGTCGTCACCGATCAGGAGACGTTTAGGATCTGTAGAAAGTGTTGTTTTACCTGTTCCTGAAAGACCGAAGAAGATAGCTGTGTTTTCTCCGTTCATATCTGTATTTGCAGAACAGTGCATAGAAGCAATTCCTTTTAATGGAAGGAAGTAGTTCATCATAGAGAACATACCTTTCTTCATCTCTCCGCCATACCATGTGTTAACGATAACCTGTTCTTTGCTTGTGATATTGAACATAACAGCTGTTTCAGAGTTCAGTCCTAATTCTTTATAGTTCTCTACTTTTGCTTTAGAAGCGTTGTAAACAACGAAATCAGGCTCGAAGTTTTCAAGTTCTTCCTCTGTAGGCTGGATGAACATGTTTGTTACGAAGTGTGCCTGCCATGCAACTTCCACGATGAAACGGATTCCCATACGTGTATCTTTGTTTGCACCACAGAATGCATCTACAACAAAAAGTCTCTTATTAGAAAGCTCCTTGATTGCGATATCTTTAACAGCTGACCAAGCTTCTTCTGTAGCTGGATGGTTGTCATTCTTGTATTCATCAGATGTCCACCATACTGTATCTTTAGAGTTCTCATCCATAACGATGAATTTGTCTTTAGGTGAACGACCTGTATATACACCAGTCATAACGTTCACTGCACCAAGTTCACTTTCCTGACCAACTTCAAAACCTTCTAATTCAGGTTTTGTCTCTTCTTCAAATAACATTTCATATGAAGGATTGTAAACAACCTCAGTAGTTCCAGTAATGCCGTATTTAGTTAAATCAATTTTTGCCATCTTACATATACCTCTTTCTTTGTAGTAATACTGTATGTCTATATAAGTTTAGACGATACCATATTCTTTTCTAATTATACATAATATGGGGATAAAATCAATAAAAATCCTATTAAATGTTAGAAATTTGTCGAAGATTCTTTGATATAGGCTGCCAGATTTTGACAAAATCTGAGAGACGTTGTTTCTATAATAAGTTTGTAGGAAATGAGGAGGGGATATGTACTATGAATTATACATAGATTTATTTTTTTTAGAAAATTTTATGATGGATTCCATTTTACTATTGTTTGTGCGTAGTGTGTTTGGTAAAAAGTCCTTTACGATAAGAACATTTACTGCAGGAATTATTTCCGCAGTATTTTCCTGTGTGCTTATTGCAATAAGAATGCCGGAAGTGGTTAAGTGTTTTTGCAATTATTGTATTATCCCGGTCATCATGATCTGGGTAGGAGTAAAAATTTCAACTGTATTGCAGTTGTTCGAAGGCATGTTGTTGTTGTATTTTACGGAAATATGCTTAGGAGGGATTATGCAACTGTTCAGACCATACATTGGAATTGTAAGTGTGATGTATGCAAGTGCACTGCTGGGGTGTTTTATTTTGAAAACGAGCTGGAATTTGCTTACAAGAGAGGGAAATCTTCAAAAGCGGTGCTGTCGGGTTGTCTTATATGATGAAACAAAAAAATGGGATATTCGTGCAATGATCGACACAGGAAATATGCTTCAAGATCCTGTAGGGCAAAAACCGGTTCATATTATTTCAAAGAAAATGGCAGAAAAAATATATGGGACAAAAATGGTTGAAGAATTAATAGAGTATTCAATTTCTAAAGAAAATGAAGAAAAATGGATGCAGAAGAAGCTACATTTTATTTCGTGTCAGACCATTCAAGGAACACATTTATTGCCGGTCGTAACGATGGAAAAAATGGAAATCATACAAAAATCAGTAATAGAAATACAGATGCCTCAGATTGGTATTGGTGTTATGGAAGAAACAGACTATCAGATGATTGTAAATGCGCAGAGTATAGGAGGAACTAAATATGGTTGCAGAGACAATAAATACACAACAGTTTAAGATAAATGTAATATCTAATTTTCAAAATATATTTTTTCATCCGAGAAAAGAAATTCATTACATAGGTGGACCAGATGTACTTCCGGCACCATTGGATGCAAACGAAGAACAAAAAATGATAGAAGCACTTGAGACAAATGAGCAGGAGAAAGCAAAAAAGCGTCTGATTGAACATAATCTGCGTCTCGTTGTTTATATTGCAAAGAAATTTGATAATACAGGGGTTGGGGTGGAAGATCTGATCTCCATTGGAACAATCGGGTTGATTAAAGCAATCAACACATTTAATCCAACAAAGAAAATTAAGCTGGCGACGTATGCGTCACGCTGTATTGAAAATGAAATTTTGATGTATCTTAGGAGAAATAATAAAACAAAACTGGAAGTGTCAATTGATGAGCCATTGAATGTAGACTGGGATGGAAACGAGTTGCTGTTGTCCGATATATTAGGAACAGAAGAAGATACAATTTATAAAGATTTGGAAAATGAAGCGGAAAGAAAGTTGTTAATCCATGCAATTAGCAAACTATCAAACAGAGAACGGATGATCATCCGGATGAGATATGGGCTGGACAATCCGTCCGGGGAGGAAAAAACACAAAAGGAAGTTGCAGATTTTCTTGGAATTTCACAATCTTATATTTCAAGATTGGAGAAAAAAATCATGCTTCGTCTAAGAAGAGAAATTGTTCGATATCAATAATAAAAAGTAAGAAAATATACAGTGAAAAATATATAAAAACAGGAAATGTTTAACTTTACCACTTTGTTTTCCGGTGATACAATAAAATAAAAAGGTCGGTGAATAGTATGAAATTGACGTTTATAGGTGCTGCACATGAGGTTACTGGTAGTTGTCATTTCTTGCAGGTGGCAGGAAAGAATATACTGGTTGACTGTGGTATGGAACAGGGACCCGATTTATATGAAAACCCTGGTTTACCGATTCCGGAGAATGAAGTGGATTATGTGTTGCTGACACACGCACATATTGACCATTCAGGTATGCTTCCAAAACTTGTGAAGAATGGATTTAAAGGACAGATATTTGCAACTTATGCGACAGCTGACTTATGTAACATTATGCTTCGTGATAGTGCACATATTCAGGAATTCGAAGCAGAATGGCGCAATCGTAAGGGAAGACGTGCAGGTAAACCGGTATACGAGCCGATATACACAATGGAAGATGCGATCAATGCAATTGATTTATTAGTTCCATGTGAATATGGACAGCGTATTCGGATTTGTGACGGGGTTGAGATTCGATTTACAGATGTAGGACATCTGCTTGGATCTGCAAGTATTGAGGTATGGCTTACAGAAGGGGATGTAAGCAAGAAGATTGTATTTTCCGGCGATGTGGGTAATCTGGACCAGCCGATTATTAAGGACCCAACCTATACTGCTACAGCAGATTATGTGGTTGTTGAATCTACGTATGGTAATCGGGTACACAGTACGGAAAAGATAGATTACGTGGGAGATTTTACTCAGATTTTGAAAGAAACCTTTGACCGGGGTGGAAATGTAGTTATTCCTTCTTTTGCCGTTGGAAGAACACAGGAGCTCTTATATTTTATCCGTGAGATCAAAGAGAGAAACATGCTCCCGCAATATGCAGATTTTGAAGTGTATCTGGATAGCCCTCTGGCAATTGAGGCAACGAAGGTATTTTCGAAGAATAAGATGGAATGTTTTGATGAGGATGCCATGAAGCTTGTGAATGCAGGAGTCAACCCATTGGTATTTCCGGGACTAAAGATTATGACAACAAGTGATGATTCTAAGATGATAAACTTTATCGAAAAACCAAAGGTGATTATTTCAGCTTCCGGAATGTGCGATGCAGGACGTATCCGTCATCATCTGAAACATAATCTATGGCGTGAAGAATGTACCATTTTGTTTGTCGGATATCAGGCAGTAGGAACATTAGGACGTAGATTGATTGAGGGCGAAAAAAATGTAAAGCTTTTCGGAGAACCAATCGAGGTACATGCACATATTAAAAGCCTGCATGGAGTCAGTGGCCATGCAGATATGAATGGATTATTAAAATGGATTGGAGGATTTCAGACTCCGCTACAGCATGTATTTGTGGTACATGGAGAAGATACTGTGACTGAGGAATTTGCCCGGACAGTAGAAGAAAAATTTGGATATCCGGCATTTGCCCCATACCCTCAAGGTTGTGTTGATCTTATAACAGGCGAGATTGAGAAAGAAGGAGTAAGAATTCCAATCAAAGCAAAGAAAGCTTCACAGAAGAGGGATGATGCAGCCTTTGAAAGATTGTTGGCAGCAGCAAAACGATTGCTTGATATTGTATATAAAAATGAAGGATTGGCGAATAAAGAAAAAGCTAAATTTGAATCTCAGATTCAAAATCTTGCAGACAAATGGGATAGATTAGAGTAATATAATAATCAAACGATTTTTGCACAAACTTAGAAACAAAAATACAAAAAAAGGTCCGCAGGGGCCTTTTTTTGATGCAGAATAGATGAAAATTGCAGGGGCTCTTATTTAATCTTGCAAAAACATATAGATTTATGGTATGATTTTACGAAAAGAACACTTTAGGACGCTACTACGCCAAAGGGGTGAATTTAAAAGAAACAAGGAAAAGTGAGGAATAAATATGAATAGTAATGTGTGGGGAATTTCTGCGATTATTGTATGCTATCTTGTAGGGATGGTCGCAATTGGAATTTATTTTATGAAGAAAAACAGTTCCACCGGAGATTATTATCTCGGGGGCAGACAGTTAGGTCCGATTGTGACAGCAATGAGTGCAGAGGCATCGGATATGAGTAGCTGGTTATTGATGGGACTGCCGGGAGTTGCTTATCTGACAGGAACTGCAGATGCGGCGTGGACGGCAATCGGACTTGCAATTGGAACCTATTTGAACTGGCTAATTGTAGCAAAGCGGCTGAGACGATATTCGGTTGTTGCGGGAAATGCAATTACAATTCCGCAATTTTTTAAGAATCGCTATCATGATAAAAGTGGAATTCTGGCAGGATTGTCCGCAATTTTTATTGTTATCTTTTTTATTCCATATACAGCATCCGGTTTTGCGGCATGCGGAAAACTATTTTCTACCTTGTTTGGAGTTCCTTATTTTGGAGCAATGTTGGTCAGTGCAATTGTAATTGTGGCATATACGGCATTAGGAGGATTCTCGGCAGCAAGCACAACAGATTTGATTCAGAGCATTGTTATGTCGGTGGCCTTGATCAGTGTTGTGTTATTTGGTATTAAGACATTGGGCGGTATGGATGTGATAACATCACAGACTGCTTCCATGCAGGGATATTTGTCTCTTACAAGTGTATATAATGAGGGTACAGCGGTCCCTTATGGTTCGATTAAAATCGCATCTACGCTTGCATGGGGACTTGGATATTTTGGGATGCCGCATGTACTTTTGCGCTTTATGGCAATTAGTGATGAAAATAAAATAAAACTTTCCAGAAGAATTGCAACAATTTGGGTAGTGATTTCCATGGCGGTTGCAGTATTTATTGGAATTATGGGATATACTTTAAGTAGACAAGGATACATTGATATGCTTACAGGAGCAGATTCCGAAAAAGTAATTATCACCATTGCAACATTGATGAGCAAGAGTGGTGTGCTTGGAATTGTACTTGCTGGACTGATCATGTCAGGGATTCTGGCATGTACGATGTCGACAGCCGATTCACAGCTTCTTGCGGCATCGTCAAGTGTATCGGAAGATTTGTTAAAGGGAATATTAAAAAAAGAAGTTAGTGAGAAGACATCTCTTATAATCGCAAGAGTAACCGTACTTTTGATTGCGGTCATGGGAGTGCTTATGGCGCTGGATCCGGAAAGTTCAGTTTTTGCAATCGTTTCTTTTGCATGGGCAGGCTTTGGCGCGGTATTTGGACCGGTAGTATTGCTTGCACTGTTCTGGAAACGTTCCAACCGACAGGGAGCCATTGTCAGCATGTTTGCAGGCGGTGTTATGATTTTTGTATGGAAATATCTTGTACGCCCAATGGGCGGAGCGTTGGATATTTACGAACTGCTCCCAGCTTTTCTGGGTGCGATGGTTTTAAATATTATTGTGAGTCTTATGACTGCACCGCCGGAAAAAGAGATTGTTGATGAATTTGAAAAAGCAGCAGATAATAGTTATAATTTGTAGAATTGTCAAGGACTAAAACTTTTTTTATTTTATTAGAGTCGGAATAACAAGGAGACAATGTGAGAAAAATTTTACTAGATTTAAATTTTTGAAATCTTGTAGGAGGATTCAAACTATGGCTCTAAATAAAGTTGAAATATGTGGTGTAAATACAGCGAAGCTTCCTCTCCTGTCTGAACAGGAGAAGGAAGCTTTGTTTGTTCGTATCAAACAAGGAGACAGGGACGCCAGAGAAGAATATATAAAGGGAAATCTCAGATTGGTTTTAAGTGTGATCAAGCGATTTTCGTCAAGCAATGAAAATGCTGATGATCTGTTTCAAGTTGGATGCGTGGGGTTGATGAAGGCTGTGGATAATTTTGAACCGGATCGCCTGGTGAAATTTTCGACATATGCGGTTCCGATGATCATTGGAGAAGTCAGACGTTATTTGAGAGATAATAATTCAATCAGGGTGAGTCGTTCACTTAGGGATACGGCATACAGAGCAATTTATGCAAAAGAAGCATATGTGAAAATGAATATGAAAGAACCGACAGTAGAGGAAATTGCACAGGAAATTGGTATTTCAAAAGAAGATATCGTGTTTGCAATGGATGCAATTCAAAGTCCGATGAGTTTGTATGAGCCGATTTATAGCGATGGAGGTGATACGCTGTATGTTATGGATCAGGTGAGCGATAAAAAGAATAAAGAAGAAAACTGGGTAGAAGAATTGTCTTTGGAAGCGGCGATGAATCGGTTGGGAGACAGGGAACGTCATATTATACAGATGCGGTTTTTTGAAGGAAAAACACAGATAGAAGTGGCGCAGGAGATTCAAATTTCACAGGCGCAAGTAAGCAGATTGGAGAAAAATGCGTTGCTTATAATGCGGCAATATTTGACGGGAAAATAAAAGATAGAAAAAAAGTAGAGTTAGATATTGAAATTTTTGAGACTTCATACTATGATAATCGTAGACTACAGGAAAGGGTATGAAGTAACCATGTATAAAGCATGCATATTTGATTTGGATGGAACATTGACAAACACATTAGACTCTCTTGTGTATTCGACAAACGAGACATTAAAAGAGATGAAGCTCCCGCAGATTTCAGAAGAACAGTGTCGAATATTTGTTGGGAATGGAGCAAGAGTGCTGATAGAAAAAGCACTGGGCAGTTCAGGTACAGAGAACCTTGACAGAATTGAAGAAGCAATGCAGATATATGGACGTATATTTGATGCAAATTGCACATATCATGTAGTACCTTATGAAGGGATCACAGAGATGCTGGAGTCGATGAAGAATCGAGGATTGAAACTTGCAGTTTTGTCAAATAAGCCACATAAGCAGGCGGTTCATGTTGTGGAGACTATTTTTGGCAAAGAGACATTTCAATGGATTCAAGGGCAGATAGACACAGTTCCGAGAAAACCAGATCCTACGGCTGTACTTCAGATCGCAGAGAAATTAGGAGCAACGCCTGAAGAGACACTATATATTGGTGATTCAGAAGTGGATGTAGCTACAGGTAAGAATGCACAGATGCATACCGTAGGAGTGACATGGGGATTTCGCGGTAAAGAGGTTTTAGAAGATGCCGGACCGGAATTGATTGTGAATTCGCCAGAAGAAATCATGAACATGATAGAGGATTAGGGAGGTTTGAAATATGAACGAATACAGTGAAGAGTGCTTATTAACTTTCTTAGAAAATCAGTCTCAGTTATTTGATGAGCCAGTTGCGGGATCAATGGAAGAGGCAGAAGCTTTTTTAGAAGATTGTATGGCAGTAGTCGTGGATTCGCTCGATGAGGTAAAAGAGTACTTCGAAGAGAACGGAGCAGATGTAGAAACTATGAGCATGGATGAATTAGAAGAGGCTTCGGAAGTATTTCCATTACCAAACGGTCAGTATTTGATTGTAGAAGGTTAGTGTAGTAGAACCATTCAGACTAAGTTTTGAAATATTTTATATGAAAAAATGAATAGAAAGAACCGCAAAAAAAAGCTGCAGCCTAATGGACTGCGGCTTTTTCAATGGCTTCATTAATTGCATCCAGGAGGATTTGCGAGGTATATGGTGTTTCAGAGGAAAGAGAGATATTGTCGGTTGATTGGGTTTTACAAATCTGATCTGCTATATTTTCAATAGCCGGTTGCAACAGAGGAAACATGGTGGCTGTACTTTCATCCAGATTTGATAGTCGGATCGCTTTAATCTGTGATTCATCTACGGTTACTTCTACTTCCAGATTTGTGTTATTTAAAGTGAGTGAAGATGTATAAATGCCGGGAGTATAGAGTCTGGCTGAGGCTGTAGGTGCGGAAGAATGTTCAAAGCGAAACATTATGACCAGTAAAATGATTAAAAGTATTCCTAAGGCTGCAAAGATAAGTGTATATATGATTTCCTTCATGTGAAGAACTACGATTTTGGTTTTAGACCCCATGTAAAGTAAACCTCCAATGCATTTTTTATTATTGTATGAAAGAAAAGAAGAAAATATGTTAATGCCTTACGAAGCATGAAAAAGGTAATATTGAAAGATGCAGATGACAAGTCAGAGGTTTTCGGATAGAATAGGAATGTGAAAGAATAGAATGAAAGGTGAGTTAATAGGATGTTTATTATAGTAGGATTAGGAAATCCATCAAAAGAATATGAAGGAACAAGACATAATGCAGGATTTGAAGTTATAGACCGAATTTCTGATAAATATAATATTTCCGTAGATACAAAAAAACACCGTGCACTGATTGGAAAAGGAATCATAGAAGGTCAGAAAGTAATCCTTGCGAAACCACAGACTTTTATGAATCTTAGTGGTGAGAGTGTGAGAAGTTTGCTGGATTACTATAAGGTAGATGAAGAACAAGAATTAATCGTGATTTACGATGATATCAGTCTGGATAACGGACAGATCCGTATTCGTGCCAAGGGAAGTGCAGGAGGACATAACGGGATTAAGAATATTATTGCGCATCTTGGTGGACAGGTATTTCCAAGAGTAAAAGTCGGAGTTGGAGAAAAACCATCAAAATATGATCTGGCAGATTATGTGCTTGGACATTTTTCAAAAGAAGAGCAGGTGCTCATGGACGAAGGCTATGCTCATGCGATACATGCAGTTGAAATGATTCTGGAAGGTGATATTTCTGCTGCAATGAATGAATATAATCGGAAAAAGAAGGAAGAGTAAACGTGAATGCATTGTTGTCACCGCTAAAGGAACTGGCGGATTATGAAGAAATTATAAAAAATAGAAATAGAGAATCCGGTACTATACAGATTACGGGATGTGTAAATTCTCAGAAAACACATTTGATGTATGCGCTCAGTAAAGGCGTGAAATATAATCTTGTTGTATTTTCAAATGAGGAAAAAGCTAAACAGGCGTATGAAGAATATAAATTTCTTGATGAAAACACATATTATTATCCGGCCCGTGATTTGTTGTTTTATCATGCAGACATCAAAGGAAAATATTTGCAGAGCCAGCGAATGGAAGTTATCAGGGCAATACTGGAATGTGACAAGAGTGCATCAATTACTGTAATCACAACGATGGATGCATTTCTTGATGGGGTGATCGGGCCAAAAGAGATAGAAACACAAAAACTTACATTGTTATCCGGGGATGTTCTTGAGTTTGGTAAGGTGCAGGAACAACTTGTGAAAATGGGATATGAGAGGGAAACGCAGATTGAAAGTCCGGGGCAGTTTGCTGTCCGTGGCGGAATTTTGGATGTATTTCCATTGACAGATGAATTGCCGGTAAGAATTGAACTGTGGGGAGATGAGATTGACTCTATTCGGACATTTGATGCAGAAAGTCAGCGCTCAATTGAAAATTTAGAAAAGGTAACGATTTATCCGACAGGAGAATTGATAACGGATGAGACAAAAAGCGTTTCTTTTTTGGAGTATTTTAACAGAAAAGAAAGTCTGTTGTTATTAGATGAGCCAATCCGGCTTCTGGAACAGGCAAAAGAGATAGAATCAGAATATCAAAAAAGCAGAGAAAACCGACAAGAAGCAGGTATGGAGGAGTCTGCGGATGAACTTTTGGTATTTGCGGTAGAAGAGATAATTGAGAAGATGAATCAGTATTCATCTGTTGCATTTACTACGTTAGAATCAAAGTGTGGCACATTTCATGTGAGACGGACATATTCGCTCCAGACAAAAGGGGTCAATCCATATAATAATAGTTTTGAAATGCTGACACTTGATCTAAAACGATTAAAACGAAATGGCTACCGAGTGATTTTGTTATCAGGTTCAAGAACGAGAGCGCGAAGACTGGCAGAAGATCTTCGGGATTATGAGCTAAGCAGTTATTATAGTGAAACATTGGAAAAAGAGGTGCAGCCGGGCGAGATACTTGTGACTTACGGACATGTAACGGAAGGATATGAATATCCGATGTTAAAGTTTGTGGTTATTTCAGAAAGCGATATTTTTGGCAGAAAAAAGAAAAAACGCAAGAAAAAACATAGTTATGAAGGACAGAAAATTCGGGATTTTACAGAATTAAAAGTGGGTGATTATGTTGTTCATGAAAATCATGGTCTTGGTGTATACGAAGGAATCGAGAAGATACAAGTTGATAAAGTAACGAAGGACTATATGAAGATTCGCTATGCGGGAGACAGTGCACTGTATATTCTCGCAACGCAGCTGGATATGATTCAGAAGTACGCCGGTTCAGATGCAAAAAAACCTAAATTAAATAAACTCGGAACAGCGCAGTGGCAGAAAACAAAAAGCCAGGTTCGAAGTGCAGTGAAGCTGGTAGCGAAAGATCTGGTGGAATTGTACGCAGCACGTCAGAGGGCAGATGGATATGTCTACGAACCGGATACGGTATGGCAGAAAGAATTTGAAGAAATGTTTCCATTTGAAGAGACTGAAGACCAGCTGCAGGCGATAGAAGATACAAAACATGATATGGAGAGTCATAAAATCATGGACCGGTTGATCTGTGGGGATGTCGGATTTGGCAAAACAGAGATTGCTATACGCGCGGCATTCAAAGCAGTTCAGGAAGGAAAACAGGTGGTATATCTTGTGCCTACAACAATACTGGCACAGCAGCATTATAATAATTTTGTACAGCGTATGAAAGAATTTCCGGTACGTGTTGATTTATTATGTAGGTTCCGAACCAGTACAGAACAGAAAAAAACAATAGAAGATTTGAAAAAAGGACTGGTAGATATTGTGATCGGAACACATCGTGTGTTGTCAAAGGATGTACAATATAAAGATTTAGGGCTTTTGATCATAGACGAAGAACAGCGATTTGGAGTGACGCACAAAGAAAAAATAAAGAAATTGCGTGAAAATATTGATGTATTGACTTTAACAGCCACACCGATTCCGAGGACGCTTCATATGAGTTTGATAGGAATACGTGATATGAGTGTATTAGAAGAGGCTCCGATGGATCGTATGCCGATTCAGACTTACGTAATGGAATATAATGATGAGATGGTAAGAGAAGCCATCGAACGCGAGCTTGCCAGAAATGGACAAGTATATTATGTATATAATCGTGTCAGTGATATTGCGGATGTAGCAGATAAGGTACAAAAATTAGTTCCGGATGCGAATGTAATGTTTGCACATGGTCAAATGAATGAACGTCAATTAGAAGATATTATGTATGATTTTATCAATGGTGAGATTGATGTGTTGATTTCAACAACAATCATAGAGACAGGTCTGGATATTTCAAATGCGAATACCATGATCATCCATGATGCTGACAGACTTGGACTATCTCAGTTGTATCAGCTGAGAGGAAGAGTTGGAAGATCCAATCGAATGGCATATGCATTTTTATTATATAGAAGAGATAAATTGTTAAAAGAAGTGGCAGAAAAGCGATTGGCAGCAATCCGGGAATTTACAGAACTTGGTTCAGGATTTAAAATTGCAATGCGTGATCTTGAAATCCGTGGTGCAGGAAACCTGCTTGGCGCAGAACAACATGGACATATGGAAGCAGTTGGATACGATTTGTATTGTAAGATGCTTAATGAAGCGGTCAAGCAGGAAAAAGGCGAGATGGATGAAGATATTTTCAACACAACGATAGATCTGAATGTGGATGCTTATATTCCGGATAGTTACATTTCAAATGAATTTCAGAAGCTGGATATTTACAAACGAATCGCAAGTATTGAAAATGAAGAAGAGATGGATGATATGCTTGAAGAGCTGATTGACCGTTTTGGGGATGTCCCGAGAAAGGTGCAGCAGTTATTGCATATTGCGCTACTTAAAGCATTCGCACATTCTGTTTATGTGACAGCAGTAGAACAGAAAACTGATACAATTAAGATTGTAATGTATGAAAAAGCAAAGGTGGATCCAAAAAAGATACCAGGTTTGTTGGAAGCATATCATGGAAATTTGGTGTTAAAGGCAGAGGCAACGCCATATTTTCTCTACCAGAAAAAGGGAAAGAATAAAAAGGAAAAAAGCGAAGATGTTCTTGAACTTGTGAAAAAGCTGTTAAATGATATAAAAACCTTGTTAGAAATATAAAAACAGATTATAATGATTTAAGTTGACGGGCTCAGCTTGAGCGTGGTGGAAGTGAAGAAAGCTTCTTTTTAGAATGCAGAGAATATGAAGGGAGAACGGACAGAAAATATGAATCAGTGGAAAAAAAGAGTGACTGCTCTGGGACTGGCAGGTATGTTAGCTGTCACTGGTCTGACAGGATGCGGCTCTATGAATAATGATGACGTTGTTGCAACAGTAGGAGAAAGTGAAATAAAATTAGGGGTGGCAAATTTCTATGCGAGAATGCAGCAGGCGCAGTATGAAACTTATTATGCAGGTATGATGGGAACGACAGGTGAAGAGCTGTGGGCAAAGGAAACTGATGGTAAGACATATGAGCAGTCAGTTAAAAGCAATATGATCAAGTCATTAGAGAATATGTATATTTTGGAGCAGCATGCTTCAGAGTATGATGTAGCACTTAGCGAGGATGAAAAGAAAGCGATTGATAAGGCGGCAGAGGAATTTGATGAGAATAATGCACTTGAAGACAAAGAGGCTGTCTCAGGCTATAATAAGTATGTCAAGAAAGTTCTGGAGCTTTTAACAATTCAGAGTAAGATGGAAGATGTGATGACAGCGGATGTGGATACAGAGGTATCAGATGATGAGGCGGCTCAGAAATCTATGAAATATGTATTTTATAGTTATACAAAGGATGAGAACGATTCGACATCGACAATGAGTGAGATAGAAAAGACAGAAGCGAAACAAAAGGCAACAGATTTTGCGGAAAAGTTGAAGAATAGTGATACAAAGGATATTGATGCCGTAGCGAATGAAGCTGGCATGGAAGTACAGACTGCTACATTTGATTCAGAATCTACTTCTCCGAATGCAGATTTAGTGAAGGCAGCAGATGCTCTTACAGCAGAAGGCGACGTAACAGATGCGATTGAGACGGATTCCGGTATATATGTTGCAAAAGTGACAAGCTTTCTGGATCGTACTGCAACAGACGCAAAGAAGCAGTCAATTGTAGAAGAGAGAAAGCAAGATCAATATGATGCTTTTTTGAAAAAGTGGAGAAAGAAAACAAATATCGATCTGAATAAACGTGTATGGAAGAAAGTAGATTTCCAGAAACAGGGTGTGACAGTAAAAGATACATCAAGTAATGCAGAAGAGAGTGCAGAGTAGATAAGAAAATTAAAAAGAGGATGAAAGCAAAAAATAGCTTTCATCCTCTTTTTATGTAAATCAGGCAAAGTGAATAATGCTTGTGCAAAATGTAACTCGCTTGATATGAGATACTAAATGTATTCCAGCTTTTCAAAATACTGCATAAGGATATCGGCACAGTGCTCAACACCTAACTCACTTGTGTCAAGAATCATGTGGTAGTCATTGACATCGCCCCATGTTTTACCGGTATGTTCATAATAATAGGCGGCACGCTGTTCGTCTGTCTTTTCGACCCTTTCTTTGGCAGCATCATAAGAAAGATTCTCTAGTTTCATGATTCGATGAATACGATCTTCTTTAGCAGCACAAACATAAATATTTAAAACATTCATGCGGTCTTTTAAAATATCGGAGGCACATCGACCAAGTATGATACAAGGTTTCTCGGCAAGTTTACGAATTGCATCAGCCTCTGTTTCATATTCATGTTCTCCTAATTTCTGTTCAATATATGCTTTGTCATATACCGGAATATCCAGGCGCTTTGACAGTTCATTTGCAATGACGCTTGCACCGGTTCCGAAACGTCGACTCATTGTAATTACTAATTTCATAATGCATTCCTCCTTTGTATTTTTCCATTATAACACTTATTTGCAAAGGATTCACTAAAAACAAAGTGAAAAAATGATGAAAAATTAAACTGTATGCATGTATACAGTTTAATTCGAAAATATTTTTATACACCATTGCAAGAATGAAAGGGATGATGTTATAATTCATAGTAGCGTCGTGTGCGTAAAAGAATATAAGTAGGTGACGAAGTTGAAAAATAAAATAAAAAGACTTTCAAAAGGGGATTTTCATGTCCCACAGCCTGACATTATTTTCCCGGAAACAAGGATTATTATGCGTGTCGGAGAAGGCGAAATATATAAAGGCAGTTTTTCATTGCAGAACCAGGGAGAGGGGACAATCCGAGGATTGGTATACCCGTCTTCTTTTCGTGTACATTGTGAGGAACAGGGGTTTGACGGGAATCCTGTAAACATATCCTATACATATGATGGGACCGGATTGGTGCCTGGGCATGTCGAACATGGAAAGTTTACTATCGTATGTAATGGCGGAGAATATGATATTGCTTTTACAGCAGTGATTGAGAAGCCGTTTGTGATGACTTCTTATGGAAAAGTCCAGAGCTTAGAAGACTTTAAAAAATTAACTTATCGTGATCCGGCAGAAGCGGAAAAATTATTCCGTTCCAGAGATTTTTATGAAATTTTAAAATACGAAGATAAAAGAATCCAGGCACTTTATGACAATATGCGTAAGTGGGAATTGGATCAGCAGGCACTGGAAGAATTTTTAGTTGGCTGTAAACAAAAAGAAAAAATTTATCTGACGCTGGAAGAAGAGAGTCGAGCTTTTACCTCTATGAAGGAGGCAAGAAAAGAAAAGTTTACATTGAAAAAGAATACTTGGGGACATTTAGATATTGATGTCCGTACAGAGGGTGACTTTTTATATGTAGAACATACAAAGATATCGACAGAAGAATTTTTAGGAAATTCTTATAGAGTAGAGTATTTTATCAGTGCAGAACGTTTACATAAAGGCAGTAACTTTGGCAAGATTATTCTTGAAACGCCATATGAAACATTGTCATATGAAATCATTGTTGAAAAAGATATATGCAGAGATGAAGACAAGAGAGATGAGACAAGAGAGTATTTGAGTATTCTGAAAGATTATCTTGTATATGAATCAGGCAAGAAAGAGCTGGAAGAATGGACGGCGGATTCTATCCATAAGGCAGAGCGTCTGCGTAAGATGGATGAGAATAATGAATGGTATCTGCTTTTACAGGCACATATTTGTATTATCGGTGGAAAGAAGGAGCAGGCAAGAACGCTGCTTGAATCATACAATTATAACCGATTTGCAATTGGTAAGAATGTGGAACTTAGCTCGTATTATTTATATTTGACTACATTTTTAAGTAATGACACGATTGGACAGAGAAGAGTAGCGGAAGAGCTTGCAAAATCGTATATGAAGCATCCAGACAGCTGGCGCATTTTATGTATGCTGATCAATGTAGATTCAGAATATAAAATCCTCAGTGAGAAGCTTCGTATTTTAGAAAAATTATTTAATACAGAAAAGACAAACAGCCTTATTTTTTATCTGGAGGTATTTCGTTGTTATCGTGAAAAGAGTACAAGCTTGAAAAAACTAGGCATGTTTGAAATTCGAGTTCTTTTATTTGCGGCAAAATATGGATTGATGACAAAGGAGCTTGCACTTTATACAGCTAATCTGGCAAGTCAGTCGAAAGCATATGATAAACATTTGTTCCAGACATTGGTGCTGTGCTATAAAGCATATCCGGAAAGTATGATACTGACTTCTATCTGTACCCTTTTGATAAAAGGAAACTGTGTAGGAAAAGAGTATTTTGAGTGGTATGAAAAGGCTGTTGAAGAGGAATTAAAAATCGCACAGCTTTACGAATTTTATATGGAATCAGTGGATGTAGATATGTTTCAGAAGCCATTGCCACGATCTGTATATTTATATTTTTTACATGGCAATATGCTTGATTACAATAAATGTGCATTTTTGTATGCCAATGTTATTACTTATGAAGATGAGAGCAGCGAAATTTATGCACATTATCGTGAAGAGATGGAATCATTTGCATGGAGACAGTTGGAACGCAGACATATTAATGCGCATTTAAGAACAATATATAAAAGATTTATTTCAGAAAAAGAACTGAATCCGGAACGTGTGAAGGCATTATATGATATTTGCTATTCTTATGAGGTGAAAACAAAGGTACATAACATAAAATTTATTTATGTCATTGCAGAAGATGGAAAGATTACACAGAGAGTACCATATTCAGAGCAGGGAACACTGATCTGCCTGTATGCAAAATCAGACCGCCTTGTGTGGGAGAGCAAAGATGGAAGACATTATACAGATTCTATTCCATATGACAGCAAGCGTATGTTCTATGAACTTCATTACATGGATGTTTGTAAGCGCTATTTGAATAGTTTAAAAATAAATCAGGAAGAAGAAACTGTTCCTGAATTGACCTTAGAAATCGTACAGCAAAATGGTGTGGAAAAATACGAAGACAGTGAGATGCTGGCTCTTAGCAGTAAAACAATCCGTGAAAATAATTATGCATGTGATGATTTCCTTACATATGTATGTTTCAGACTGTTTAAAAGAGGACAGTATGATAAAGTAATCCTGACATATCTGGCAAATTATTATTGTGGAGCTACGATCGAGATGAAAGAACTCTGGAGAGAAGCAAAGGAATATGAGGTGCATACTCATAAACTCGGAGAACGAATCCTGACACAGATGCTTTTTTCAGAATCCTTATTTGGCGAGGCTGCTATTTTTGAGGAATATTATGCAGAAGGTGCATATATTGGATTGCAGCAGGCTTATCTGGCATATATGTCGAGAGCGTATGTAGTAGAAAATAGAAAAATCAGTAAGAGCGTGATTGATATTATCTGCAAAGAATTTGAAAAAGGTGAAGAGACGATTGATATCTGTAAGATTGCGGTGCTGAAATATTATGCACAGAAAGAATATGATTCTTCAATGAGAAAAACATTGAAAAAGTTTATGCAGGATTTATGCGGAAAACAGATATATTTCCCATTCTTTATGAAGTATGAGAAAGAATGGCTGATTGAACAGCAGCTGTGGGATAAGACACTGATTGAATACAAAGGGCAGAAGGGCAGCAGAGTCATGTTGTATTATCAGTTGCAGAAAGGTGATTCTGAAAATGTGGATTATTCAACAGAAGTATTAACACCAATGTATGAAAATTTATATGTTAAAAAATTTGTCCTGTTTGCCAATGAAAAATTGAAATATTATTTTAAAGAAATAATAGATGGTAATGTATATCGAAGTGAAAAAGCAGAGTGTACAAAAAAAGTAGAGCAAGGCGAACGGGGACGTTATGGAAGAATCAATGATATTCTGCTTTTAGATGGAGAAGAACAAGAAGCAAAGATGAAAGAATATGAGATAGAAGATGCTGTCGCTGCTCATATATTTGGAGAAAATTAAGGAGGCTTATCTGCATGATGCAGGGAAATATAATAGGATACGAAATAAATGAAAAAACCTGCCAGATCAGTTTCTATAATGATCAGCAGCTTGAACCGGAGACGTTGGAGTCAGAATCTGATAATTATCAGATTCCGCTGATCATTGGAAAACTTAGAGATACCTGGGCTTATGGGAAAGAGGCTAAAAGACTGGTGTCGATCAGTGAAGGTTTTACTGTGACAAGGCTGTTGGAGAGAAGTCTGGCCGGAGAAAAGGTTGAATTTGGAGAGGATACTTATGATGCGGTATGGCTCTTATCAAAATTCATTCAGATGTCTTTGCAGACATTCCCTAAAATTGATGGGATTGTCTTCACAGTGCCGGAGTTGACGGAAGAACTGGCAAAGCTATTAAGAGGAATTGCTGTCCGTATGAATATTGATAAACAGCATATTTTTATTCAGGATTATAAAGAAAGTTTTTGTAATTACCTGTTTTATCAGCCGAAAGAATTATGGCAGTATGAAGCAGCACTGTTTTGCTGTGATCGTAATGAAATAAAGGCCTATATGCTTAGAAGATTAAAACCTGGACTTGGCGGTGGGAAAACTACATTTGTGACTGTTGACGAGGTCGCAAGTGCACATATGAAAGAATTGGCGGCAGTATATCCGGTTTTAAATGAAGACAAAGCCAGAGAAGCAGATTCTATGTTCTGTAAGTTCATAGAAGGGGTATTTGATAAGAGAATTGTCTCATCTGTGTTTTTGACCGGTGAAGGTTTTGAGAATAACTGGTATCCGAATGCTTTACGTCTGCTTTGCAACGGACGAAGAGCTTTTATAGGAAATAATCTATATAGTAAAGGTGCTTGCTTTACATCTTATAGAAAGATGTATATGCAGGTAGAAGATCCTGTTTATTTGTCGGATGGCAAGCTGACAGATCAGATCACACTTAATCTCAGGGTGAATGGTCAGGAGATGTGGTATCCGATCGTATCTTGGGGAGCACAGTGGTACGAGTCAAATAATCAGTGGGAAGTTTTATTGGAAAAGGTAGAGGATATCGAATTACATATTGAGTCACTTGTTCAAGGAACAGTACGAACAGAAGTAATCCCGATGGATAAATTTCCGAGACGCTCTGAGTATGCGATGCGCCTGATGATTGAAACACTGTTTATGGATGAAAAGACATGTAAGATCATTGTGCGTGATATGGGATTCGGAGAATTTTATCCGGCGACAGATTTTCAGAAAGAGAAGATTATTCATTTAGGAGGCAATGATGGGAAATTTAGTTCTATGTCATGAGCAGCATGCAGCACATCCTTATGAGATTTCCAGGATCCACTGCAAAATATATACAATAGAAGAACTGTGCTATTATCTGTGTAATAATCTTTATCTGATAGATTACACCATTATGAACGAGCAATTGTGTAATTGGCTGGACGAAGAATTAGGACTTTCTGATTTGTCAGAGCAATTGCGTGAGATGATGCAGATGCATGGTTCAGTAGAAAAATTTGTACTTACGATATTGAAGGAATCAAAGATTTATCGTGAAGCACAGATGATCCGAATTCAAAACGTACTGGAACGTCTGAAAAATCAGAAGGACATTGAGCGCCAGAAATTCAAAGGAGACAACCTGCTGGAAAGCGGAGAAATTGAAGAGGCAATCCTTGTTTATCAGGAAATATTAAATGAAGAGCGTGACGAAAGCGTAGAGGATAAGTTTTATGGACAAATCTATGCAGGATTGGGTGCAGCATACGGAAAATTGTTCTTATATCAGGAAGCTGCTAAAATGTATGATCATGCGTATAAAATTTGTGAAGATAAAAAATATTTAAAGCCATATCTTTATGCATCTTACAAATATATGTCAATGGAAGAATATCATATTTTACTTACAAAACACGCGGATTATGTGGAAGTGAATGCACAGATGCGCCAGGAAGTAGAAGATGTAAAAGCAAAATCATTGTCAGAGAATAACGAAATACAAATTGATGAGTGGAAACGAAAATATCGTAGGAGCAATATGTAAGTTATATGTGGTCAATAATTGACAAGTATCTTAAAATGTGTTACACTGCCTAGGTGATTTAGTGTGGTAAAGCAGTCAATTGCTAAAAGAGTGACGCAAACCACCGACGCAGGAGGGTGATACAATGAAAAAGAAATTGGCAGTAGCATTGATTGCAGCGTTGACAGTATCAACAATGGCAGTGGGATGCGGAGGTAGTAAAGATTCTTCATCTACAGATACAAAAACAGAAAGCTCGAAAGATTCAGTGTCAAATGGAGGAGATACTTTTACAGTAGGATTTGATGCAGAATATCCACCATACGGATACATGGATGATGATGGAGAATATACAGGCTTTGACTTGGAACTTGCACAGGCAGTATGTGATCTGGAAGGCTGGACACTTGTAAAAAAACCAATCAACTGGGATTCAAAAGATATGGAATTAAATTCCGGTTCTATTGATTGCATCTGGAATGGATTTACAATGAATGGAAGAGAAGATGAGTACACATTCTCTACACCATATGTAGATAACAGCCAGGTAATCGTAGTTGCTGAAAATTCAGGAATTGAAAAACTTTCAGATCTTGCAGGAAAGACAGTAGGTGTGCAGGCAGCTTCAGCAGCACTCGATCTTTTGAATAGCGAAGAAGAGGGGGGTCAGAAAGCACTGGCAGATACATTTGGTTCGCTTAATGAGTTTGCTGATTATAATACAGCATTTACAGAGCTTCAGGCAGGAGCACTGGATGCACTCGCGATTGATATCGGTGTTGCAAAATATCAGATTAATTCCAGAGGAGACGGATATAAAATCTTGGATGAAACTTTGAATACAGAGCAGTATGCGATTGGATTCAAAAAAGGAAATACAGAGCTTTGCGACAAAGTGAATGCAGATTTAAAGAAACTGGCAGAAGATGGTACAGTTGAAAAACTGGCTGAGAAATATGAAATTGCCGATATGGTAACATTAAAATAATAGGACAAGATGAATGGTGCAGGATGACTATACCCCTCTGAAGAGATTCAGAGGGGCATAGTTTCGTTAGCATATAAATGTAAAAAAGCAATGGGGAAGCTTTTTACATGAGAGGAGGCAATATGAGTTTTGAAGTAATGCTGCGTCAGCTTGGCGCAGGGTTTGGACAGACATTTTTAATATTTATTTTAACATTAGTATTTTCACTGCCGCTTGGAATGGTTGTATATTTCGGCAGGGTAAGCAAATTAAAACCGGTTAGCTGGCTGGTTAAAGTATACATTTCTATTATGAGGGGAACACCGTTGATGCTTCAGCTTCTGGTATGGTATTTCGGACCATATTATTTGTGGGGGATGAACATAGGCGGATACAAATTAACGGCAATCTTATTGGGCTGTTCTTTAAATTATGCAGCATATTTTGCAGAAATTTATCGTTCGGGAATTGAATCAATCCCAAAAGGACAGTATGAGGCGGCAGCTTTATTGGGATATTCTAAACAGCAGACATTCTGTAAAATTGTGTTGCCACAGGTGATAAAAATTGTATTGCCATCGGTGACAAATGAAGTAATTACACTGGTAAAAGATACATCGCTTGTATATTCATTATCTTATATTGAAATGTTTGCAGTAGCAAAGCAGATTGCAGCGGCTCAGACAACGGTTTTGCCGTTCTTTATAGCGGGTGTTTTTTATTACATATTTAACTATGCGGTTGCAGGTGTGATGGAGCTGCTCGAAAAGAAATTGAATTACTATCGATAGGAGACGGCAGTATGAAGCTTTTAGAAATGAATCATATAAAAAAAGATTTCGACGGAGTTCAGGTTATTAAAGATATATCCTTATCCGTTGAACAAGGAGAAATACTTGCTATTATTGGGCCATCAGGTTCTGGAAAATCAACATTGCTCCGCTGTGCGACAATGTTAGAGACAATAAGTGATGGTGAAATTCTGTATCTGGGGAAAAAAGCAGCCTGGATAGAAAATGGAAAACCAGTATTTCCAAAGAAAGAAGAAAGAAAAGAGATACAGTCCTGTTTTGGACTGGTATTCCAGAATTTTAATTTATTTCCGCATTTTTCTGTAATGAAAAATATAACAGATGCGCCGATTAAAGTACAGAAGAGAAAGAAAGAGGAAGTATATAAGGAAGCAAAAGAGCTGCTGAAAAAGATGGGACTGGAGGATAAAGCAGATGCATATCCATATCAGTTATCCGGCGGACAACAGCAACGTGTATCAATTGCAAGAGCTCTGGCAATGAAACCGAAGATGTTGTTTTTTGATGAACCAACATCTGCATTGGATCCGGAACTTACCGGTGAGATTTTGAAAGTTATCAAAAGTCTGGCGTCAGAGCATATGACCATGGTTATTGTTACACATGAAATGAATTTTGCCCGAAAAGTTGCGGATAAGATCATTTTTATGGATAAAGGTGTAATTGCAGAGGAAGGAACTCCGGAAGAAGTATTTGCATCAGATAATGCCAGAATGAAAGAGTTTTTGGGAAAACTGGCAGAAGAATAGCATATGTCTGACAGAAAATGTAAAAAAATAACTAATATTATTAGGAAGACTTATATATAAAATTTGAAATAAATAATGACTGCGAAGACGGACAAGGCGGGGAGAAATGTTGATTTTCAACCTGCCTTGTATTATAATCATCGTGCAGGTTATTCGGCAAAAACAGGATAAAAATAGATGAAGGAGTTTCATTCATGAGCGAATTTGAAGAAGTAACAACAGGATTGGGTGAAGAGTGTGGTGTCTTTGGTGCTTACGATATGGATGGCGGCGATGTCGCTTCTACAGTTTATTATGGACTGTTTGCATTGCAGCATCGTGGACAGGAAAGCTGCGGAATCGCAGTGACCGATACATATGGAAAGAGAAAAGTCCTTTCCAAAAAAGGATTGGGACATGTCAATGATGTGTTTGACCGCGAGTCTTTGACAAAGTTAAAAGGAAATCTGGGAGTAGGACATGTTCGATACTCTACAGCAGGTGCGACACGTGTTGAGAATGCACAGCCATTGGTTATTAATTATGTAAAAGGAACACTCGCAATAGCACATAATGGTAACTTGACAAATGCAGTTGAACTGAGAAAAGAACTGGAGTATACTGGTGCAATTTTCCAGACGACAATTGATTCGGAAGTAATTGCATATCATATTGCAAGAGAACGTTTGAATACACCTACTGCAGAAATCGCAGTGAGAAATGCAATGAAGAAGATTAAAGGTGCGTATGCACTTGTTATCAGCAGTCCGAGAAAAATGATCGGAGCACGCGATCCTTGGGGATTTAAACCATTGTGCATAGGAAAAAGAGATAATACTTATCTGCTGGCATCTGAAAGTTGTGCAATCTCTGCAGTTGGTGCAGAATTTGTTCGTGATGTAAAACCAGGAGAGATTGTTACTATAACAAAAAATGATATCTCTTCAGATATGAGCATGGCAATTCCAGAGGAAGAGCAGGCAAGATGTATTTTTGAATATATTTATTTTGCAAGAACAGACAGTACAATTGACAATGTGAATGTATATCATGCAAGAATCACAGCAGGAAAGGCATTGGCAGAATCATACCCGGTTGAGGCAGACCTTGTAGTAGGTGTTCCGGATTCCGGTCTGGTGGCAGCAAAAGGATATTCTGAAGCGTCAGGTATTCCGTATGGAATGGCATTTCATAAAAATAGTTATGTGGGCCGTACATTTATCAAACCAACACAGAGTGAAAGAGAGTCCAGTGTTAAGATTAAGCTGAATGTTATAGAAGAAGTAGTAAAAGGAAAAAGAATTGTAATGGTAGATGATTCCATTGTACGTGGAACGACTTGTGCGAACATTATTAAGATGTTAAAGAAGGCCGGAGCAACAGAGGTTCATGTAAGAATCAGTTCACCACCGTTTTTATATCCATGCTATTTTGGAACCGATGTTCCATCTAATGAACAGTTGATCGCACACTCACATACAACAGAGCAAATTCGTGAAATGATCGGAGCTGATTCACTTGGATATATGGAAATTGACAAGCTGAAAGATATGGTTGGAGATTTAAAATATTGTGATGCATGTTTCACAGGAAAATATCCAATCGAGGTTCCGAATGAAGATGTCAGTCATGCATTCGATTGAAGCACTTGACGAGACTTTTTAATATCTTATATAATAAATTTAATAGGATAACAACAAAGGAGAATATAATTATGGCAACAGACCGTTATACAAGTCCGCTTTCAGAGCGTTACGCAAGTAAAGAGATGCAGTATATTTTTTCTCAGGACAAGAAATTCAAAACATGGAGAAAGTTATGGATCGCACTTGCAGAGACAGAAAAAGAATTAGGACTCAATATTACTGATGAGCAGATTGAAGAATTAAAAGCACATGCAGAGGATATTAATTATGATGTTGCAAGAGAACGTGAAAAAGTTGTACGTCATGATGTGATGTCACATGTATATGCATATGGTGTACAGTGTCCGAAAGCAAAAGGTATCATCCACCTTGGTGCAACATCATGTTATGTTGGAGATAACACAGATATTATCGTAATGGCAGAGGCTTTAAAACTTGTTCGTACAAAATTGGTTAATGTAATTGCAGAGCTGGCAAAATTTGCCGATGAGTATAAAGCACAGCCTACACTTGCATTTACTCACTTCCAGCCGGCACAGCCAACAACAGTTGGGAAGAGAGCAACTTTATGGATGCAGGAATTTGAGATGGATTTAGAAGATCTTGAATATGTACTTGAGAGTTTGAAATTGCTTGGTTCAAAGGGAACAACAGGAACACAGGCAAGCTTTTTGGAACTCTTTGACGGAGATCAGGAGACAATCGACAAGATTGATCCAATGATTGCTGAAAAACTTGGATTTAAAGCTTGTTATCCGGTATCAGGTCAGACATACTCACGTAAAGTAGATACAAGAGTGCTCAATGTACTTGCAGGTATTGCAGCAAGTGCACACAAATTCTCAAATGATATCCGTCTTCTTCAGCATTTGAAAGAGGTAGAAGAGCCATTTGAGAAGACACAGATTGGTTCTTCAGCAATGGCTTATAAGAGAAATCCGATGAGAAGTGAGCGCATCGCATCACTTTCCAGATATGTGATGATCGATGCTTTGAATCCGGCAATCACTTCAGCTACACAGTGGTTCGAGAGAACATTGGATGATTCTGCAAACAAACGTCTTAGTATACCAGAAGGATTCCTTGCGATTGATGGTATTTTAGATCTCTGTCTGAACGTAGTTGACGGTCTGGTTGTATATCCAAAAGTAATAGAAAAACGTCTGATGGCAGAGCTTCCGTTTATGGCAACAGAAAATATTATGATGGATGCAGTAAAAGCAGGCGGAGACAGACAGGAATTACATGAGAGAATCCGTGAATTGTCTATGGAAGCAGGAAGAAATGTAAAAGAAAAAGGTCTGGATAACAATCTGCTTGAGCTTATTGCAGCAGATTCAGCGTTCAATCTTTCATTGGAAGACCTTCAGAAGACAATGGAACCATCAAGATATGTAGGACGTGCAAAAGAGCAGGTTGATGCATATTTGAATCGTGTGATTCGTCCATTGTTGGAGAAAAATAAAGAAGTGCTTGGTGTAAAAGCAGAGATTAATGTATAAAATATAGAACAAAATATAGTTTTCTTGAATGGACTGTTAAGATTTGAAGAAAAAAGCAAAGGAATGTTGCATTTAATTGCAGCGTTCCTTTTTCTTTTATAGAATTTTTCACAATTGGTAAAAATGTAAATAGCTTTGTCTATAAAACGTTGCCGAATCTATAGAATAAGAAATGGTGAGGGATAACTATGGAAGCATGTTTGGAAATTTACGGATTTTACAGACCAAATATAAAACGCACAATTGTGGGGATATTGTGTATTGCTATTTTAACAGGCTCTGTATTTTCAAGAAAAGCTGTAGGAACAAAAGAATATTTAAGTGCAAAAAAGCAAGAAGAAACAAGAAATGAGATTGCCGTAAGTAAAATGGAGAGAATTGTTACAGCAGGCTCGCAAGAGATTATAGTAAGCGAGCCAGACAAAACTGTTATGGTGGAAGAGAAAGACAATCTTGCAGAGAAAGTTGCAATTGTGGATAAAACGAAAGCAAGTATTGTGGATGCACCAAAGGATATAATCGTAGATGGGACAAAAGACATTATCACAGATACACCAAAGAATACGATTGTGGATGAAACAAAAGATGTTATCACAGACGAGTCACAGGATACGATCGCGGACGAATCAAACAATATTCCGAAAAATGATACAGAAGAAAAAGAGGATGCCAGGACAGATATAGCAGAGACAATAACGCCATTTTTAATTGATGGAGATGGAATGATTTATGGAATCAATGAAGAAATGCTGGACTGTACAAGTGGTGTGTTGGAGCTCCCATCAGAAAATTGCGTCGGAATCCGCAGTCATGTATTTATAAATGGCTTTACTGATATTTATGAGATTTACATACCATCTAATATCTCGGTGATTGAAACAGGTGCCTTTGAAGGGATTGATAATTTATTTGATATTATGGTGGAAGAAGAAAATATAAATTACACCTCAATTGATGGTGTACTATATGATGAAGAAGAAATAACATTATTAGCATTTCCGTCAGGAAGAACAGGAGGATATATTGTTCCGACACAGACAGAAAGAATTGCAGCAAATGCATTTGCACAGACAGGATTGTCGGTGATTGATATTCGTGACTGCGGAACGCTTTTGATAGAAGATGACAGGGCAGCACAATTGGTGAGATGTGAACAGTAACACTTGAACATTTATCCCACTTGCTTTATAATAGAGCGTGGCTTTAATATCACTGTTTGTAAATGTACAAACAGTGATATTTGAATAGAATTATGTTAAAAAACAAGAAGTGGAGAATGAAAAAATGAGTAAGGTAAGAACAAGATTTGCACCAAGCCCAACAGGAAGAATGCATGTTGGAAATCTACGTACAGCACTTTATGCATATTTGATTGCAAAACATGAGGGAGGAGATTTTATCCTTCGTGTAGAAGATACAGACCAGGAAAGATTTGTAGAGGGAGCACTTGATATTATTTATCGTACACTTGCTAAGACAGGCCTTGTACATGATGAAGGTCCGGATAAAGATAAAGGATATGGTCCATATGTTCAGAGCGAGCGTAACGCACAGGGAATATATTTAAAATATGCGAAGCAGCTCGTTGAGCAGGGAGATGCATACTATTGTTTCTGCGATAAAGAACGTTTAGAGTCTTTGAAGACATCAGTATCAGAGAATGGCACAGAGATTGTAGTATATGACAAGCATTGTCTGAATTTATCAAAAGAAGAAGTAGAAGCAAACCTGGCAGCAGGAAAACCATGGGTTATCCGTTTGAATGTACCAAATGAAGGAACAACAACATTCCATGACGAGATTTATGGTGATATCACAGTGCCAAACGCAGAATTAGATGATATGATCCTGATTAAATCAGACGGATATCCAACATACAATTTTGCGAATGTAGTAGATGACCATTTGATGGAGATCACACATGTTGTAAGAGGAAATGAGTACCTTTCTTCTGCACCAAAATATAACAGATTATATGAGGCATTTGGATGGGAAGTACCTATATACGTTCATTGTCCTCTGATTACAGATGAGAACCATAAGAAGTTAAGCAAGCGTTGCGGACACTCTTCATATGAGGATTTGATCGACCAGGGATTTATTTCCGAAGCGGTTGTGAATTATGTGGCACTTCTTGGATGGTGTCCAACAGACAATCGTGAGATCTTTAGCTTAGAAGAGCTGGTAGAAGCATTTGACTACAGACATATGAGCAAGTCTCCGGCAGTTTTCGATACTGTGAAATTAAAATGGATGAATGGTGAGTATCTAAAAGCAATGGATGATGATCGCTTCTATGAGATGGCTGAACCATATATCAAAGAAGTTGTCAAAAAAGAGTTTGATCTCAGAAAAATAGCAGCACTTGTTAAATCAAGAATTGAGATTCTGCCTGACATCAAAGATCAGATAGATTTCTTCGAGGAAGTTCCGGAATATGATGTTGCATTGTATACACATAAGAAAATGAAAACAAATCCGGAGAATTCACTGGAATTATTAAAAGAAGTTGTTCCTGTACTGGAAGCTCAGGAAGATTTTAGCAATGATGCTCTATTTGAGACATTGAAAACATTTGCAGCTGAAAAGGAATACAAGGTAGGTTATGTAATGTGGCCAATCCGTACTGCAATTTCAGGAAAACAGAATACACCTGGAGGAGCTACAGAGCTTATGGATGTCCTTGGAAAAGAAGAATCTCTGATTCGTCTGAAATCAGGAATTGAAAAATTGTCATAATTCAAATAGCACTTGTAAAAAAAGAAAGATTTGAAAGAGGTAAAGATGAGTTCAGATAGCCATGTAGAGAATCAGATACCTGTTTCTCATAACGGCGTCACTGGCACGCAGAAAGCCAGACGGACTTCACTTAGTCAGGCACAGAAAAGTGCTGTGCTTCACGGAAAGGGACCGTGTCTTGTATTGGCAGGTCCCGGCTCCGGGAAGACGATGACGATTGTAAACCGAATAAAATATTTAATAAAAGAATTACATGTACGACCAGAAGAAATTCTGGTCATTACTTTTACTAAATATGCGGCAACAGAGATGAAATTGCGATTACAGTCCGGGATGGAAGGAAAAAAACTTCCGGTAACTATGGGTACGTTTCACGGAATTTATTATGGAATTTTGAAATGGGCGTATCGGTTCGGACCGGAAAATATTTTATCGGAAGAAGATAAGTATAAACTGGTTCGTCAGATTGTGAATCATCAGGATGGACTGGAGATTATGGATGAAGAAGATTTTTTGAAAGATATAATCACAGAGATTGGTGTTGTGAAAAACAATCGGAACCATATAGATACATATGAATCAAAAAGATGTCGACCGGATATCTTTCGGAATATTTACCAGGAATACGAAAAAGAGCGGAAGCAATTAAGAAAAATAGATTTTGATGATATGCTTGTTTTGTGTTACCAGTTGTTTATAAGCCGGCCAGATTTGTTAAAGCTATGGCAGGAAAAGTTTCAGTATATATTAATCGATGAATTTCAAGATATCAATCAAGTACAGTATGATGTGATTAAGATGCTGGCTGCACCGCAAAATAATCTTTTTGTTGTAGGTGACGATGACCAGTCCATTTATGGATTCAGGGGTGCGGATGCGAAGCTGATGTTTCAATTTCAAAAAGACTACTCGGATGCAAAACAGATTTTGCTGGATATTAATTACCGGTCAACAGCCAATATTGTGAAAAATGCGTTGAAAGTAATCGAGCATAATGAGGTACGTTTTGATAAGGCGATTAAGACGAAGAAGAAAGCAGGAAAGAGTCTGCATGTACAGGAAGTAAGAGATTCAGAAGAAGAGAGCAGATACATTGTAGGAGAGATTGCATCGAGAATAGCAGAAGGTATTTTGGCAGAACAGATTGCTGTGTTATACCGAGTACATACAGATGCGAGAGCTTTAGTGGAAAAGTTGATTGACAGTAAGATTCCTTTTCAAATGAAAGAACACATGCCAAATTTATATCAGCATTTTATTGCAAAAGATATCCAGGCATATTTTCGTATAGCGCTTGGTAAATTGACGAGGGCAGATTTCTTACAGATCATGAATCGACCAAAACGTTATATCAGCAGGGACAGTGTTTCGGGAAAAGAAAAAAGTCTTTATGATGATGTACGGAAATTCTATAAAGATAAAGCCTGGATGATAGATCGTATAGACCAGATGGAATGGGATATTAAGATGCTTGGAAAGATGGCACCTTATGCAGCAATTCAATATTTGAGAAAACGAATCGGATACGATGAATACTTAAGAGAATATGCAACACAGCATCAGATGCAGAAAAGCGATCTGTTTGATATACTTTCTGAGATTGAAGAAGCTGCGAAACCATATGAGACTTTACAGGAATGGTTCGCACACATAGAAGAATATAGCACCGCATTAAAAATGAAAGAACAAAAAAACGGAGAAAATAAACGAGGGGTTCATTTGATGACAATGCATGCATCAAAAGGGCTGGAATTTGATACGGTATATCTGATCCAGACAAATGAAGGGTGCATTCCTTATAAACGTGCGTTAGAAGAAAATGGGCTGGAAGAAGAAAGAAGACTGTTTTATGTTGCAATGACCAGGGCGAAAGAAGTTTTAAAGATTAGTTATGTGAAAAATAAAAACGGAAAGGAAATAAGTCCTTCCCGTTTCGTTGAAGAGTTATTCGAGGGAGTCTAATCCAAGTGCATCCAGATCGAGTGCCTCGTACTCCATAGTATCGAGCCATTCATCATATGCATCACAGACTGCGTCGTATTCTTCATCATCTTCGATGGATTCAAGTCCAGGTTCTCCGTCCGCATCCTGTGTGTAGCGGTAGATGTATACAGGGCTTTCTTCGCCGCCTTCTTCATCCGGTGGAAGAAGTGCAATATACTGCTGTTCATTTACATCCAATATACATAAAATCTGACATTCAATTGTTTCATCATTGTCTAAATACAGGGTTACAGTACCCAATTCATTCTGTTCCATAAGAGTCTCCTTTTTGAAGTATTGACAATATTTATCTAGATTTACTTTAACAAAGATAAAGATGAAACGCAAGAAGAAGATGAAAACGAATTGACAAACTATGAAAAAAAGTTAGAATAGAATCAGTGAATTTGAATTATTACAGGAGGAGATTGAAGTTGAAGAAACGTATATTTACGATATTAATGGCGGTCATGATGATAACATTGCTTTTATCAGGTTGTAAAAAAACAGCAGGAACACCACAGGATAATACAACAAAAGAGACAGAAGAAGCAAAGGCAAAAGAAGCCCAGGAGGAAGCCCAAGAAGAGGAAGAAGCAGGGCTTCTGCTTGGATATAGTTGTATTAATTTGAATAATCCGTATTTTCAGGCACTGGAAAAGGCAATAGAGACCTCTATCGGAGAAGATGTTCGAATTGTGTCTATGGGAGCTGAGAACGATGCTTCGAAACAGAATCAGCAGATACAGGAAATGATTGATATGGGCGTAGATGCAGTATTTTTATGTCCGGTAGACTGGGAAGAGATTGAGAGTGCACTGGAAGCATTGAAAGAAGCAGGCATTCCGGTTATCAATCTTGATACACAAGTGAAAAATTCAGATCTTACGGATGCATTTATAGGATCAGATAATAAAAATGCAGGATATGTGTGCGGAAAAGATTTGAAGGAAAAATGCCCGGATGGAGGAAAAATCCTGATTTTTGAAGATAAGGGAATCAATTCTGTAAACGAGCGAATTACAGGATTTGAACAGGCCATTTCCAATGCAGGATTTGAAGTGTTGAATCGAGCAGATGTGAATGGAGAAAAACAAAAAGCATACGAACAGATGAAGGAATTTTTGAAACAATATTCAGAAATCAATGCAGTCATGTGTGGAACGGATGAAGTTGCATTGGGAGTACTTCAGGCGGTGAATGAGGCAGGACGTAAGGATATTTATATTTATGGAGCTGACGGCTGTCCGGAAGCAAAGGAAGAAATTGCAAAAGAAGAAAGTGCATTTGTGGGAACAGGAGCACAGTCGCCGATTAATATAGGAAAAGATGCTGCAGAAACAGCTATGGCAATACTGGAAGATAAAGATTATGAAGAAAAGATACAGGAAGAAACATTTATCATTAATAAAGATAATGTAGAACTGTATGGAACAAATGGCTGGCAGTAGGAGGACATCAGAATGAGGAGAGTGGAAGGAACACCACAGCCGCTGGGGGCAACATCGTACCCTAATTATACAAATTTTGCAGTATCAGTACCGGCAGGGAAAACATGTCGTTTATTGATCTATCAGAAAGGAAAAGTAGAACCGGTACAAACATTTGATATGCTGGAAGAAGAAGGACTTGGTGAAGTTCGATTTCTTGGTCTGGAGGGATTTCGTGCAGACAGACAGGAATATAATTTTGAAATAGATAAACAGGTTTGTGTAGATCCTTATGTAAGAGAAGTTTCGCGAACAAAACGTTTTGGAGAAAAACCAAATCCGCAGAAACACGAAATCCGTGGACGGGTTCCGGAAACAGCGTATGACTGGGAACAAGATCATCATTTAAAATTACCATTGAATGAAGTGATAGCATATAGTTTACATATAAGAGGGTTTACAAAACATAGCTCATCAAAGGTAAAACACAAAGGTACATTTTTAGGAGTGATCGAGAAGATATCATATTTGAAGTCTCTTGGCGTAAATCAAATTCAGTGTATGCCGATTTATGAATTTTCAGAGATTGTCGGACACAAGACAAATTATTGGGGATATGGAAAGGGATATTATTTTGCTCCAAAGCCGTCTTACAGTGCTTCAGGGCATGCGTGCCGTGAATTGAAGGATATGGTGAAAGCATGTCATAAAGCAGGTATTGAAGTGGTGATAGAAATGCCATTTACACCGGAGATACTGCCGCAGATGGCAATTGAATGTCTGAAATATTATATGCTGGAATATCATATAGATGGGTTTGTGCTCAATCCATATAATGCCCCGTGGGAAAGTATGAAGCAGGATCCTCTTTTAAAAGGAATTAAGCTGATCCAAAAAGACGACGGATTCCAAAATGTGATGCGTCGCTTTTTGAAGGGAGATGAAGGGATGATCCCAGATGTTATCTGGGCGATCAAACACAATTCCAGTGAAGATAATAAGTATAATTATGTGACGAACCAGACAGGTTTTACCCTTCAGGATCTTGTATCATATGATGCAAAGCATAATGAAGAAAATGGGGAAAATAACCAGGATGGACCAGATTATAACTATAGCTGGAACTGCGGAGCAGAAGGTCCAAGCAGGAAAAAGGCAATTGTAGAATTACGAAAAAAACAAATACGTAATGCTATGATGTTGTTATTGTTATCGCAGGGAACACCGTGCCTGCTTGCAGGAGATGAGTTTGGCAATACCCAGAAGGGGAACAATAATGTATATTGTCAGGATAATGAGACAGCATGGCTGAACTGGAATAAGAAAAAGATGAATGAAGCATTGTTTGAATATGTGAGGACATTGATTCAATTTAGAAAAGAACATGCTTCTCTTCATAAAGAAATGCCATTGCTAGGTATGGATAAGACCGCATGTGGGCTTCCTGACATTTCATTTCACGGAGAACTGGCATGGCAGACACCGGTAGCTGTTTATAGCAGACAGCTTGGCGTATTGTATTGTGATAATGAAGCAAAGCAGGATACATGTTATATAGCCTACAATATGCACTGGTTAAAGCATACATTCGCATTGCCATCCTTGCCGAAAGGAAAAAAATGGTATCGAGTTATGGATACAGCAACAGAAGCGTGTGATGAAAAACTGGAAGAAATGCAGAAGGCAGTTCGGCTTGATGAGAGAAGTATCGTAGTATTGTGTGGAAAATAAAGAAAGTAGGAAGATATTTTGAAAGCAGTGCAACATTTTCGAACAATTACAAAACACAAAATATTGGTTATGAAAGAGTGTTTTCGCGTAGGCTTATATCGACAGGGATTATTGCATGATATGTCAAAATACGGCTGGACAGAATTCAGAGTAGGATGTAAGTATTATCAGGGCACTAGAAGTCCGAATAATGCGGAAAGAGAAACTCTCGGTTATTCTTCAGCCTGGCTTCACCATAAAGGAAGAAATAAGCATCATTATGAATATTGGATCGATTATGGACTTGATGGGAAGAAAGCTCTGATCGGTATGAAGATGCCAAAAAATTATGTGGTGGAGATGGTACTGGATCGCATTGCAGCAAGCAAGGTCTATAAAGGAGATGCATACAAAGATTCTGATCCGCTGGAATATTTTACACATGGCGGAACAGATGGATATGTGATGCATGAAGATACAAAAGCCCTTTTGGAAAAATTACTCCGGATGTTGGCAGATAAGGGAGAAGCAGAAACATTTGAATATATCAAAAAAGTTGTGCTGAAGGATAAAAATTTCTCATATTAGAGAAAAAGAGGAGAAAACGATGCTGGTTTATATTGTACGACATGGAGAGACAGATTGGAATAAAGAGCATAAAGTGCAGGGGGCTGTTGATATTCCGTTAAATGAATATGGAATCCATCTTGCAGAAGAGACAGCAGACGGCTTGAAGGACATCAGATTTGATGCAGCATATTCCAGTCCGCTTAGCAGAGCAAAAAAAACTGCGGAAGTGATTTTGGAAGGACGTAATATAAAAATAAAAGAAGATAAACGAATCCAGGAAATTTGTTTCGGCAGCTATGAAGGCATGTGCATAGGTGGTGAAAAGATGGATCCGAAAAGTGGTGAGTTTAATAAATTCTTTGTAGACACTCAAAATTATGTTCCTTTAGATGGTGGAGAAACTGTGTCTCAGTTGATGAAAAGGACTGGAGAGTTTTTACGTGAACTGTGTGAAAATAAGGAATTATATCAGAAGAATGTTCTGGTTACTACACATGGTGCTGCGATGACGGCATTATTAAATAATATCAAAGAAAATTTTGATGTGGCGGCATTTTGGAAAAATGGAGTTCCGGCAAACTGTGCAGTTACAATTGTAGATGTGAAGAAAGGAAAACCGGAAATTATAAAGGAAAATGTAATTTATTATAAAGAACAGGTTCGCACCTGGAAAGTAGGGAAATAAAAACCAGATAAAAAAGAGCTTCGGACGAACATATCATCCGAAGCTCTTAAATTATGGTTACTGTTCACAGTACCTGTGACCAGCAACGCATCTCGCCATTTTAAATTGCCTTTGGCAATGGGCGAGATGCCGTTCAAGATAAAACGTGCATCCTCCGTGCCAATCAGCGTAGTGATTGACACGGGAGTGAACAGTAACAAATTATGCATTGTGATAAAAAAGTAAGTGAGAAAATTAATCTTCGTCGTCTTCTTTATCTACAGTATAAGTCTGTCTCTTTCTTGCCATCTCATCGTTTTCAAGATACTCATCGTAAGTTGTGATCTTATCGATCAGTTTTCCGCCAGGAACAATCTCCATGATACGATTAGCTGTTGTCTGTACAATCTGGTGGTCACGAGATGTAAATAAGAGAACACCAGGGAATTTGATCATACCGTTGTTGAGTGCAGTGATAGACTCCATATCTAAATGGTTAGTAGGCTCATCTAAGAGTAATACATTAGCACCGGAAATCATCATCTTAGATAAAAGACAACGAACTTTCTCACCACCGGATAAAACTTTCAGACGTTTTACACCATCATCTCCGGCAAAGAGCATACGACCAAGGAATCCTCTGACATAAGTAGCATCTTTGTTTTCTGAATACTGTGTCAGCCACTCTGTGATTGTATAATCATTATCGAATTCTCCGCCAAAATCTTTTGGAAAATATGCCTGAGAAGTTGTGATTCCCCACTTATAAACACCTTCGTCCGGTTCCATCTCACCGATCAGAATCTTAAACAGAACTGTCTTTGCAAGCTCGTTGCTTCCGACAAAGGCAACTTTGTCATCATGATTTAGAGTAAAGGAAATGTTATCCAAAACTTTTACACCATCAATTGTTTTTGAAATTCCTTCAACAGATAATACTTCATTACCAATCTCACGATTTGGTCGGAAATCAATATAAGGATATTTTCTGCTGGAAGGTTTGATCTCATCCAGTTCAATTTTTTCAAGAGCACGTTTTCTTGAAGTAGCCTGTTTGGATTTAGAAGCATTGGCACTGAATCGAGAAATGAAATCCTGTAATTCTTTGATCTTTTCTTCTTTCTTTTTGTTTGCTTCTTTCATCTGACGGATCAAAAGCTGACTGGATTCATACCAGAAATCATAGTTACCGGCGTATAACTGGATTTTGCCATAATCAATATCAGCAATCTGTGTACAGACCTTATTTAAGAAATAACGGTCATGGGATACAACAATAACTGTGTTCTCGAAGTTGATCAAAAACTCTTCAAGCCAGGCAATCGCATCCAGGTCCAAATGGTTAGTAGGCTCATCGAGAAGCAGAATATCCGGATTACCGAACAAAGCCTGAGCAAGCAGAACTTTCACTTTTTCAGCACCTGTCAGGTCACGAAGATATTTATAATGTAAATCAGTATCAATACCGAGTCCATTCAATAATGTAGCAGCATCAGATTCTGCATTCCATCCGTCCATAGTAGCGAATTCTGCTTCCAGTTCGCTGGCTTTGATACCATCTTCATCTGTGAAATCTTCTTTGGCATAAATTTCTTCCTTTTCCTTCATAATTTCATACAGACGGGCATTCCCCATAATAACGGTATCTAATACAAGATAATCGTCATATTTGAAATGATCCTGCTGCAGGAAAGAAAGTCTCTGTCCCGGAGTGATTACAATTTCTCCGTTTGTTGGTTCAATCTGTCCGGAAAGAATTTTTAAGAATGTAGATTTTCCGGCACCGTTGGCACCGATCATTCCATAACAGTTTCCTTCAGTAAATTTGATATTAACATCTTCAAACAGCGCTTTCTTTCCGACGCGCAGTGTTACGTTGTTTGCACTAATCATGTTTTGGTTTCTCCTTTAAAATAAAAAACTTTGTTAATGGATAACAAGCTTCAATTGTTATCAGAACTCCAACGCTTATATTAACATGGTTTGGAGGCAAAAGGCAAGGTGTGTTGACCTTGGAAATTGCTTTTTGTGAAGAATTTCATTTTCTATTCAAAAAGAGTGGAAATGTTTTAAGAAATTTGTGGAGATTGTTATTTTCCAAAGGCAAAAAACGTTATATAATAGAGCTATTAAAATTTTTATTGTGGAGCCAGTCGCAAGAAAGTGAGGATGACATATATGGAGAAAGCAACGATTGTACTAGAAGGCGGAGCAACAAGAGGCGTATTTACATCAGGTGTTTTGGATTATCTGATGGAAAAAGATTTGTATTTTTCAAATGTGATCGGGGTATCGGCAGGGTCGTGCAATGCAGTAGATTATGTTTCAAAACAGCCGGGACGGACGAGAGACTGTATGATTCCGACAGATAAAAGTCTGAATTATGTGAATGGTTTACGTACTTTTATTAAAGAAAAATCATTGATGAATATGGATATGATTTTTGATAAATTTCCTCATGAAACATTTCCGTTTGATTTTGAAACATATTTTAAATCAGAGACTAAATGTGAGATTGTGGCAACGAATTGTCTGACAGGAGAAGCAGAGTATCTTGAGGAAGGAAAGGATGAGAAGCGACTGATGAAAATCTGTCGTGCATCCTGCAGTATGCCACTGGTAAGTCCAATTGTGAATGTAGATGAGGTTCCATATTTGGATGGCGGGCTGGCAGATTCTATTCCGATTCGTCATGCACAGGAATTGGGAAACGAAAAAATTGTGGTTATATTGACGAGAAACAAAGGATATCGTAAGAAAACAATGAAAAGCAGTATGGTTAATCTGTATCGTAAACAGTATGCAGCATATCCAAATCTGGTGAAGACAATTCTTACCAGAAGTTTTATGTATAATAAAGAAATGAATCATATTGAACGTCTTGAGAGAGAAGGAAAAATATTTGTACTTCGTCCGGAAGTGAAACCAGTGTCCAGAATTGAGCGTAATGCGGCAACATTGAAGGCGTTTTACGATCATGGATATCAGCTGATGGAACGTGAATATGAACGATTGATTAAATACCTGGAAGTTTAGATGGGGAGGAATAATATGGTAAAAGAACATTTAACATATACACAGAATCGTGAATTATCCTGGCTTCGGTTTGATCAGAGAGTATTAGAGGAGGCACAGGACGAGAGTGTTCCATTGTTGGAACGCATGAAATTTGTATCTATTTTCACAAGTAATCTGGACGAATTTTTTATGATTCGAGTTGGCAGCCTTTATGATATGGCAGAGGCAGACGCAAAAAAAATAGATAAAAGATCCGGAATGACAGCACAAGAACAGCTTAGTGCAATTTATGAAGCGGTAGCTCCGCTTTATAAAGAGCGTGATAAAACCTATAGTGAGATTAAAAAGCAGCTTTCACCATATGGAATCTGCGGTCTTGATTTTAAGGAATTAGAGCAGCAGGAGAAGAAGTATGTAAAAAAATATTTTAAAGAACAGATTCTTCCGATTTTGTCTCCGCAGATAGTTGATGCGAACCATCCATTTCCGCATTTGCTTAATAAAGAGATTTATGTTGTGGCAATGTTGAAATATGAAGCTCACTCAATGATCGGAATTGTTCCGGTTCCACAGTTTGTCTCAGATATTTTATATCTTCCGGGTCATGATGTACGGTATATCCGAATGGAAAAAGTAATCATGGAATATTTAGATATTGTTTTTGAACAATATCAAGTATCGGAAAAAAATTATATCTGCGTGACGAGAAATGCGGATGTGTCACCAGATGATGAGGCTTATGCTGATAATGAAGATTTTCGTTTTGTTATGAGGGAAACATTACATAAGAGAAGAAAAATGGCAGCAGTAAGACTTGAAACGGCAAATCCGCTGAGTAAAGAGATGGAAAAGTATTTCTGCGAAAAAATTAAAATCGGGCCAGAATGTATTTTCCGTACTAAGATGCCGATGAAACTGGATTTTATTTTTAAAATTATTGATAAAGTACCGGATTCGATGAAACGCTCATTGATAGATGAACCATTTTCACCACAGCCGTCAGTTTCTCTTGTGGAAGGCAGCAGTGTGATGGCACAGATAAAGAAAAGAGACATCATGCTGGCGTATCCTTATGAGAGTATGGAACCATTTTTGCAGTTGATCAAAGAAGCATCTACAGACCCGGATGTTATGACAATAAAAATTACAATTTACCGTCTGGCGAAAAAGACACGTTTGGCGGAGTATTTGTGTGCAGCTGCGGAAAACGGTAAAGAAGTAACCGTATTGATTGAGCTTAGAGCAAGGTTTGATGAGCAGAATAATATTGACTGGTCAGAAAGAATGGAAGAGGCAGGATGCAGGGTGATTTATGGGTTTGAAGGATATAAAGTACATTCGAAAATCTGCCTGATCACGTATCGAAACCGAAATGAGATCAAATATATTACACAGATCGGAACAGGAAACTATAACGAAAAGACAGCAAAATTATATACAGATTATTCTCTGATGACATCAAATCAATCAATAGGAGAAGATGCAGCACTTTTCTTTAAGAACATGTCAATTGGTAATCTTGATGGAGTTTATAAACATTTGATCGTATCACCTACCAGCTTAAAAACAAAGGTATTAAGCCTGATGGATGGAGAAATCAAAAAAGGAGCAGAAGGACGTATTTTGATGAAAATGAATTCGGTGACGGATATTGATTTCATGAGAAAAGTTTCAGAAGCTTCCAAAGCAGGTGTGAAGGTGGATCTGATTGTTCGCGGAATTTGTTGTATATTGCCGGGGATTAAAGATGAGACCGAGAATTTGAAAGTGACAAGTATTGTCGGACGATATCTGGAACATCCAAGAGTATTTGTGTTTGGAAAAGATGAAAATGCTACGATATATATCGGATCAGCAGATATGATGACAAGAAATACGGAAAAACGTGTAGAAGTTGCGTGTCCGGTTTATGATCCAAATATTAAAAAACGTCTGCTCCGCGATTTGAAGATTATGCTTGCGGATAATGTAAAAGCAAGAGAGATGAAGAGCGATGGGACTTATCGGAAAAAGAACCGGGGAGACAGAATAATCTGTGCACAGGATGAATTTATGAAATATGCGATTACAGCAAAGCGTCCTGAAAAGAAAGAAAAACATATCACTCCGTTTGAAAAATTAAAAAAATTTTTAAAAATAAAAAGAAAATAAGACAGCAAAAGGAGAACAACTATGAAAGCAGTTCGTGTCGAAACATTTGGAAGTACATCAAAGAAAGAAGAAGCAGTTTTATATACACTGACAAACGAAAATGGAATGTCAGCATCTATAACAAACTATGGTGCAGCATTAGTAAAATTGAATGTGCCGGATAAAGAAGGAAAATTAAGAGATCTAGTTTTGGGGTATGATGATGTGACCGGATACGAAAAAGGAGGCGGATCGTTTGGCGCACCGGTAGGTCGTAATGCGAACCGTATCGGAGGTGCAGTTATTACAATTCAGGATAAGACATATGAACTTGAGAAAAATGATAATGGAAATAATCTTCACAGTGGAACAAATTATTATAATAAGAGAATCTGGAATGTGGGTGAAAAAACAGATTCTAAAATAGAATTTGTTTTGCATAGTCCGGATGGGGATCAGGGATATCCGGGAACGCTGGATATGCATGTTACATATGAGCTGACAGAAGACAATGAGCTGAGACTTATATATGATGCGGTTCCAGATCAGGATACCATTATCAATATGACAAATCATAGTTATTTTAATCTTGATGGACATGACAGTGGGAACGTCTTAAAAGAACTGGTAACACTAGATGCGGATTATTTTACAAGAGCAGATGCACAGTCGATTCCAACAGGTGAATTAGTGGATGTGACAGGAACACCGATGGACTTTAGAATGCCAAGAGCACTTGGTGAAGCAATTGATGCAGATTATGAAGCGGTCCGGTTGGGAAAAGGATACGATCATAACTGGGTATTGAAAAATAATGGAAAATTTGATAAAGTAGCACAAGCAGTTTCAGAAAAAAGCGGGATTGTTATGGAAGTATGGACAGATTTGCCGGGAATGCAGATGTATACAGCAAATTTCCTTGATAATGAACACGGAAAAAATGGTGCAGTATACGGTATTCGGGATGCAGTATGTTTCGAGACGCAGTATTTTCCAGATGCAGTACATCACGAAAATTTTGCCAGTCCAATCTGCAAAAAGGGCATACCATATCACACAGTGACATCTTACAAATTTGAAACAAAATAGTAGAAGAAACGGACAGGGTAAGAATGGGGAAATCGGTATACATAGCAGAAAAGCCGAGTGTGGCACAGGAGTTTGCCAAGGCATTAAAATTAAAAACAAGACGCGGGGATGGATTCCTAGAATCAGATGAAGCAATTGTTACCTGGTGTGTGGGACATCTTGTGACGATGAGTTATCCGGAAGTTTACGATGCTTCTTTGAAAAAATGGAATCTTGACACGCTGCCGTTTCTCCCACAGGATTTTAAGTATGAAGTGATTCCGGGGGTGGAAAAGCAGTTTCGGATTGTGAGTAATATTTTAAATCGAGAAGATGTGGATTGTATTTATGTGTGTACGGACTCAGGACGTGAAGGAGAATATATTTATCGTCTGGTAGAGCAGGAGGCACATGTAGAAGGAAAAGAAAGAAAACGTGTCTGGATCGATTCTCAGACAGAAGAAGAAATCTTAAGAGGAATCAAGGAAGCGAAAGATTTGTCAGAATACGATAATTTAAGTGCTTCAGCATACTTGAGGGCAAAAGAAGACTATTTGATGGGGATTAATTTTTCGCGATTGTTGACATTGAAATATGGAAATAGTATTTCAAATTATCTGCATACAAAATATGCGGTTGTTTCAGTCGGCAGAGTAATGACCTGTGTACTTGGAATGGTTGTAAGAAGAGAGAGAGAAATCCGAGATTTTGTAAAAACACCATTTTATCGTGTGTTAAGTACGATAGATGTATCAGGACAGACATTCGAGGGAGAATGGCGTGCAGTAAAAGGGTCACGTTATTTTGAATCATTTGATCTGTATAAGGAAAATGGATTTAAAGAAAGAAAAAAAGCAGAAGAGTTGATTTCATATCTTAAGGAAAAACAACCAATGGAATGCGAAATTGTATCTATTGAAAAAAAGAAAGAAAAGAAAAATCCACCATTGTTGTATAATCTGGCAGAGTTGCAGAATGATTGTTCAAAACGATTTAAAATCAGTCCGGATGAGACATTGCGTATCGTGCAGGAGCTTTACGAGAAGAAACTGGTGACGTATCCAAGAACAGATGCGAGAGTATTGTCGACTGCAGTTGCAAAAGAAATCGGACATAACTTAAATGGTTTAATGAAATATCCGATGGCAGTACCTTATTTACAGGAAATTGTGAAGTTTGGAACACATAAAGGGTTGGCAAAAACGCGATATGTAAATGACAAGCAGATTACAGATCACTATGCAATTATTCCAACCGGTCAGGGAATAGCGGCATTAAAGAGTGTATCGGTGACAGCAGGAAAGGTATATGATTGTATTGTAAGGCGTTTCTTGAGTATTTTCTATCCGCCGGCAGTATATCAAAAAGTTTCAATCACAACAAAAATCAGAGAGGAAAGCTTTTTTTCGAGTTTTAAAGTGCTGGCAGAGGAAGGCTATTTAAAAGTAGTTGGTGTTCCACAGAAAAAAACAGGACAAGATTCGAAAAATGAAGATGATAATGCACAGAATCTGGATGCTGCATTTTTTCAGACTGTGCAGGCATTGAAAAAAGGAATGCATTTGCCGGTAAAGGCATTAAATATAAAAGAAGGCGAGACATCACCTCCGAAGCGTTATAATTCAGGGTCAATGATTCTGGCAATGGAAAATGCAGGACAACTTATAGAAGACGAAGAATTACGTGCCCAGATTAAAGGAAGCGGGATTGGAACAAGTGCCACGAGGGCTGAGATTTTGAAAAAGCTGGTGAATATTAAGTATTTATCGTTAAATAAAAAAACGCAGATCATTACACCGACATTACAAGGCGAGATGATTTATGATGTGGTGAATCACTCAATCCGCTCTTTATTAAATCCGGAATTGACAGCAAGTTGGGAAAAGGGACTGAATTATGTGGCAGAAGGAGATATCACTCCAGATGAATACATGCAGAAACTCGAACACTTTATCGTCAGCAGGACAGAAGGTGTGCGCGGCTTAAACAATCAATACCAGTTAAGAAATTGTTACGATAGAGCGGCAACATTTTATAATACAAATACAACAAAAGTGAAAAAATCAAAATAGAAGGAGCATTCAAAAATGAAAGAATTAACAGTAAAAGAACTTTATACATTAGATGAGACAATCGCAAAAGATTTATTCGAGGGAGTTACTTATCCATGGGAAGTCCTTCCTAAAATCAGTGCATTTATTTTGGAGTTGGGAGCAACATTAAGCGAAGAAGAATATGAAAAACGAGGAGATAATGTCTGGGTTGCAAAATCAGCTACAGTTGCACCGACAGCTTACATTAACGGACCGGCTATCATTGGGAAAAATGCGGAAGTAAGACATTGTGCATTTATACGAGGAAATGCAATTGTAGGTGAAGGCGCAGTCGTTGGAAACTCAACGGAATTAAAAAATGTAGTTCTTTTTAATAAAGTACAGGTTCCACATTATAATTATGTGGGTGATTCTATTCTTGGATATAAATCACACATGGGAGCAGGTTCTATTACATCCAATGTAAAATCAGATAAGAAACTGGTTGTTGTTAAGACAGCAGAAGGAAATATCGAGACAGGTATGAAGAAGTTTGGAGCTATGGTTGGAGATGAAGTGGAAGTCGGATGCGGAAGTATTTTGAATCCGGGAACAGTAGTGGGAAGCCACACGAATATTTATCCATTGTCTTCAGTGAGAGGATTTGTTCCGGCAGGAAGTATTTACAAAAAACAGGGCGAAGTGGTAGAAAAGCAGAATTTGTAAAAAAAACAGTAAAATAAATGAAAAAACTGCTGTTAAGCGTAAATTTATGATACAATGAATACAGTTCGATGTCCTTGACAAGATTTATCTCAGTCGAGAAGACTCCCACCTCTTTCAGGTGGTGAGTAACAGCAAATTTGTCTCAGTGGGAGTCAAATCTCCGACTGAGATAAACGCTCCGCGAGGATGCGCAGTGATTCTGTAAAGAATGTGTCAGCTTATGCTGACCAGAATCACGCGCCAAGTCTCGCGGCTGCTCGACTTGAATACAAGGCGCCGTCATGAATTATACAACAGGAGAAAGAAGACAGGAGGACGACATTATGTTTGATGAGAATTTTGTGACGTTGGAAATTGGGAAAGCAAAGCATATTGCACTTGTAGCCCATGATGGAAAGAAAAAAGAATTGGTAGAATGGTGTGATAAAAACAAAGAAGTTTTAAAAGGACATTTTCTTTGCGGAACAGGTACAACAGCAAAATTAATTTCAGAGAAGACGGGACTTCCGGTAAAAGGATATTGTAGTGGACCATTAGGAGGAGACCAGCAGATCGGAGCTAAGATTGTAGAAGGACAGATTGATTTTATGATTTTCTTGTGGGATCCGTTGGAAGCGCAGCCACATGATCCAGATGTAAAAGCATTGCTTAGAATTGCCGTTGTATATGATATTCCGGTAGCGAATAATCTGGCGACAGCAGACTTTATGTTACATTCTGAATTTATGGATAAACCATATGAGAGAAAGATTGAAAATTTTAGTAAGACAATTCAGGATCGTGTGAATCGCATGAAATAGAACAGATAGAAGAGGGCAGCACATTGTTTTATCTTAGTCGAGAAGACAAGAGACTGCCCTTTTTTGTTGCCGTTCAAGGTAAAATGTGCATTCTTCGTTCCAATCAGTGTAGTGATTGACATGGGAGTGAACGGTAATGCAGAAATTATCGGAATGAGAAATTCGAAAAACTGCTTGCAAAAAATGAAACAACCATATTATAATAAATTTGTCCACAAAATCTGTGGAATCAATGTGCGAAGATTCAAATCGCATAAAGAGTCAGAGTATCTTGTGATTCTTACTATTTCCCAAGAAAAATATAAAAATTAAATAGAGCCTGAAAAAAGCGAGGTGGTAAAGTGGATAAAAATATTTATTGACTTTTTGAAATAATTATACTACTATATTAACAGAAGGACGAACAACTGTTCGAATTTAAAAGGAGAGTCAAGTTATGGCGAACGCAAATGAAGAGAAGAAGAAAGCGCTGGATGCAGCGATTGCAAAATTAGAGAAAGATTTTGGTAAAGGGGCAGTGATGAAGCTGGGAGATTCCGGAGCTCATGTGAATGTGGAGACGGTTCCTACAGGCTGTTTGAGTCTTGATCTGGCATTGGGACTTGGCGGAGTGCCAAAGGGAAGAATTATTGAAGTGTACGGACCGGAGTCAAGTGGTAAGACAACAGTTGCATTACATATGATCGCAGAAGTACAGAAGAGAGGCGGAATTGCTGGATTTGTAGATGCAGAACACGCATTGGATCCTGTTTATGCAAAGAATATAGGTGTTGATATTGACGAGTTATATATTTCGCAGCCGGACAGTGGGGATCAGGCACTTGAGATCGCTGAGACGATGGTGCGTTCAGGAGCGATGGATATTATTGTTATCGACTCTGTAGCAGCATTGGTTCCGAGACAGGAGATTGAAGGGGATATGGGTGACAGTCATGTCGGCCTGCAGGCGAGATTGATGTCACAGGCGTTAAGAAAACTTACACCGGTTATCAGTAAGTCTAATTGCGTTGTTATTTTTATCAATCAGTTGCGAGAAAAAGTTGGAGTTATGTTCGGTAATCCAGAGACAACAACAGGTGGTCGTGCGTTGAAGTTTTATGCCTCTGTGCGTATGGATGTGCGTCGTATTGAGACGCTAAAGCAAAGCGGTGAGATGGTAGGTAACCGTACCAGAATTAAGATTGTGAAGAATAAGATTGCACCTCCGTTTAAAGAGGCAGAATTTGATATTATGTTCGGAAAAGGAATTTCTAAATCAGGGGATATTCTGGACCTTGCAGCAAATTGTGATGTCGTGAAGAAGAGTGGTGCGTGGTATGCTTATGAAGGAGAGAAAATTGGGCAGGGACGTGAGAATGCCAAATCTTTCCTGGAAGCAAACCCAGAGATTATGGATGAAATCGAGAAAAAGGTAAGAACACACTATCATCTCGGGGCAGAATATGCAGAAGATGCCGCAGAGGATCTGAAGTTAAAAAAAGCTCCTGCTGATGTAGAAAAAGTGGAAAGTCCGGAAGAAAAATAAGATGCAGGTAACAAAAGTAGAATCACTGACAAAGACAAAGTGGAAGGTGGAACTGGATGGCCAGTTCGCCTTCGTTTTATATAAGAAAGAAATATTACAATTTGGAATTGAAGTGAATGGAGAACTCAGTGAAGAATTGTATGAACAGATTAAGAAGGATGTAGTGTTAAAAAGGGCAAAATTGCGGGCGATGCATTTGCTGACAGATATGGCAAGGACAGAATCACAATTGAGGGATAAACTAAAAAGAAATATGTATCCGGAAGATGTGATATCACAAGCAATCGCATATGTAAAATCATTTGGTTATATCAATGATGAAGCATATATTGAAAATTTTATACAAAGCAAACAAGAAACAAAAAGCAGAAAAGAGATTTATGCATTGTTGCTCGGAAAAGGAGTGTCATCAGAACAAATTGACCTGGTGTTTGAACAATGTTATGAAAAAAGTACTGAACAGGAGGCAATTTCGCGCCTGATCCGCAAAAAAAATGTGGATATTTTGCATGCTTCCGAGCAGGAATTACACAAATTATATGGTTATCTTGCACGAAAAGGATTTCAATATGATGATATCCGTCAAGTGATACAAAACTATAAGGACAATGCTTGACAGAATTGTGAAAACAGTATAAAATTTATATGTTGTATTTATGAGAAAAAATGTACAATGAAAATTTAATAAGGAGGTGCTCCTGTGCAATTAATAAGTATAATTATTGCTATAGCCCTCGCGTTGATAGTTGGGATTGTTACTCACTTTGTTACGATTTCCAATTTAAAGAAGGATGCAGATTCTAAAATTGGAAATGCAGAATCAAAGGCAAGAGAGATAATCGATGATGCCGTTAAAACTGCTGAAACAACGAAAAAAGAAGCGCTCTTGGAAGTGAAGGAAGAGTCTATAAAGACAAAGAATGAACTTGAGAAAGAGACAAAGGAAAGAAGAGCCGAATTGCAGTCTTATGAAAAACGTGTGCTTGCAAAAGAAGCGTCAGTTGACAAAAGAACAGAAGCAATCGGACAGCGCGAAGCAAGGTTTACAGCGAAGGAAGAACAGCTCAGACAGAAAGAACTGAAAGTGGAAGAGCTGAATCAAAAAAGAGTACAGGAACTGGAACGAATCTCAGGACTTACCTCCGAACAAGCAAAAGAATATCTGTTAAAAACTGTGGAAGATGATGTGAAGCATGATACAGCTAAGATGATCAAAGATTTGGAGACACAGGCAAAAGCGGATGCTGACAAGAAAGCAAAAGAATATGTTGTCAGTGCCATTCAGCGTTGTGCAGCAGATCATGTAGCTGAGACAACAATTTCTGTTGTACAGCTTCCAAGCGATGAAATGAAAGGTAGAATTATCGGACGTGAGGGACGTAATATCCGTACCCTTGAGACGTTGACAGGTGTTGAACTGATTATTGATGATACACCGGAAGCGGTTGTATTGTCCGGATTTGACCCAATTCGTCGCGAAATCGCAAGAATTGCTCTGGAAAGATTGATTGTGGATGGTCGTATCCACCCGGCAAGAATTGAGGAGACGGTGGAAAAAGCACAAAGAGAAGTAGAAACAATGATCCGCGAAGAAGGAGAGGCTGCTGCACTGGAAGTTGGTGTGACAGGTATCCATCCGGAATTGATTCGCTTACTTGGACGTATGAAGTTCAGAACAAGCTACGGACAGAATGCATTAAAACATTCTGTAGAAGTAGCACAGCTTTCAGGTTTATTAGCCGGGGAGATTGGTCTGGATGTTCGTATGGCAAAACGTGCAGGTCTATTACATGATATCGGTAAATCCATTGATCATGATGTAGAAGGATCTCACATTCAGATTGGTGCTGATCTTTGTAGAAAATACAAAGAATCCGCAACTGTTATCAATACAGTAGAGTCTCATCATGGAGATACAGAACCACAATCTTTGATTGCATGTGTGGTTCAGGCAGCAGACACAATTTCTGCAGCGAGACCGGGAGCAAGAAGAGAGACAATCGAAACATATACAAACAGATTAAAACAGTTAGAAGAGATTACAAACCAGTTTAAAGGGGTTGATAAATCTTTTGCTATTCAGGCAGGTAGAGAGATTCGAGTAATGGTAGTTCCAGAACAGGTAACCGATGATGATATGGTACTTATGGCTAGAGATATTGCAAAACAGATTGAATTTGAATTAGAATATCCGGGTCAGATTAAAGTGAATGTAATTCGTGAATCACGTGTTACAGATTATGCAAAATAACAGATAATCGGACTGTTTTATAAAAGTATGACCCTTGTCGTAAGACAAGGGTTTCTTTGTATATCCGAGGTGCAGAATATTTACCCGGTACATGGAAAGGAGAGATAAAATGAGCGAACATTTTAAAAGATTAAAAAGAGAATTAAAGTTTAAAGGTGCAATTATTGACTTTTATCAGGATACGATGGAGATTGATGGGAATCATACAGCAACCTGGGATTTTATTAACCACAAAGGAGCTGCAGCGGTCGTTCCTGTTACGAAAGAAGGAAAAATTCTGATGGTAAGACAATATCGTAATGCTTTAGACCGATACACATTGGAAATACCTGCAGGTGCATTGGATGCAGTAGATGAACCGGGAATTGAATGTGCATCAAGAGAACTGGAAGAAGAGACGGGATATAAGAGTAACAATTTAGAATGGCTTATCACTCTTAGAACAACAGTAGCATTTTGTAATGAAAAAATAGAAGTATTTGTAGCAAGAGATTTGATTCCATCACATCAACATCTGGATGAAGATGAATTTATCGATTTGAAAGAATATACATTGGATGAATTGAAAGAAAAAATCTTTTTGGGAGAAATTGAAGATTCAAAAACAGTGTCTGCTTTGATGGCATATGCAGTAAAATTTCATCAATAAGAATAAAGTATGTAGTTAAAATGCCCGGCATATAATGGAGTATCAATTATGAAAAACAGGAGGAATATCCGTGAGATCACTTCAGGTAAAAAAGCAACTTTTAGCTTTTTTTATGCCGGGCTTTTTGATTGGCATTCTATATGCCAATTGCTTTTTGAAACAGACAATAGTAGATACGAATCTATTTGATATTGAAATTTTAAAGAAGTATACAGAAATAAACTCATTTGGAAATATTTATTTCCTCTATATTGTCCAAATCCGTCTGATTCCGTTTATATTATTAATGGCATTGGCATTTACAAAAATAAAAAAGCTGTTAATGCCGATTGTGGTTAGTGGCAGTGCGTTTTCAATTGGAGTATTACTGACAGTTGCAGCTATAAAAATAGGAATGAAAGGGGTTTTACTTTGCATTGTATCCGTAATTCCTCAAAGTATATGCTATGTACCGGCATATTTAGTTGTATTGATATATTGTATGCAATATCCGAGCAGACAGTGGAGCCGGCAAAAAACAGTTTTTGTTATTGGCGTGTTGATAATAGGGATGATAATCGAAGCATATCTGACACCGATAATTCTAAGAAGTATTATAAGATGTTGGTAAAAAGCATAGTGGTTTCCTGCAAAGTAAAATGCATGAAACCACTATGCTTTTATTGGTTTGTGGAAACCCAATGATAAATAAGAAAAATGCAAAGCAGACTGACAAGTAATTGACTGCTAAGCAGACCCCATAAATAACCTTGTATTCCAAAGAGTGGGATGATATAAAAAACACTGAGGATTCTTACAGATAAGCCTAAGGTATTAATTAAAAATGTCCATCCTGTTTTTCCCAGACCATTTATAATACTTAAAAAAGAAGCATTTACATATAAGAAAGGGCAAATCCAGGAAAGCGTTACAATAAAATTTCCGGCCAAATCACTATGAAAAAGAATATTTCCAAGTAAATGACCAAAAAGCAGAAAGCATAAACAGGAGAATAAACCAAGAGAAAAACAAAATCTGCTCACTTTTTTTATGATTCGTAGTAAAGAAGAATCTTGAGATGCCTGGATTTCAGCAACGGTAGGCATCAACATAATAGACAAAGAACTAGTGACCGCCGTAGGAAATAGAATGCATGGCAAAGCCATTCCGTTTAATACGCCATAAATTCGAAGAGATTCTGAGGCGGAATACTGAAAACGTCTTAATTGTATAGGAATGGAAATTGCTTCTATACTCTGCAATAGATTAATTAATACGCGGTTGGCAGTGAGGGGGATGGACAAGGATAATAATTCGCGTAAGTGACGGGGAAAATTTTTACATAGATTAGTGGCTGCAGTTAAATCAGAAGGAAAATGATTAAAAATTTGTGCGGCATATACAGTTGAGAATAATTCACCTATAACGAGACCGCTGACAGCTATGGAAATGGACACGGTCTGTCCTTTTTGAATTAGAAAAAAGAAAAAAATGTAAACGGATAAGATACGAGTACATTGTTCTATAAGCTGTGAAATAGCAGGAATCTTAGTTTCCTTAAGACCATAATAATATCCACAGATACAGCTGTGAATAGCACAGAAAGGGAAAGCATAGGACAAGATGATTAACATGTTTTTACAGCGAGAATCATGTAAAAGTCTATCGGCGATGAAGAGTGCATTTTTTTGAAGAAAGAGAGTACAAAAGAGGGATAGAAAGAAAGCTGCGATTAATCCGGATAATAAAACTTCCCTGGCTTCATCTGGTTTGCCAAGAGCTCGTTTACGGGCAACAGTACGAGAAAGAGCGGTTTCTATACCAGAGATGGAAAACGAAATGCAAAGTGCATATATAGGGAAAATAAGCTGATAGAGACCGATGCCTTCTTCACCAAAAATACGACTCAAAAAAATACGGTAGAAGAATCCCATGAACCTGCTTAGGAAACCAGTTAATGTTAAAACAAAAGTTCCAAGAATAATTGATTGTTTTTTTGACATAGAAAACCCGTGATTTTAAAATGCTATTTATATAAAATATTCAATTCCCTTCCTTGACAGAACAATAGAAAAATGATATTCTAGCAATGTGAAATCCTAGCAGAATAATAGGAATTAAAATGCTAGGAAATAAAACACTAGGAAATAGATGCACAAAAAGTCGGAAGGTGATAGATTGAAATTATCTACAAAAGGAAGATATGGACTGCGTGCGCTGATTGATCTGGCACAATATAGCGAGAAAGAGCCTGTTTCTATAACAAGCATTTCCAATAGACAGGGAATCTCAGAACGCTATCTGGAACAGCTTATGGCAAAGCTTAAGAAAGCAGAAATCGTAAAAAGTATACGAGGAGCCGGAGGTGGATATATATTAGGAAAAGATATGCATGAGATTTCAGTAGGAGATGTGTTAAGAGCTTTGGAAGGAAGTCTGGATCCGGTAGAATGTTCAGGGCTAAGTGCCGAAGAAGGTTGTTCGGCTTCGGAAAATTGCGTTACCAAATATGTATGGCAAAAGATTAATGACAGTATCAATCAGACGGTAGACAGTATTATGTTAGATCAACTTGTAGAAGAAAGTAAGCAGAAATGCTGTGATGCAAGTATGAAGCAGTCTGAGACATGTAAGAATTAAGATAAAAAATAAGACAAGATAATAGAACTGGCGGAGGAAATACAATGAGCAGATTAATTTATTTAGATAATGCAGCAACAACAAAAACTGCACCGGAAGTTGTAGAAGCAATGCTTCCATATTTTACAGAACATTATGGAAATCCATCTAGTATTTATGGATTTGCTGCTGCGAACAAAGAAGTGATCGCAAAGCAAAGAGAAACAATTGCAAATGCATTAGGTGCAAAAACAAATGAAATTTATTTCACAGCAGGTGGTTCGGAATCTGACAACTGGGCACTGAAAGCAACAGCGGAAGCTTACGAAAAAAAGGGAAAACATATTATCACAAGTAAAATTGAACACCATGCGATTCTGCATACATGTGAATATCTTGAAAAACATGGATATGAAGTGACATATCTTAATGTAAATGAGAATGGTATCGTGGATCTGGAAGAACTCAAAGCTGCAATCCGTCCGGATACAATATTGATTTCAGTTATGTTTGCAAATAATGAGATTGGTACAATTCAGCCAATCAAAGAGATTGGTGAGATTGCACATGAACATGGAATTCTCTTCCATACAGATGCGGTTCAGGCATTTGGGCAGGTTCCGATCAATGTAGATGAATGTCATATTGATATGCTTAGTGCGAGTGGACATAAGTTGAATGGACCAAAGGGAATCGGTTTCTTATATATTAGAACAGGTGTTAAAATACGTTCGTTTGTTCATGGCGGTGCACAGGAAAGAAAACGTCGTGCAGGTACAGAGAATGTTCCTGGAATCGTCGGAATAGGAACAGCAACAGAGCGTGCAATCAGCACAATGAAAGAACGAACTGCAAAAGAAGTAGAATTGAGAGATTATCTGATTGAAAGAATTGAAAATGAGATTCCGTATTGCCGCCTTAACGGAGACAGAAAAAAACGTTTGCCAAATAATGTGAATTTCAGTTTCCGATTTGTAGAAGGGGAATCCCTTTTGATTATGCTTGATATGAAAGGTATTTGTGCTTCAAGTGGTTCAGCATGTACATCAGGTTCATTAGATCCATCTCATGTACTTTTAGCAATCGGACTTCCACATGAAATTGCACATGGTTCTTTGAGAATGACATTGAGTGAAGAGGTGTCAAAAGAAGATTTGGATTATGTAGTAGACAATTTAAAAGCAATTGTGGAGAATTTAAGAAGTATGTCTCCATTATATGAGGATTTTGTGAAAAAACAAAATAAATAAGAGATAAGCGAAAGAAAACCAGGAGGAAATATAATATGTATTCAGAAAAAGTTATGGATCATTTTCAACATCCAAGAAATGTAGGGGAAATCGAAGACGCAAGTGGAGTAGGTACAGTAGGTAATGCAAAATGTGGAGATATCATGAGAATTTATCTTGATATTGACGAAAATCAGATCATCCGTGACGTGAAGTTTAAAACATTTGGATGCGGTGCCGCAGTTGCAACAAGCAGTATGGCAACAGAACTTGTAAAAGGTAAAAATATCCAGGAAGCAATGCAGATTACAAACAAAGCAGTTATGGAGGCTCTTGATGGACTTCCACCGGTAAAAGTACATTGCTCACTGCTTGCCGAAGAAGCTATCCATGCAGCACTTTGGGATTATGCAGAAAAAAATGGTATTAAGATTGAAGGACTTGAAAAACCAAAATCAGATATCCATGAAGGTGAAGAAGAGGAAGAAGAGGAATATTAATGAGCACAGTAGTAGTAGGAATGTCCGGAGGTGTGGATTCGTCTGTTGCAGCATATCTGTTGAAAGAACAAGGATATGATGTAGTAGGAGTGACGATGCAGATCTGGCAGGATGAAGAACAGGCTGTACAAGAAGAAAATGGCGGATGCTGTGGGTTGAGTGCAGTAGAAGATGCACGTCGTGTAGCAGCAAATTTGGGGATTCCATATTATGTAATGAATTTCAAACAGGAGTTCAAAGAAAATGTGATAGATTATTTTGTGGATGAATATCTTCATGGAAGAACTCCAAATCCATGTATTGCATGCAATCGATATGTAAAATGGGAGTCCTTGCTGACAAGAAGTCTTTCAATTGGGGCAGATTATATTGCGACAGGACATTATGCAAGAATTGATCAGCTTGAGAATGGAAGATATGCGATTCGGCGTTCTGCTACACTGGCAAAGGATCAGACTTATGCACTGTACAATTTGACACAAGAACAGCTGAAAAGAACATTGATGCCAGTCGGCCAGTATTCAAAAGATGAGATTCGCAAGATAGCAGAAAAGATAGGATTATTGGTTGCAAATAAGCCGGACAGTCAGGATATATGTTTTGTGCCGGATGGAGACTATGCTTCTTATATAGAAGAAAATGCAGCTGTAAAAATTCCGGAAGGTAATTTTGTAACATTAGATGGGAAGGTTTTAGGAAAACATAAAGGAATCATTCATTATACAGTGGGACAACGAAAAGGTCTTGGCCTGTCATTGGGATACCCTGCTTTTGTATTAGAAATTCGTCCGGAGACAAATGAAGTTGTGATTGGAACAAATGAAGATTCAATGACAACCACATTAAAGGCAAACAGGGTGAATTTTATGTCGGTTGAAGATTTGCCGGAACCAAAAAGAGTTTTTGCAAAAATCAGATATAATCATAAAGGTGCCTGGTGTACGGTAGAAAAAACAGGCGAAGATGAGATTACCTGTACATTTGAAGAACCGCAAAGAGCAGTGACCCCGGGACAGGCAGTTGTATTGTATGATGGAGAATATGTACTTGGAGGCGGAACAATCCTATGATATTAAGCGACAGTCATATGCACACCGTTTTTTCTACAGACAGTGATACGCCGGTGGAAAAAATGATAGAAGGTGCAATAGCGAAAGGATTAAGATTAATTTGCATTACAGATCATTTTGATAAAGATTTTCCTTCTGATACAGAATTTGGGAAAGATGCTTTTCAATTCGATTTGGATGAGTATATGCAGACTATGAAAAAAATACAGAAAGAATATGAAGATAAGATACATATTCGAATTGGAATAGAACTTGGACTGCAGACTCATTTGCAAGAATTCTATCAAAAATTGACACAACAGTATCCATTTGATTTTGTGATTGGTTCTGTACATCTGGTAGATGGGAAAGATCCGTACTACAGAGAGGGCTTCGCAGAATTGTCGGACCGCGAATTATATAGAAAAGGATTTGAGAATACTTTAGAAAATCTGCAACATGTAACAGCATTCGATGTGTTGGGGCATTTGGACTATGTAGTGCGTTATGGGACTTACAAGGAAAAAGAATATTCACAGACAGAGTTTTCAGATATTATTGATGAAATTCTAAAACGCGTTATTGAGCTTGGAAAAGGTATTGAGTTGAATACGGCAGGGTGGAAATATGGACTTCCGTTTTGTAATCCGCATCCGGATGTATTGAAAAGATACCGGGAGCTTGGAGGAGAAATCATAACGATCGGAGCAGACGGACACAAGCCGGAACATATTGCATATGATTTCGGAAAGGTAAATGATGTCTTAAAGGCTTGTGGTTTTAAATATTATACAGAATTTGAAGAAAGAAAACCGATTTTTAAACAACTTACATAAAAAACAAACAAAATGGATTTAGGACTTGAATTTTTGTTCTTGTTTTAGTACAATAATCTCAGTTGATGAATCTTTAACAAAGTAATTGTGCTTTGTTAAATGGATATCACCATGATAGACTGTATTACAGTTGACAATTTATATAACTTTAGGAGGAATTAATCATGGCAGTAAAAGTAGCGATTAATGGTTTTGGACGTATTGGACGTCTTGCATTCAGACAGATGTTCGGAGCAGAGGGATTTGAAATTGTAGCAATCAATGATTTAACATCTCCAAGCATGCTTGCTCACCTGTTGAAATATGATTCAACACAGGGAAGATATGCACTGGCTGACAAAGTAGAGGCAGGAGAAGACTCTATCACAGTTGACGGAAAAGAAATCAAAATTTACGCAAAAGCTAACGCAGCTGAACTTCCATGGGGAGAGATTGGTGTTGACGTTGTTCTGGAGTGTACAGGATTCTACACATCTAAAGCAAAAGCTCAGGCTCATATTGATGCAGGTGCTAAACACGTTATTATTTCTGCACCAGCAGGAAATGATCTTCCTACAATCGTTTACAATGTAAACCACGAGCAGCTTACAAAAGATGATACAATCATCTCAGCAGCTTCTTGTACAACAAACTGTTTAGCTCCAATGGCTAAAGCATTGAATGATCTTGCAGAAGTTCAGTCTGGTATCATGTGCACAATCCATGCATATACAGGAGATCAGATGACTCTTGATGGACCACAGAGAAAAGGTGACCTCAGAAGATCTCGTGCAGCAGCAGTTAATATCGTACCTAACAGCACAGGTGCAGCAAAAGCAATCGGTCTGGTTATCCCAGAACTGAACGGAAAACTGATTGGTTCTGCTCAGCGTGTTCCTACTCCAACAGGATCAACAACAATCCTTACAGCAGTAGTTAAAGGTGAAGTTACAGTTGACCAGATCAACGAAGCTATGAAAGCAGCTTCTAACGAATCATTCGGATATAACACAGATCAGATCGTATCTAGCGATATCGTAGGAATGAAATTTGGTTCTCTGTTCGATGCTACACAGACAATGGCTCTTCCAACAGGTGATGGAAATACAGAGGTTCAGGTTGTATCTTGGTATGACAACGAGAACTCTTACACAAGCCAGATGGTAAGAACAATCAAACATTTCGGAACATTACTGTAAGCCGAAATTGGGAATATGAAACGGATGTATGTCCGGGAATAGACTCACAAAGGGTCCGGTCTTATTGGGACCGGACCCTTTTTAAATTTATAAGAAGCAAATTTCTATAAATTTAAAAATGCTTTATAAAAAAGGAGAATTACAACTATGCTTAACAAAAAATCAGTAGATGATATCAACGTAAAGGGCAAAAGAGTTCTTGTAAGATGTGACTTCAACGTTCCATTGATCGATGGAAAAATTACAGATGAAAATCGTCTTGTAGCAGCTCTTCCAACAATCAAAAAATTAGTTGCAGATGGAGGAAAGATTATTCTTTGTTCTCATCTTGGAAAACCAAAGGGAGAGCCAAAACCAGAATTATCACTTGCTCCAGTAGCAGTTCGTTTATCAGAATTACTTGGACAGGAAGTAAAATTTGCTGCTGATCCAGAAGTAGTAGGACCAAACGCAAGAGCTGCAGTAGAAGCTATGAAAGATGGAGATATCATCCTTCTTGAGAACACTCGTTACAGAGCTGAAGAGACAAAGAACGGAGAGGCATTCAGCAAAGATCTTGCATCTCTGTGTGATGTATTCGTTAACGATGCATTCGGAACAGCTCATAGAGCACACTGCTCTAACGTTGGTGTAACACAGTTCGTTGATACAGCAGTTGTTGGATACTTAATGCAGAAAGAGATTGATTTCCTTGGTAATGCAGTAAACAATCCAGAGAGACCATTCGTAGCAATCCTTGGTGGTTCTAAAGTTTCAAGCAAAATCTCTGTAATCGAGAACTTACTTGATAAAGTAGATACATTGATCATCGGTGGTGGAATGTGCTTCACATTCAGCAAAGCTCAGGGTGGAAAAGTAGGAAATTCTCTTCTTGAAGAGGATTACTGCCAGTATGCATTGGATATGATCAAAAAAGCTGAAGAAAAAGGTGTAAAACTTCTTCTTCCTGTAGATGCAATCATTGCAGATGAATTCTCTAATGATGCAAATACAAAAGTAGTTCCTATGGGAGAGATTCCAGAAGGATGGATGGGACTTGATGTAGGTCCGGAGACAGCTAAGTTATATGCTGACGCTGTAAAAGATGCGAAGACAGTTGTATGGAACGGACCAATGGGATGTTTCGAGATGCCTAAATTCGCTACAGGAACAGAGACAGTTGCAAAAGCACTTGCTGATACTGATGCAGTTACAATCATTGGTGGTGGAGATTCAGCAGCAGCAGTTAACCAGCTTGGATATGGTGACAAGATGACACATATCTCAACAGGTGGTGGAGCTTCTCTGGAATTCCTTGAAGGAAAAGAATTACCAGGTGTTGCAGCAGCAAATGATCGTTAATTATCTGTTATTCAGCAAATGATTTTGAATAATAAAATTGTTTTAACAAAAAATAGATGAGGAGGCCAATAAAATGGCAAGAAAGAAAATTGTAGCAGGAAACTGGAAAATGAATAAAACTCCAAGTGAGGCAGTAGCACTTGTAGAAGAATTAAAACCATTAGTAGCAAATGAAGAAGTTGATGTTGTATTCTGTGTACCAGCAATCGACATCGTTCCTGTTGTGGAAGCAACAAAAGGAACAAACATCCAGGTTGGTGCTGAGAACATGTATTTCGAAGAGAGCGGAGCTTACACAGGAGAGATTTCTCCAGCAATGCTTGTAGATGCAGGAGTAAAATATGTTGTTCTTGGACATTCTGAGAGAAGAGATTACTTCGGAGAGACAAACGAAGATGTAAATAAAAAAGTTCTTAAAGCATTTGAGCATGGCCTTACACCAATCATGTGCTGTGGAGAAACTCTTGAGCAGAGAGAACAGGGTGTTACAATGGACTTTATCCGCCAGCAGGTTAAAGTTGGATTCCAGAATGTAACAGCAGATCAGGCTAAAGAAGCAGTTATCGCTTACGAGCCAATCTGGGCTATTGGAACAGGAAAAACAGCTACAACAGAGCAGGCTGAAGAAGTTTGTGCAGGAATTCGTGCTTGCATCGCTGAAGTTTATGATGAGGCTACAGCTGAGGCAATTCGTATTCAGTACGGCGGATCTGTAAATGCTGGTAATGCAGCAGAGTTATTTGCTCAGGCAGATATCGATGGAGGTCTTGTTGGAGGAGCTTCCCTCAAAGCTGATTTTGGAAAAATTGTTAACTACAAATAATTAAAAAGCATTGGCGTGGGGAGTCGAACAGGCTCTCCACAATTGCTGTTACCTTAAAGATAGAAAGGAAACACATATAATGAGTAAAAAACCAACCGTATTGATGATTCTTGATGGATATGGATTGAATGATAAAGAAAAAGGCAATGCTGTTGCTGAAGGTAAAACTCCGGTTATGGATAAGCTTATGGCAGAATATCCATTTGTAAAAGGATATGCAAGTGGAATGGCTGTAGGACTTCCGGATGGACAGATGGGTAACTCAGAAGTAGGACATCTGAACATGGGAGCAGGTAGAATTGTATATCAGGATCTTACAAAGATTACAAAAGCAATTCAGGATGGAGATTTCTTTGAAAATAAAGCACTTCTTGCAGCTTGTGAGAATGTAAAAAGCAATGATTCTGCATTACATTTGATGGGACTTATGTCTGATGGTGGAGTACACAGCCATATTGAACATGTATTTGGACTTCTTGAACTCGCTAAAAAACAAGGCATTGAAAAAGTATATGTACATTGCTTCCTTGATGGCCGTGACACACCTCCGGCATCAGGAAAAGAATATGTAGAGCAGTTAGAAGCTAAGATGAAAGAACTTGGTGTTGGAGCAGTTGCAAGCGTATCAGGACGTTATTATGCAATGGATCGTGATAATCGTTGGGATCGTGTGGAAAAAGCTTACAATGCAATCGTTAAAGGGGAAGGCGAGACAGCTGAGTCTGCTACAGCAGGAATTCAGGCATCTTATGACAATGATGTGACAGATGAATTTGTACTTCCAACAGTCATTGTAAAAGACGGTGCACCACTTGCAACAATCAAAGAAAATGATTCTGTTATCTTCTTTAACTTCCGCCCTGACAGAGCAAGAGAGATCACAAGAACTCTTTGCGATGATGAATTTACAGGATTCGAAAGAGGAGAAAGAGTAAAAACAACATTTGTTTGCTTTACAGAGTATGATGTTACAATCGCAAACAAACAGGTTGCATTTGTAAAAGATGAAATTACAAATACATTTGGAGAGTTCCTTGCAAAAAATGGTCTGAAACAGGCTCGTATTGCAGAAACAGAAAAATATGCACATGTAACATTCTTCTTTAATGGTGGAGTAGAAGAGCCAAATGAAGGAGAAGACAGAATTCTTGTAAAATCTCCAAAGGTAGCAACATATGACTTGAAACCTGAGATGAGTGCATACGAAGTGTGCGATAAATTAGTAGATGCAATAAAATCTGATAAGTATGACGTAATCATCATCAACTTTGCTAATCCGGATATGGTAGGACATACTGGTGTAGAGGATGCAGCAATCAAAGCGATTGAAGCTGTTGATGAGTGTGTTGGAAAAGCAGTAGATGCCATCAAAGAAGTAGATGGGCAGATGTTTATTTGTGCAGACCACGGAAATGCAGAGCAGCTGATCGATGATGAAACTGGAGAGCCATTTACAGCTCACACAACAAATCCGGTTCCATTTATTCTTGTAAATGCAGACCCTGCATACAAATTAAGAGAAGGTGGATGCCTGGCAGATATCGCTCCTACATTAATCGAATTGATGGGAATGGAACAGCCAGCTGAGATGACAGGTAAATCTTTACTTGTAAAATAATAAATAGACAAAAAATAAAAGGAGTAGAATTCTTATAATGGAATTCTACTCCTTATTTGTTGAGTATTAAAATATTTTCAGCCATGGCATCTTACTTTCTGTACATATATCCAGAAAAATTACCATTCATACATGCAAGCCCCTTGACAATTGTCTCATAATTTTCTGAAAAATATTTTTTGATTGAAGAAACTACTTTATTTAATAATTCTTCCTGATAGTTTAAAAATTCTTTTGACATTTCTGGTGTTAATGCAAAATCAAACATAATATATCTCCTTTTCTTATCTTACATAATTGTTTTGGAAAATTTCTTTTCCCTTGCTACGTGTATTATAATAGCATTACTAAAATAAATTGTTTAGATAAGTTTTTGTGTAAAAAATAGGTCATTATTGACATTTGAAAGCTGAATAGGGACGGAATTTTCCGGCTTTTTCTATCAGAAAAGAGCCGGAAAACTCCGTCCCTATATGATTTTCAGCAGGAGCAGAAATAGTACAAGTAAAATACTGGGACGAACAATTTTAGCTCCACTTTTCATTACCATTCCTGCGCCAAGATAACCTCCAAGCATATTACAAAGGGCAGCAGCAATTCCAAGAGGAATAAGTACCTGTCTGTTTAAAAAGAATATGACTAAAGAAGTGATATTGGTTGTAAGATTAATAACTTTTGCCTGTGCATTGGCTGTTTTAATACTAAGCTTAGCAAATACAGTAAAGGCGATAATTAAAAATGTACCGGTTCCCGGACCGTAAAATCCATCATACATTCCAATCACAAAAGCAGCAATGGAAGCAGTGAGATAAGTACGTTTATCAAGTGTAATAACATCGTTTTCATTATCATGGAACAGCTTTTTGTTTAGTACAAAAAACGCAGCAATCGGCAGAACGACAATCAGTACATGCATCATTATTTTTTCAGGAATAATCAGAGAAATATGTGCTCCGATGGCAGAGCCGATAATTGCCATAATAACGGATGGAACTGCTAATTTAAAATTTACCAGGCCATTCTTGATAAAGCGGGCGGTTGCAAGGGTAGTCCCGCAAGTTGATGAAAGTTTGTTAGTTGCAATCGCAGTATGGGTAGGAAGTCCGGCAATCAGATATGCTGGAAGCGAGATCAGACCGCCTCCGCCGCCGATTGCGTCAACCAACCCGGCGAGAAATAAAAACGGACAGACAATCAGAAACATAGAAAGCGTCGGTTCAATTGTAATAATGGTATTCATGAAAATTCTCCTTGTAGTAAATATAATTCAGTGTCATAATCTGAATAGATGAACATGTCAAAGTATAGCATAAAGAAGGATAAAGTGTAAATATAAGTAGTTGGCTTGAAGTGTCTGGCAGCTCAAAAATTTGCGCTTTTTTGATGAAAATATATTGAATTAAAGAAATTTTATGTTTTTTTGAAAAAAATGAAAAAAATTAAAAAAAGCTATTGCAAAAATAGAAATGATATGGTAAGATAAATCTCGGTTCGGAGATGATACGAACTGTGAGCGGATGTGGCGGAATGGCAGACGCACAAGACTCAAAATCTTGCGTAGGTGACTACGTGCGGGTTCAAGTCCCGCCATCCGCATAAAACCTGAGAACAATTACTGTCCTCAGGTTTTTTGTTATGTATACGAAAAAAGGTCCAATGGACCTTTTTTATTTTGCACAGCATTAAACTGTTTTTTTAAGAAATATCTAAATCAATCGGCTCATCCAGATGTTCAGAAACATATTTCCCATTTTTCTTTCGTTGTCGGACGCATTCAGTCAGAAGATATTCAATCTGACCATTTACAGAACGAAAATCATCTTCTGCCCAGGCTGCAATTGCGTCATACAATTTGTTGGAGAGACGCAGAGGAACTTGTTTCTTTTTATTATCCTTTTCAGCCATAATTAATACAGGCTTCCAGAATTAATAATTGGTTGGGTGTCATGGTTACCACACAGAACAACCAGTAGATTAGATACCATAGCAGCCTTACGTTCTTCATCCAGTTCTACAACATCTTTTTCATTTAATTGATTAAGAGCCATTTCAACCATTCCGACAGCACCGTCAACAATCATTTTTCTTGCATCAATGATTGCAGAGGCTTGCTGACGTTGAAGCATAACAGCGGCAATTTCAGGGGCGTAAGCAAGATAAGTGATTCTTGCTTCAATAATCTCAAGACCTGCATCGGCCACTTTATTCTGAATTTCTTCGCGGATTCTCGCGGCAACAATCTCACTGGAGCCACGCAGACTTCCTTCATCTGCCTGACCATCCCCCGTTGTATCTACATCAGGTGCAGTATCATATGGATAGATGCGGACAATATTACGAAGAGCACCATCACATTGCAGGGAAAGATATTCTTTATAATTATCTACATTGAAAACAGCTTTCGCTGTGTCTACTACGCGCCATGTGACAGCAATCCCGATTTCAATTGGATTTCCCAGACAGTCATTAATTTTCTGACGGGAATTATTGAGTGTCATAACCTTGAGAGAAATCTTTTTGCTTGAAGATTCTTCTGCTGTTCCGGTTGTAGAAATTCCTAAAATGTTAGAAAGGTTTGCATTTTTCTTTGCATTATTATCAACATCACCACTCTGGCTTAATTTTGTTTTGGAAGCAGGATTTACACTTGTACAGAAAGGATTCACAAAATAGAATCCAGCCTCTTTGAGTGTACCCACATAATTACCGAAAAGAGTAAGTACGAGAGCTTCCTGTGGTTTAAGGACTTTCAGACCGAGGAATGGAACCCATCCAATACTAAGCCAGATAATACTGATAATCAATACAGTAACAGCAGGTGCAGTAACTGAAAATCCCATGGATATAGCAGAAAAAATACATCCGGCAATTGCAATCATATAAAGGAAAGAAAAAAGCAGAAGCATTCCCATTCCATTCTTTTTAGTTGACAATATTTTCTCATTCATGTTGATTCCTCCTTTGAAATAGAATGAAATTTATTTGATATCATTATGATATCATCTCTCGCGAAAAAGTCAATATACTAAAAATAATTGATATATATAAATTCAAGACGAACGTCCGTGAGACTTGGCGCGTGATTCTGGTCAGCGAAGCTGACATATTCCTATCAGAATCACTGCGCATCCTCGCGGAGTTATTGAAGTTGTCGATATTTTTGAGGCGTAGACCCTTTCAGCTCCTTAAATTTCCGAATAAAATAACTTACATTTTCAAATCCACAGTCCAAACTAATCTCCAGTACGCTTTTAGTAGTATCTCGCAACATTTCACAAGCTTGTTCGATACGGTATTGAATCAGGTATTTCATTGGCGGCATACCGGTGATATCTTTGAAAAAACGGCATAGGTATTGGCTGTTACATTCTGCGATTTCAGCAAGGTTATCTAAAGAAATATGTTCAGGATAATGCAACTCCATATAGGAAACAAGTTTTTTGTAGCGTGCAATTTTCTGGCGGTCAGAGGATGAAAGTGTATCATTTTTCTGAAGAAAAAAATGATGCAAATACATCGTGCTCATCATTTCCAATAACTGCAATTTACAGGAGATATACCAATTCTCAGTTTGCAAGAGAGAATCATGCAAAATTTTTTGAATCCGTGGATAAAGCACAGGATAAAGAGCATCATTTGGGTGTAATACGTGAGGAAAAATATTATCGTGGTTTATAAATGGCTGCAGGATATCTGTCTGCAATGCATCAGAATATTGAAAAGCCAAAAGCTCAGGATTGAAAATGAATACGTCGTGTATGGTGCCTTTTTTTAACCCGGTGATTTGATGTAAATCCCCACTATTTAAAAAAGCAATATCACCTTCGTTTAATATATATTGCTCCAGATTGATTTCAAATTCATAACGTCCTTTGAGGATTAAGATGATTTCTATTGTGTGATGCCAGTGGCGCTCCACAAAGAAATGATTTGGATAAAATGAGTTGTTTCCTGATTCAAAGTGGAGTCCGATCATAGGATGCTTTTTGGTTCCGTGAGATGCATGTTCCTTTAAGGAAGTATCGAGATAAGTTTTATTATACATAAATCAAAGTCCTTTCAAATGTATCAATTAAATTTATAACATCTATAAAAAGTCAATATTGTGTTATAATTATAGCGGATATTGCAAGAAATATCAAATCCATAACGATATACTGTGATTATAAGGCAACCATTTATCAGACAAGTGACGAAAATAAAACTAGGGAGGAATCAAAATGAAGCGTTATGAATATGGAAATCCATTTGACACAGAAGCAATCGTAGAGAAGGTTGATGCAACAAAAGGAAATCCAAAGTACGGAACTATTTCACAGAAAGAAGGATTTGTATTTACTTATATTATGGATGAAGATGATATCGTTTATGGTCTTGGTGAGGCAAATCGAGGAATTAATAAGAGAGGATATTGTTATATCAGTGACTGTTCAGATGACCCGGAACATACAGAAGATAAACGTTCTTTATATGCGGCACATAATTTTATTATTGTGAGCGGCAAGCAGACATTTGGAATGTTCTTTGATTATCCGTCAACATTGACATTTGATATTGGATATACACGAATGGATACAATGAAAGTATCCTGTGAAAATGCGGATTTGAATTTGTATGTATTTGAAGGAGAAAATGCATACGATATTGTAAAACAGTTCCGCAAAGCAATCGGACATAGTTATATCCCACCTAAATTTGCGTTTGGATTCGGACAGAGCAGATGGGGATATGAGACAAAAGAAGATTTTTGTAAAGTAGCAGCAAAATATCGTGAAAATCATATTCCATTGGATATGATATATATGGATATTGATTACATGCAGGATTTTAAAGATTTTACATTAAATGAGGAAAACTTCAAAGATTTCCCAGGATTTGTACAGGAAATGAAAGATAAAAATATTCGCTTGATACCGATTATTGATGCAGGTGTTAAAGTCGAAGATGGATATTCGATTTATGAAGAAGGTGTGGAAAAACAATACTTCTGTAAACGTGAAGACGGAAGTGATTTTGTGGCAGCAGTTTGGCCGGGAGATACACATTTCCCAGATGTATTGAATGCGGATGCAAGAAAATGGTTTGGAGACCAGTATCGTTTTTTGACAGAGCAGGGAATTGAAGGTTTTTGGAATGATATGAATGAGCCGTCTATTTTCTACTCAAAAGAAGGGCTTGCCGAAGCAAAGGAGGTTGCAAGACGATTTGCAGATGATGAAGAAGGCAAGGTGAACTTATGGGAAGTAGGTGGAAAATTATTTGGACTTGCAAATAATCATGAAGATTACCGTAGATTTTATCATCTTGTAAATGGAAAGAAAGTGCGTCATGACAAAGTGCACAATCTGTTTGGGTATAATATGACTAGAGCAGCAGGAGAAGCATTTGAACGGATCAATCCTGAGAAACGTTTTCTTATGTTCTCACGTTCTTCGTATGTGGGCATGCATCGCTATGGTGGAATATGGACAGGAGATAACAAATCCTGGTGGTCACACATTTTGTTAAATTTGAAAATGATGCCGTCTTTGAATATGTGTGGTTTCTTGTATACAGGAGCAGACCTTGGTGGATTTGGGGCAGATACAACAAGAGATTTGTTGTTACGCCATCTTGCATTAGGTGTCTTTACACCATTGATGCGTGATCATGCGGCAAAGGGCACGAGAGAGCAGGAATGTTATCAGTTTGAACAGATAGAAGATTTCCGCCATGTAATAGGTGTCAGATATCGTCTGATTCCATATTTGTACAGTGAATATATGAAAGCTGCATTGAATGACGATATGTATTTTAAGCCATTAGCGTTTGAATATCCGGAGGATAAGAGGGCTGTTCGTGTAGAAGATCAGTTAATGCTTGGAAATGAGATTATGATTGCACCGGTTTACGAACAGAATGCACGAGGCCGTTATGTTTATCTTCCAGAGACAATGAAGTTTGTCAAGTTCTTACCAGACGGAACAATCTTGGAAGAAATTTTGGAAAAAGGCGATCATTATGTTGAAGTTGCATTAAATGAAGTGCCATTATTTATCCGAAGTGGAAAATGCATTCCATTGGCAGAAACTGCGGAATCGGTGGCAGAGCTGGATACAGAAAATTTGAAAATGATTGGATTTGAAGGCACACAATATACACTGTATGAAGATGATGGAGTGCATAAAGATTACGGGAATGTAGAAAATTATCGGAAACTAACGATGTAAAAATCATACTGAAAAAATTTATAAAAAAATAAAACGGTGACAGAAACATAGGTGAATCATCCGGGAAAATACATAAAAGGTGCAACAAATGAAAGAAAATATTTGTTGCACCTTAAATTATCCGGCAGAATTAAAAAAGTGTTGTCAGTCCTGTGATGTCTTTGATTCTTGTCTTTGCATCAGGAACATCACCAAATCCATATTCTGCAAAAATGAAGGGAACATCAGCTTCTTTGCATGCATCGGCATCGCCTTGTGTGTCACCGACATAAACAACATCTTTTAGATTGTTACGTTCCATTAAGGTACGGATCGTTTTGCCTTTGGATGTGTTTGTCTGACCAAAACAAAGCGTGTCTGCAACATATTTATCCAGACCGGAAGTAGAAAGCATAACTTCTATATAACCACAGGCGCAGTTACTGACAATAAAAAGTTTGTGCTTTTTGGAGAGTTTTTGAAATGTTTCTTTAACTCCGTCAAATACCGGGCAAGGTTCTTCGGCGAGCAGTTGGTTTTCATATTCAAAACACAAGTCGCCAAGATGAGTGCGTTCCTCTAAAGGAAGCATAGGGAAAACAATATCGCAGATTTCATCCATTGTCTTTCCGAATATTCTGTTTAACAGTGGAGCATCTACGATCAAGTCTAAATCTGAATTCTCCTCAATCGCTTTTGTCCATGCCTTTGCGACAGCATCAGTTGAGTTCCAAAGTGTTCCGTCTACATCAAAAATAATTCCATCCATTTATAAGAGTCTCCTTTTATTGTGGTAAAAAAATCTAAATTTATGGATTGCAGTCATAAGAGTAAAAGACTGCAATTATTATGCAATATAATATAGCAGAAGAACTAAAAATCTTCAAGTTTTAGAGTACTTTCTGTTAGAACTTCCCCTTTAAAAACAAGCAGATTTAGTGTATACTCATAAAAGCGAAAGAATTGCCTTTTTGAATTTAAAAGGCCATTGAATGGAGAAGATGATATGCGTGAGAAAATTGTTTTGATAGATGGACACAGTATTTTGAACAGAGCATTTTACGGTGTTCCGGATTTGACAAATGCAGAAGGACTGCATACCAATGCGATATATGGATTTTTGAATATTTTGTTTAAAATATTAGATGAAGAACAGCCGGAATATCTTACTGTTACATTTGATGTACATGCACCGACATTTCGCCATGAGATGTATCCGGAGTATAAGGGTACAAGAAAACCAATGGCAGAAGAACTAAGACAGCAGGTTCCTGTTATTAAAGAAGTACTGCAGGCAATGAATATTGCAACGATCGAGAAAGCAGGCTTAGAGGCAGATGATCTGCTTGGAACAATATCACATTCCTGCGAAGAGAAAGGAATGGATGTGGCGATTATCTCAGGGGACAGAGATACTTTGCAGCTGGCAACAGAACATGTCAAAATCAGAATTCCAAAGACGAAGCAGGGACGTACCGAGATAGAGGATTATTTTGCATCAGATGTAAAGGAAAAATATGGTGTGACTCCAATCGAATTTATTGATGTAAAAGCATTGATGGGAGATACTGCAGATAATATTCCTGGAGTGCCGGGAATCGGAGAGAAGACTGCAACAAAGATTATTGTAGAATATGGGAATATTGAAAATGCACACGAACATGTGTCAGAGTTAAAACCGCCAAGAGCAAGCAAAAATCTGGATGAATTCTGGGATCAGGCGGTACTGAGTAAAACACTTGCTACAATTGATATCCATGCAGATGTGCCATTTGATCTGGAGGCTGCCAGACATGGCAACATGTATACAAAGGAAGCACATGATTATTTCCAGAGATTACAGTTTAAAAATCTTCTCGGACGATTTGATGTAGAGGCAGATTCGAATGATGTAGAAGAATATTTTAAAGAAATCACAGAAAAAGCAGAGATTGAACAGGTATTTGCGGAAGCAATGAAGGCAAAACTTGTGGGAGTCGGAATTTCAGAAGATGCGGGAAATGTTCTGCCATTATTTGCACACGAGTCCGGATACGGAAGAATTTCGCTGGCTTATGATAGAAAAAAAATTTATACCATTCCGGCAGACATGGAAGTGACAATGGATTATCTATTTGGAAAGCTTACAGAGCTTGCAAAGAAGGTAGACACATTTGTATTATGTAATCTGAAAAAATATTTATCATTGATTTCTGTGGAAAAAGAAGAACATTGTTTTGATCCGATTTTGGCAGCATATTTGTTAAATCCTTTGAAAAATGATTATGATTTTGAAGATATTGCCAGAGAACAGTTAAATTTGATAATTGATGAAAAAGCAGATGAAAAAACAAAATCCTGTTATGAAGCGTACACAGCATTTGCATCTGTAGAAATATTAAAGAAAAAGCTCGATGAGACAAAGATGAAAAAATTGTTTGATGAGATCGAGATGCCATTATTATTTACCTTGTATGATATGGAGCATGCAGGGGTGAAAATAGAGGCAGACGCTTTGAAAACTTATGGTGAGCAGCTCGGAAGTAAAATTGTGGAGCTTGAAAAGAATATTTATGACAAAGCAGGAGAGATATTTAATATTAATTCACCGAAACAGTTGGGTGTGATTTTGTTTGAAAAAATGGGGCTGCCGAACGGGAAAAAAACAAAGACCGGATATTCAACAGCAGCAGATGTATTAGATAAACTGGCACCGGATTATCCAATTGTATCAGAAATTTTAGAATATCGTCAGCTAACAAAACTGAAATCTACTTATGCAGACGGACTTGCAGGTTTTATTCAGACAGACGGAAGAATACATGGAACCTTTAATCAGACGATCACTGCTACCGGACGTATCAGCAGTACAGAACCGAACTTGCAGAATATTCCAATCAGGACAGAACTTGGACGACTGCTTCGAAAGGTGTTTGTTCCGGAAGAAGGATATGTTTTTGTAGATGCGGATTATTCTCAGATTGAATTGCGTATATTGGCACACTGTTCAGGAGATGAACAGTTGATTCAGGCATACCGAGAGGCAAGAGATATTCACAGGATTACGGCATCTCAGGTATTCCATATTCCATTTGATGAAGTGACAGATCTGCAGAGAAGAAATGCAAAGGCTGTAAACTTTGGAATAGTATACGGAATCAGCTCATTCGGGTTAAGTCAGGATTTGAGTATTACAAGAAAAGAAGCAGCACAATATATAGAGAATTATTTTCAAACTTATCCGGGAATCAAAACATTTTTGGATGAATCTGTGGAAAATGCAAAAGAGCATGGATATGCAGTGACATTATATGGAAGAAGACGACCGGTACCGGAGTTGAAATCAAGCAATTTTATGCAGAGGAGTTTTGGAGAACGAGTAGCAATGAATGCACCAATCCAGGGAACCGCTGCCGATATTATGAAAATAGCAATGCTTGGTGTGAACAGGGAATTAAAGAAACGTAATATGAAATCCAGATTGATCTTGCAGGTACACGATGAATTGTTGATTGAAGCTTACCAGGATGAAATAGAAGAAGTGCAGACGATTTTAAAAGACCAGATGGAGCATGCGGCAGAATTAAAAGTGCCGTTGATTGTAGATATGCACAATGGTAATAATTGGTACGAAGCAAAATAACAGAAGATTATTATCATAGATATATGATATGATTGTGGAGTATGAAATGAAAGTAATAGGAATTACAGGAGGCGTTGGCTCGGGCAAGAGTCAGGTTCTTGGATATTTGGAAAAAACATATAAGGCAAAAGTTTGTCAGCTTGATGAGGTAGCAAAAGAATTACAAAAAAGCGGGAAGCCTTGCTTTCAAAAAATCGTAGAAACATTCGGAGAACAGGTGGTAGGAGAAGATGGTGAACTGAACAGACCTGTTTTAAGCAGTATTGTGTTTCAAGATGCGGATAAACTGGAAATGTTAAATGAAATTGTTCATCCCAAGGTGAAGGCGGAAGTGACCCGTCAGATTATAGAGGAAAAGAAAAAAGATACACCACTGTTTGTGATTGAGTCAGCTCTGTTGCCAGAGTCAGGATATGAAGATATCTGTCAGGAAATGTGGTACATTTATGCGAAAGAAGCTATTCGAAGAGAAAGATTAAAAGCATCCCGCGGATACAGCGATGAGCGTATTACAAGGATGATTGCATCACAGACTTCAGAAGAACTATTTCGGAAAGTGTGTACACATGTGATTGATAACAGTGGGGATTTTAAAGATACAGAGAAGCAGATAGGAGAAATATTATGAGGATGTGCAGCATTGCCAGCGGAAGCAGTGGCAACTGTATTTATGTAGGAAGCGATGATACACATTTGCTTGTGGACACAGGCATTAGCAAAAAACGTATTGAAGAAGGATTAAAAGAACTGGATGTGAAAGGAGAGGAATTGGATGGAATTCTTGTGACACATGAACATTCAGATCATATCCAGGGACTGGGGGTATTTAGCCGTAAATATGCGATACCGATTTATGCAACACCGGGAACAATTCGGGGGATTGAAAGATCTTCCAGTCTTGGAAAGATGCCGGAAGGGCTATTGCATCCAATCGAGACAGATAAGATGTTTCAGTTGGGAGATATCGATATTCATCCATTTCAGATTTCGCATGATGCAAATGAACCATGCGGATATCGGATGGAGAATGCAGGAAAAGCAGTTGCAGTTGCGACAGATCTTGGAACATATGATGATTACATCGTAAAAAAACTAAAAAATCTGGATGCAGTTTTGCTGGAAGCAAACCATGATATACATATGCTGGAAGTAGGCGGATATCCTTACCCGTTAAAGAGAAGAATTCTTGGGGATAAAGGTCATTTATCAAATGAATTGTCAGGTCAGTTACTTTGTGATATACTACATGATAATTTGAAACATATCATGCTGGGGCACTTGAGTAAAGAGAATAATTATGCAAGACTTGCTTATGAAACAGTGAAGCTGGAAGTGACGCTGGCGGATAATGCTTACAAAGGAGAAGACCTGGATATGTGGGTCGCAAAGCGTGATTCGGTATCTGATATCATAGAGGTCTAGCCTGAGATATTCAGGCATGCGTACCGGATATGATTTTCGGTGCAGACAGAAATATAATATGGAACAATGTACATCTTGAGACAATTAGGAGGAGAGAATCATGAAGAAATGTATCGTAACTGTAGTGGGAAAAGACACCGTAGGAATTATCGCAAAGGTATGTACATACTTGGCAGACAACCAGATTAATATTCTGGACATTTCTCAGACAATCGTACAGGGATATTTTAACATGATGATGGTTGTTGACGCTGCAAATATAAAAAAAGATTTCGCAGTGATTTGTGATGAACTGGAAGAGCTTGGAACAGAAATCGGTGTAGCAATCCGCTGTCAGAGAGAAGAAATTTTCGAAAAGATGCATAGACTGTAAGAGGTATCATACAGACATACAGAAACAAGATCAAAAAAACGAATATGTGAGGAAATAATGCTATGATTAATATGTATGAAGTATCTGAGACAAATAAGATGATCGAACAGGAGAATCTGGATGTCAGAACAATCACACTTGGAATCAGCCTATTAGATTGTATTGATTCTAACCTGGATGAATTGAATCGTAAGATTTATGAGAAAATCACAACAGTGGCAAAAAATCTGGTTTCAACAGGTCAGGATATTGAAAGAGAATTTGGAATCCCAATTGTCAATAAAAGAATTTCTATTACACCTATTTCTTTAATCGGAGGTGCCGCATGTAAGACACCGGAGGATTATGTGACAATAGCCAAAACACTGGATAAAGCAGCAAAAGAAGTTGGCGTTAACTTTATCGGTGGATATTCAGCACTTGTGTCAAAGGGCATGACAAAAAGCGAGGAAAATCTGATCCGTTCAATTCCGCAGGCACTCGCACAGACAGAGAGAATCTGTAGTTCTGTGAATGTAGGTTCAACAAAAACAGGAATTAACATGGATGCAGTACGTCTTTGCGGAGAAATTGTGAAAGCAACAGCAGAAGCAACAGCAGATAATGATTCCCTTGGATGTGCAAAATTAGTTGTATTTTGTAATGCACCGGATGACAATCCATTTATGGCGGGTGCATTCTTAGGAGTAACAGAAGCAGATGCAGTGATCAATGTTGGTGTCAGTGGTCCTGGAGTTGTAAAAAAAGCCTTAGAAAAGGTTCGTGGAAAAGGATTTGAAGAACTTTGCGAGACGATCAAGAAGACTGCGTTTAAGGTTACAAGAGTAGGACAGCTTGTTGCAGGAGAAGCTTCAAAGCGTATGGGTATTCCATTTGGTATTATCGATTTATCTCTTGCACCTACTCCGGCAGTTGGAGATAGTGTAGCTGAGATTTTGGAAGAAATCGGATTGGAAAGAGTAGGAGCACCAGGAACAACAGCAGCGCTTGCAATGCTTAATGATCAGGTGAAGAAGGGCGGAGTTATGGCTTCTTCTTATGTTGGCGGACTTAGCGGAGCATTCATTCCTGTCAGTGAAGATCAGGGAATGATCGATGCAGTAAATGCAGGTTCGCTTACAATGGAAAAACTTGAGGCAATGACATGTGTATGTTCTGTTGGACTGGATATGATTGCAATCCCGGGAAAAACAAGTGCAAGTACAATCTCAGGTATGATTGCAGATGAGATGGCAATCGGTATGGTCAATCAGAAAACAACAGCAGTACGCCTGATTCCGGTTATTGGTAAAGATGTAGGAGATGTAGCAGAGTTTGGTGGATTACTTGGTTATGCACCAATTATGCCAATCAATGAATTTGGATGCGAGGCATTTATTAGTCGCAAGGGAAGAATCCCAGCACCAATTCATAGCTTTAAGAACTAATAAAGAAGTTTATTCTGTGTGAAAAGACATTTGTCAGGCACAGGTTGGAAAACGAATAGGGGAACAAATTAGAGATGAGTAAAATTGCAATAGTAACAGACAGTAATAGTGGAATCACACAGGCAAGGGGGAAGGAACTGGGAGTTTATGTTATCCCAATGCCATTCTATATTAATGAAGAATTGTTTTTTGAAGACATATCACTTTCACAGGAAGAATTCTATCAGAAATTAGGAGAGGATGCGGAGATATCTACTTCGCAGCCATCTCCTGGAGATGTGATGGATCTGTGGGAAAAATTACTTGAAGAATACGATGAGATTGTACATATCCCAATGTCAAGTGGATTGAGCAGTACTTGTGAAAATGCAATTTCGTTGTCTATGGAATACGATGGAAGAGTACAAGTTGTAGACAATAAGCGCATTTCAGTGACACAAGAGCAGTCGGTCATGGATGCGTTGACACTATGTGATGCAGGTAAATCAGCAAGAGAAATCAAAGAAATTCTTGAAAAAGAAAAGTTTGAGTCAACAATTTATATTACCGTAGATACTTTGAAATATCTGAAAAAAGGTGGAAGAATAACAGCTGCGGCTGCGGCACTTGGAACAGTGTTAAATCTGAAACCGGTACTGACAGTCCAAGGTGATAAGTTAGACGCATTTTCAAAAGTGCGGGGATTGAAAGCTGCAAAACGTACAATGCTAAAAGCAATTAAACAGGACATTGAAGAGCGTTTTAAAGGAAAAGAAGAACAATTGATTCTTGGTATGGCGTATACAGGAGATGAAGAGGCAGCACAGGAATGGAAAGAAGAGATCCAGAAAAATTTTCCACAGTATGAACTGAAAAGTGCACCATTATCATTGAGTGTGGCATGTCATATCGGACCTGGTTCGCTTGCAATAACATGTACGAAGAAAGTAAGTCTGTAAAATTTAAAAAGTATATATAATAAGAAAGCTATTGTTTGCGGAAATTCAAACAATAGCTTTTCTGTTTTGAATTTATAAAAAATTATAATTTTAAAATGCCGTAGTTATACTCGTTTTTAAATGGAGTCCGGAATTTCTCAGTAATTACAGAATTATACAAATTGGAAGCTAAAATATCTTGATTTAGCATACGTTGGCCAGCCTCTGAAAGCTTGTCCTGTTTGTATAGCTTTGTTAATAAAGGAAGCGTTCCGGTTTTAGAGATTGCAGAAATTACTTTTTCACTATCTTTTCTGAAACCAAGCAAATGTGCGTAGTAATGATATCCATCAGTTAAATAAGTTTCCTGCTCTTTCTTTTTGAGGCCGAGCATAATATGCAATAGTGCACGATTGATTCTTGTCTGTGTTACTTCTTTTGTTTTTAACAATTCGCAGAATTGACGATAATCAAAAAAGTTATTCAGATTTGCATAAATACGATTAGCCAATTCTTCGGAAACATCCGCATACCGAATGAGCTTTTCAGGAGTTTTGTTTAATAGCTTATATTTTAGAAGAAGTGAAAAATCCTGTTCTGAGATTGGATAAAGAACCTGATGGTTTTCTTCTAATAATTTAAAACAAGAGGATGGAACTTGTTTTGCTAATTCACCTGAGATGCCGGAAAAACGTGTGTTTCCACGCTTGTGGAGACCTTCTGATGCAGTGCAAAAGGAATCTGAATACGCAAAAAGTGAACGGATCGCAGAAGCAGAACTGTATGTTGTGCGCAGTGTCCGGTCATGGTAATGAGAATCCTGCCGTTTGATCGTGCAAGGTTTTATGTTGCTGTTTATACGTCGGAGTGCTTTTAAGTATTCTACGCCAAGAATATTATTTGGATCGTTTAATAAAAAAGAAGAATCGGCAGTTTTCATAATTGTACCAAGTGCTTCTTGTCTTGCGGCAGGAAAAGAAAGTCCGCTTCGCAGAGCTTCTTGTAAAAGCTGTTTGTATTCTGTCGGTTCTTCGCATAAAATATCAGCAATTGCCTGGAGTCCCTGTAAATCATTGCACTCACTTCCGAAACAAAGATAATCAACGATTCCAAGCTTGTCTAATAAGGATACCGCACCGAGGGCAAATAGTTCCGCACTGCCGGTAGAATAGCAGACGGGAAGTTCGAAGACTGCACAAGCTTTGCAGTTCAATGCCATCTCTGCCCGCAAACGTTTGGGCATAATGGCAGGCATGCCTCTTTGTACATAGTCCCCGCTCATAACAACGATGGCAGCATCCGCACCGGTTATTTTTTTTGCCTGCTCAATATGATATTCGTGTCCGTTGTGAAAAGGGTTGTATTCTGTGATTAATCCTACGATTTTCATGTTTTTAACATTTTGCTCCTTGTATATGTTGATATAAACCATTATACTATATAAAGATGTCTGATGAAAGAGGTTGGATGCAATGGAAGAATTAAATAGTGAAAGATTGCTGGAATTATTAGATGCAAGAGAATTTAAAAAGTTAAAAGAAAAGTTAGAAAATATGCATCCTGTCGATATCGTTGAAGTAATGGAGGAAGCGGAAGAGCGTCAGAGAGTTTTGATGTTCCGTTTACTGGCAAAGGAAGAGGCGGCAGAAGTATTTACGGACATGAACAGTGACATGCGCGAAGATCTGATTAATGCATTGACGGATTCTGAGCTGGAAGAAGTCATGGAAGAGATGTATGTGGATGATACAGTAGATGTCGTAGAAGAGATGCCGGCAAATGTAGTTGATCGTCTTTTGAAAGCAACAGATGAAGAGACACGAAAGAAGATCAATGCACTTTTACAGTATCCCGAAGACAGTGCGGGAAGTATTATGAATATTGAGTATATCAGTCTGCGAAAAGAGATGACCGTAGAAGAAGCTATTTTAAAGATTCGTCAGGTTGGTATTAATAAAGAAACCATTTATACTTGCTATGTGACGGAGAAGAAAAAGCTGATCGGTTCGGTTGATGTAAAAGATCTTTTAACAGTAGGAGAATCCAGACTGATTGAAGAAATTATGGATGAAAATGTATTGTGTGCAAGGACACTGGATGATCAGGAAAAGGTGGCAGCCATGATTGAGAAATATGGTCTGGTAGCTATTCCAATCATCGATCATGAAAATTGTCTGGTTGGAATTGTAACAGTAGATGATGCGATGACGGTATTACAGGATGAAGCAACAGAAGATATCAGTATTATGGCTGGTGTTACACCAAATGAAGATTCTTATTTTGGCACATCTGTTTTCCAACATGCGAAGAACAGGGCACTCTGGCTGATGCTGTTGATGTTGTCAGCAACGGTCAGCGGAGAAATATTGGCCCATTATGAATCAGCGATGGCGGTTATGCCGATTCTAATCACATTTATTCCAATGTTGATGGGAACCAGCGGTAATTGCGGCTCACAGAGTTCGACAATGGTGATTCGCGGTATTGCTGTCGGGGAGATTGAATTTAAAGAATTTTTCAAAGTTGTATTTAAAGAAATACGGATTGCCATATTAGTGGGAGTGATGCTGGCAGTTGTAAATGGAATTAGAATTTATATTATGTATGACCAGGATATAATGCTTGCAATTGCGATTGGAATTACGATGATTGCAATTGTTTGTATGGCAAAGTGTATCGGATGTACATTGCCATTGTTTGCCAAGAAGATAGGACTTGATCCGGCGTTGATGGCAGCACCATTGATTTCAACGATTATGGATACTTGTACAATTTTGATGTATTTTGCGATTATTACAGCATTTTTTAAATTATAAAACAAGAGTAAAAGGAGTGGTTTGAAAAATAACCGCTTCTTTTTTTGAGGGCTTTTAAAATTGAAAAATACAATTGTTTCTAAAAAAGTACAAGATAGATAAAAAAATAACGAAAAAAAGGCATATTGTACTAAAAAATGCACATAGAATCCTCTTGTTTCCCTAAAATCTTTGAGGTATAATGGGGGCAGTGAGAAAAATGAAAGGTGGCTTTAAATCATGGGATTTATTGATGAAATCAAAGCAAGAGCAAAATCTGATATTAAGACAATTGTTCTTCCTGAGACAGAAGACGAAAGAACTTATAAAGCAGCAGAAGCAGTTTTAAGAGAGGGAACAGCAAAACTGATTCTTGTTGGTAGTAAAGAACAGATTGAGAAGGTTGGTGCCGGATATGATCTTACAGGAGCTCAGATTGTAGATCCTGCTACAAACGATAAGACAGAAGCATACATAACAAAATTAGTTGAATTAAGACAGAAAAAAGGTATGACAGAAGAGCAGGCAAGAGAATTGCTGTTAACAAACTATTTATATTATGGTGTAATGATGGTAAAAATGGGAGATGCTGACGGAATGGTATCAGGAGCATGCCACTCAACAGCAGACACACTCCGTCCATGTCTGCAGATTTTAAAGACAAAACCAGGCACAAAACTGGTTTCAGCATTCTTCGTAATGGTAGTTCCGGATTGTGATATGGGGGCAAACGGAACATTTATCTTTGGTGATTCAGGACTTGAACAGAATCCAGATCCGGAAAAACTTGCAAATATCGCATTATCTTCAGCAGAATCATTCCAGCTGTTAACAGGTAAAGAGCCAGTCGTTGCTATGCTTTCACATTCTACAAAGGGAAGTGCAAAACATGCAGACGTAGACAAGGTTGTAGAGGCAACAAGAATTGCAAAAGAATTGAATCCAAATGTACGTCTGGATGGAGAATTGCAGCTTGATGCAGCAATTGTACCTTCAGTAGGAGAGTCTAAAGCACCAGGAAGCCCGGTTGCAGGACATGCGAATGTTTTGATTTTCCCAGATCTTGATGCAGGAAATATCGGATACAAACTTGTTCAGAGACTTGCTAAAGCAGAAGCTTACGGTCCTCTGACACAGGGAATTGCAGCACCAGTTAACGATTTGTCTCGTGGATGTAGTGCAGAAGATATTGAAGGCGTTATCGCTATTACAGCTGTACAGGCTCAAGCATAAGGAGGATATTATGAACGTATTAGTAATCAACTGTGGAAGTTCATCTTTGAAATTCCAGTTAATCAACTCTGAAACAGAGGCAGTTCTTGCAAAAGGACTTTGCGAAAGAATCGGAATCGACGGAAGACTGACATATCAGCCGGCTGGCGGAGAAAAAGAAAAAACAGATCTTGCAATGCCTACACATGAAGAAGCAATCCAGTATGTGATCAACGCATTGACAAACGAGAAAACAGGAGTTGTTAAGAGCCTGGATGAAATCGGTGCAGTAGGACATCGTGTTGTGCATGGTGGAGAAAAATTTGCTTCATCTGCAATTATTACAGAAGATATGAAAAAAGCAGTAGAAGAGTGTAATGAACTTGCACCACTTCACAATCCTGCAAACTTAATCGGTATCGCAGCATGCGAGAAACTGATGCCGGGAACACCGATGGTAGGAGTGTTTGATACAGCTTTCCATCAGACAATGCCACAGAAAGCATATATGTATGGACTTCCATATGAGTACTATGATAAATACAAAGTAAGACGTTATGGATTCCATGGAACAAGCCACAGTTTCGTATCTAAGAGAGCAGCAGAAATTCTTGGTGTTCCATATGATCAGACAAAGACTATTGTATGTCACCTTGGAAACGGATCAAGCGTAACAGCTGTTATGAATGGTAAATCAATTGATACATCTATGGGACTTACTCCATTGGAAGGTCTTGTAATGGGAACACGTTCAGGAGACATCGATCCAGCTATCTTAGAGTTCATCGCTAAGAAAGAGAATCTTGATATTGATGGATTGATGGATGTTGTAAATAAAAAATCAGGTGTTTACGGATTATCTGGAAACCTTTCAAGTGACTTCCGTGATTTGTGGGATGCTGCAGATGCAGGAAATGAAAAAGCTAAGGTTGCACTGGAAGTATTCTCTTATCGTGTTGCAAAATACGTTGGAGCATACGTGGCAGCAATGAATGGTGTAGATAATATCGTATTTACAGCAGGTATCGGAGAGAACGATCATGGTGTACGTGAGGCGGTTGTTGGATATCTTGGATATCTTGGAATTGAGCTGGATGAGGAAGCTAACAATACAAGAGGTCAGGAAATCATGATTTCTAAACCAGGTTCTAAAGTTAATGTAATGGTAATCCCTACAAACGAAGAGCTTGCAATCGCTAGAGAAACAGTTGCACTGTTGAAATAATTTCAAAACCGGTCGGGGACGGAGAAAAGTGGCTTTAAAAAGCCATCTTTCCCCGTCCCCATTATTTCCTCTTTTGAAAAAATAAAAAAATGATTGACAAATACTTTTTACATGATATAATAGTCTTTGTGTGAATAGGAGTCGAACTATGTTGTTAAACCTATCAGACGTGTTATCAGACCGTCATCAAACGATTAATGAGACCGTACAATTGGATATGGAAGAGTTTCAGATGAGAGCAGGAACTTATTCTATTGTTCAAAAAGATCCGGTAATGATTACAGTTTCACATATGAAGAAGCGAGAATATCGGATTCAAGCTAAATCAAAGATTTGTGTTTTGATTCCATGCGATCGTTGTCTGGAAGATGTGGAGCAGGAGATTGTGCTGGATGTGGAGAAGCATGTCGATCTCGCACAATCCGATGCGGAACTGGAAGAAGGATTCGATGAATCAAACTATATTGACGGATATTATCTTGACGTGGACAAAATGCTCTATAACGAGATACTAATAGGATGGCCGACGAAAGTTCTTTGCAGGGAAGACTGTAAGGGCATTTGTAACGTTTGTGGTCAGAACCTAAATAAGGGTACTTGTGACTGTGAAGACACGAGTCTTGATCCAAGAATGTCAGTTGTCCGTGATCTGTTTAAGAATTTTAAGGAGGTGTAACCTATGTCTATCTGTCCAAAGAATAAATCTTCTAAAGCAAGAAGAGATAAGAGAAGAGCTAACTGGAAAATGAGCGCTCCAAACCTTGTTAAATGCAGCAAGTGTGGAGAACTTATGATGCCTCACAGAGTATGTAAGGCTTGCGGTAGCTACAACAAAAAAGAAATCATTTCAGTTGACTAATTAGAAATGGATAATGACAAGGATTTGAGTAACATCAAGTCCTTGTTTTTTTTCTGTTTTTTTGATAGAATTATAAACAGTTATGTAAGGAGGAAAAAATATGTCCGAGACTACAATAGTTGCTCTTGATGCAATGGGCGGAGATAATGCACCGCAGGAGATTGTAAAGGGAGCGGTAAATGCAATAAAACAGCGAAAAGACATAAAAGTTCTGTTGGTTGGAAAAGAAGAGATACTGAAAGATACATTGAAAGCATATGAATATCCAAAAGAACAGTTAGAGATTGTCAATGCTACAGAAGAAATTGAGATGGCAGAGTCACCGGTTCTTGCAATTAGAAGAAAGAAAGATTCATCCATGTCAGTTGCGATGAAACTGGTACATGATAAAAAGGCTGATGCAGTAGTATCAGCAGGTAATTCAGGGGCAGTTCTTGTCGGTGGTCAGATATTGGTAGGCAAGATAAAAGGAGTAGAGCGTACACCTTTGGCACCGTTGATTCCGACCGCAAAAGGAGTATCATTACTGATTGATTGTGGAGCCAATGTAGATGCAAGACCTTCTCATCTTGTCCAATTTGCTAAGATGGGTTCTATTTATATGGAACATGTTATCGGAAAGAAGAATCCAACAGTAGGTATAGTGAATATCGGTGCAGAAGAAGAAAAAGGGAATGCCTTGGTAAAAGAGACATTTCCACTTTTAAAAGCATGCAAAGACATTAACTTTATCGGTAGTGTGGAGGCAAGAGATATTCCATCAGGAGCAGCAGATGTCATTGTATGTGAAGCTTTTGTGGGAAATGTTATTTTAAAGCTTTATGAAGGTGTTGCAGGTACTTTGTTAAGTGAAGTGAAGAAGGGCATGATGTCAACTTTAAAAAGTAAGATTGGCGGATTGCTTGTAAAACCGGCATTAAAGACAACACTCAAGTCATTTGATGCAACTGCATATGGCGGAGCACCAATGTTAGGGCTGAAAGGACTGGTTGTTAAAACACATGGAAGTTCAAAGGCGACAGAAGTCTGCAATTCCATCATTCAGTGTGTTACATTTAAGGAACAGGCAATCAGTGCTAAGATTGAGGAAGCAATTCAATTGGAAAAAGCACAGGAAGAAACAAAAAAAGAAGATTAAAAGAAGTTAAAGAGAGGACTAAGATTATGGAATTTGAAAAAATACGGAAAATCATTGCAGAAGAGATGAATTTAAATGTAGAGGATGTAAAACAGGAAAGCAGATTTGTTGAGGATCTGGCAGCGGATTCTTTGGATGTGATCCAGATTGTGTTGAAATTAGAAGAGGAATTTGATATTGAGATTCCGGATGATGCAGTAGAGCAGATTTCAACAGTGCAGGACGCAGTAGATCAGATTAAAAGCAAAAAGAATGCATAAGTAATCAATACAAAGATATAGAAAAGCCCGTAAGGGGCTTTTCTGCTTTATAAATAGCGACTTTGAATTTACTAAGAGGAGAAATTAATGGAAGATAAATTAAAAGAATTAGAGAAACGAATCGGCTATAAATTTCAGGATTTTTCTTTATTAAAACATGCTTTGATGCATAGCTCTTATACAAATGAAAAGCATTTGCCGAAATATCAGTGTAATGAAAGATTGGAGTTTTTGGGAGATGCAGTTTTGGAGCTGGTATCCAGTGAGTTTTTATTTTTGGAAAATCCAAAGGAACCGGAAGGAAAACTGACAAAAACGAGAGCAAGTATGGTATGTGAGCCATCGCTGGCATTTTGTGCAAGAGATATTGAACTTGGAAGTTATCTTCTTCTGGGAAAAGGAGAAGAGGCGACAGGCGGCAGAACACGTGAATCTGTTACTTCAGATGCAATGGAAGCATTGATCGGAGCCATTTATCTGGACGGTGGTTTTGCTAATGCAAAAGAGTTTATCCACAAATTTATTTTGTCGGATTTGGAAAATAAGAAACTCTTTTTTGATAGCAAGACTATTTTACAGGAAATCGTACAGGCAGATAGTAATAAGCCAATTACGTACCAGTTATTGAAGGAAGAAGGACCGGACCATAATAAGGCATTTTATGTAAAAGTATTTATCGGTGATGTGGATTATGGAACCGGAAAAGGCCGTACAAAAAAAGCAGCGGAGCAGCAGGCAGCATATCAGGCAATTCTTGCGCTGAAAAAGAAATAATAGAACAGGTGATATATGTATTTAAAAAGCATTGAAGTACAAGGGTTTAAGTCATTTGCGAACAAGATAAAATTTGATTTTCACGAAGGAATCACGGGAATTGTAGGACCGAACGGAAGTGGAAAAAGCAATGTCGCAGATGCAGTCAGATGGGTTTTGGGTGAACAGAGAGCAAAACAGCTTCGAGGCGGTTCGATGCAGGATGTAATTTTCTCGGGAACAGAGAATCGAAAACCGCTTAGCTATGCCTCAGTTGCAATAACGCTTAATAATGAAGATCATAAACTCCCGGTTGATTATGAAGAGGTTACAGTTACCAGAAAATTATACCGTTCTGGGGAGAGTGAATATCTGATTAATGGAGCATCGTGCCGTTTGAAGGATATTAATGAGATGTTCTATGATACAGGTATCGGTAAAGAAGGATACTCCATTATCGGGCAGGGACAGATTGATAAGATATTAAGCGGTAAGCCGGAAGAACGTCGAGAGTTGTTTGACGAGGCAGCTGGAATCGTAAAATTTAAACGTCGTAAGAATCTGTCATTAAAAAAACTAGAAGAAGAAAGAATGAATCTGACTCGTGTTAATGATATTCTTTCTGAGCTTGAAAAGCAGATTGGGCCATTGGAACGTCAGTCTCAGACCGCAAGAGAATATTTGAAGAAAAAAGAAGCTCTGAAAACATTGGATATCAATATGTTCCTTCTGGAGACAGAGCGGATTAAAGAACAACTGAGCCAGATTGAAGGACAGTTAAAAATTGCAGAGGAAGAACTGGAACAGGCAGAAGGCAATTATGAAAAAATGAAGGCTGAATACGAGTCTGTTGAAGAACAGGTTGATATTATTGATGTGGCATTAGAAACGTCAAAAACACAACTAAATGAAACGAATTTATTGAAGCAGCAGCTTGAAGGACAGATCAATGTCCTGAAGGAGCAGATCAATACAGTCCGTATGAACGATGAACACTATGAAAATCGTTTCAATATAATTTGCAAAGAAATCGAGTCCAGACAAGAACAAAAGGAAGCTCTGGAGAGTGAACGTCATCAGATTCGTCAGGAATTACAGCAAGAGTCTGTTCAAAACAACGATGCACAGCAGAAATTGACGGATATTCAGACAAGGATTGCCCGTGCGACAGATGAGATTGAGCAGCATAAACAGGAAATCATGGAGCTTTTGAATAATCGTGCATCTACAAAAGCACAGATTCAGCATTTTACAACAACAAAAAGTCAGATTACAACAAGAAGAGCCTCTTTGAATAAAGTAATCCTTGAGATTGCAAGTCAAGGTGCACAGAAGAATGCAGTACTTTCAGATTATGCAGAACAAAGAAAAAAAGTTCAAGCAGAGATAGCAGACTATAATCATGTGATGCAAGAGCAGGAAGAGCAGATTTTAGCTTATCAAAATGAAATATCAAAAGTAGAGCAGGAATTACGTACAGAGCAGTCAAATTATCACAGAGAAGTTTCAAGGTTAGAATCATTAAAAAATATGACAGAGCGTTATGACGGATATGGCAACAGCATCAAGCGCGTGATGAACAATCGAGACCATGAGCCGGGATTGCTGGGTGTGGTAGCAGATATCGTCAAAGTAGATAAGGAATATGAGATCGCTGTTGAGACTGCACTTGGTGGAAGTATACAGAATATCGTAACAGATAATGAAGAAACTGCAAAACGGATGATTCAATTTTTAAAGAAAAATAAATTTGGAAGAGCAACATTTCTCCCGTTAACAAGTATGCATGGAGGAAATGGAATCCGAAATGAAGAAGCTTTGAGAGAACCGGGGGTGATTGGTCTGGCAAATACGCTGGTCCATGTTGAGAAAAAATACCAGGTTCTTGCAGATCAGTTACTTGGAAAAACAGTTGTGGTAGATCATATTGACCATGGAATTGCGATTGCGAAAAAATACAGACAGTCGCTTCGACTTGTGACATTGGAAGGCGATTTGATCAATCCAGGCGGTTCTATGACTGGTGGTGCATTTAAAAATTCAAGTAATCTCTTAAGCAGACGCCGTGAGATTGAAGAATTTGAAAAACATGTTGTTGTGATAAAAGACAAGATTCAGGAAATCGAAGAATCGCTGGCTGGAATAAAACAGAAGCGTACAGCATGTTATGAAAAGATTGATTCTTTGAAGCAGAATGTCCAGGAAGCATCTGTAGTTGAAAATACACTTAAGATGAATATGGAACAGGTGCAGGAAAATCAGAGAGAACTATTCCAAAGACAACAACGTTATCAGTCAGAATTAGGTGATATTGAAAAAGAACTGGAAGAAATCCGTGACAACGAGGAGTCTATTCAGATGGAGTTAGAGACATCTGAAAATCTGGAAAAAAAGTTGAATGAGAAGATTGATATGATGCAGCAGACTTTGGAGGCCGATAAGGTAAAAGAAAGCGAACAGCAGCATCTTTCAGAAAAAGTACATCTTAATTTTGCAGGATTAGAGCAAAAGGAAGCATTTGTACAGGAGAATATCAATCGTATTCAGGAAGAGATAAAACAGTTTGAAGAGGAACTGGAAGAATTGAAACTGAATAAAGGAAATGCAGTTGAAGAAATTCGGGCAAAAGAAGAAGAAATTTCAGATTTACAGAGAACGATCGAAGAGTCAAAAGATTTGTTTGAGGAAATCCAGAAAGAAATTGAAGAAAAAACAAAGCAGAGGGAAGAACTGAGCAGTAAAAATAAAAGCTTTTTGGAAAAAAGAGAAGCATTGTCAAAATACATGTCAGATCTTGATAAAGAATGTTTCCGTCTGAACAGTCGAAAAGAGTCATATGAAGAGGCTTCTGATAAGCAGATTAATTATATGTGGGAAGAATATGAACTGACATATAATCATGCGCTGGAGCTGCGTGACGAGAATATGACAGATCTGGCTTATATGAAACAGGCAATCCATGGTTTGAAGAATGAGATTAAAAATCTTGGAAATGTAAATGTCAATGCAATCGAAGAATACAAGAGTGTGTCAGAGCGATATGAATTTTTAAAAACACAGCATGATGATCTGGTAGAGGCAGAGGTATCTCTTGTGAAAATTATTGAGGAACTTGATGTAGCAATGAGACAACAGTTCCAAGAACAGTTCGCACGTATCAGATCAGAATTTGACAGTGTGTTTAAACAACTTTTTGGAGGTGGAAAAGGTACATTGGAGCTTATGGAAGATGAAGATGTACTTGAGGCCGGAATCCGAATCATTGCTCAGCCACCTGGCAAGAAATTACAGAATATGATGCAATTATCAGGTGGAGAGAAAGCATTGACTGCGATTTCCTTATTATTTGCGATTCAGAATTTGAAGCCTTCGCCGTTCTGTCTGTTGGATGAGATTGAGGCAGCACTTGACGACAGCAACGTAGACCGATATGCACAATATTTACATAAGCTGACAAAGCATACACAGTTTATTGTAATCACTCATCGACGAGGAACTATGGCGGCTGCAGACCGCCTGTACGGTATTACAATGCAGGAGAAAGGTATTTCTACATTGGTTTCTGTTGATTTGGTAGAGGAGCAATTAGAAAAAGAAAGAAAAGCATAATTGCAGGTTAGAGAAGCAATTACAAAAGGAGAGAAAAATGGGAGAGAAAAAAGGTTTTTTTAGCAGACTGGTATCAGGTCTGACAAAAACAAGAGATAATATTGTGTCCGGAATGGACAGTATTTTTCATGGGTTTTCTCATATTGATGATGATTTCTATGAGGAATTAGAAGAGACATTGATCATGGGAGACCTCGGTGTGCATACAACAATGGAGATTATAGAAGATCTCAAAGAGAAAGTAAAAGAACAGCATATCAAGGAACCTATCGAATGTAGAGAACTATTGATCGATAGCATAAAAAAACAGATGGACGTAGGCGAGACAGCATATGAATTTGAAAACCGTCAATCGGTAGTATTTGTGATTGGAGTCAATGGAGTAGGTAAAACTACAACAATTGGAAAGCTGGCAGGAAAATTTCATGCACAAGGGAAGAAAGTAATCCTTGGTGCGGCAGATACATTCCGTGCTGCAGCAGGAGAACAGCTTAAAGAATGGGCAAATCGTGCGCAGGTAGAGATGATTGGCGGACAGGAAGGCTCTGATCCGGCAGCAGTTGTCTATGATGCAGTAGCAGCAGCAAAAGCGAGAAAAGCAGATATTTTGCTCTGTGATACAGCAGGACGTCTTCATAACAAAAAGAATCTGATGGAAGAATTGAAAAAAATCAATCGCGTGATAGATAGAGAATATCCAGATGCGTATCGTGAGACACTGGTTGTTCTGGATGCTACAACAGGGCAGAATGCATTAGCTCAGGCAAAAGAGTTTAATGAAGTTACAGATATTACAGGTGTTGTATTAACGAAGATGGACGGAACAGCAAAAGGCGGAATAGCAGTTGCAATCCAGTCAGAGCTTGGTATTCCGGTAAAATATATCGGCGTTGGCGAGTCGATTGATGACCTGCAGAAATTTAATGCAGATGAATTTGTAAATGCATTATTTTATACAAATGACAAAAAAGAATATGCAGAAGATGAGGCGTAATGACGAATAAACATACAAAAATTTGCATATTATATAAAAAATAATTGACATCGAACTCGAGAGTTCTTATGATATAACATAAGAAACAGATAAAGTTTTTTTAAAAAAGCTGAAATAGAAGTTAAAACACGAAGAAAAAAGGTGAGCAGGATGAATGAATTAACATTAGAGAAGTTCGAGGAAGCAAGTGAAATAGTTACACGAGTTACAAACCCGACAAAATTGATAAAGAGTGATTATTTAAGCCAGCAGACAGGGGCAAAGGTGTATTTAAAACCAGAAAATATGCAGCATACAGGAGCATACAAGTTACGTGGAGCTTATTACAAGATCAGTACATTGTCAGAAGAAGAACGTGCAAAAGGTCTGATCACAGCATCTGCGGGAAACCATGCACAGGGAGTTGCATATGCAGCAAAGGCATATGGCTGTAAGGCAACGATTGTTATGCCTACAGTAACACCACTTATCAAGGTGAATCGTACAAAGAGCTATGGTGCAGAAGTAATTCTTCACGGAGATGTATATGACGATGCATGTGAGTATGCATATAAACTTGCAGAAGAACATGGGTATACATTTGTGCATCCATTTGATGATCTGGACGTTGCAACCGGACAGGGAACAATTGCTATGGAAATCATTCAGGAACTGCCTACTGTAGATTATATTCTTGCACCGATCGGCGGAGGCGGATTGATCACAGGTGTATCTACACTTGCCAAGATGCTCAATCCAAAGATTAAAGTCATTGGTGTAGAACCAGCCGGAGCTGCAAGTATGACAGCAGCGTTAAAAGCCGGAGAAGTAGTAGAACTTGACAGTGCGAATACAATTGCAGATGGTACAGCAGTAAAAGCAGTAGGACATCAGAATCTCCCATATGTACGTGAGAATGTAGATGAAGTATTGTTGGTAGAAGATGATGAGTTGATCGGTGCATTTTTGGATATCGTAGAAAATCACAAGATGATAGTAGAAAATTCCGGTCTTTTGAGTGTCGCAGCATTGAAACAGCTGGATTGCAAAGGCAAAAAGGTTGTATGTATCTTAAGCGGTGGTAACATGGATGTGATTACAATGTCATCTATCGTACAGCATGGATTGATCCAGAGAGATCGTATTTTCTCAGTATCTGTATTACTTCCGGATAAGCCGGGTGAGTTGCAGAGAGTTGCATCTGTTATTGCAGGTCAGAAAGGTAATATTATCAAACTTGAGCACAATCAGTTTGTAAGTACAAATAGAAATGCAGCAGTAGAACTTAGAATTACGATGGAAGCGTTTGGAACAGAGCATAAGCATCAGATACTTGCAGCACTTGAAGAAAATGGTTTAAAACCAAAAACAATCAGCGCAAAATTGTATTAATGATAATAAAAGCAAAAAAAGAAAAGGTCCGAAAACCTTTTCTTTTTTGCTTTTATCGTTTGATATTGTGTTTTTCTAATAAAGAATGAATTCTGTCTGTTGGATTCAGTACGTTGCCGATTGAAACATCGTGATTCAATGAATCAATGATCAAAGCTAAGAATTTACTCATATCGGCAGTAACGAAATATGGTTTTTCATTTACAACAGATGGAAGATATGTCAGGTTTGTTGTGATTACTTTGTTGATATATCCTTTTTCATAATAATCATCAAATTTCTCAAAACCTTCTGTGAACAGACCAAATGTTGTACATACGAATACACGTCCGGCACCACGTTCTTTTAATTTCTTCGCAACATCAAGCATACTTTCTCCGGAAGAAATCATATCGTCAACGATGATAACATCTTTTCCTGTTACATCATCTCCCAAAAATTCGTGGGCAACAATAGGATTCTTACCATTTACAATAGTAGAGTAGTCACGACGTTTGTAGAACATACCCATATCCACGCCAAGGACATTTGAAAAGTATACAGCACGGTGCATTGCACCTTCATCCGGGCTGATGATCATCAGATGTTCTTTGTCGACAATGATATCAGGAACTGCTCTGAAAAGAGCTTTCATAAACTGATACGGAGGATCAAAACTATCGAATCCGCTCAAAGGGATTGCATTCTGTACTCGTGGGTCATGTGCATCAAAAGTAATAATATTTGTAACCCCCATTGCATTTAACTCTTCTAATGCAAGTGCACAGTCCAAAGATTCTCTCTTTGTGCGTTTATGCTGGCGACTTTCATAGAGGAATGGCATGATAACGTTAATACGGTGAGCCTTTCCAGTTGCAGCAGAGATGATACGCTTCAGATCCTGATAGTGATCATCTGGAGACATGTGATTGAGATGTCCGTTTACAGAATAAGTCAGACTGTAATTGCAGACATCCGTCATAATAAACAGATCAGTTCCACGGATAGTTTCTTTCAGAATACCTTTTGCCTCTCCGCTTCCGAAACGCGGACAACTACAATCTACAAGATAACTGTTTGATTTGTAGTTTGTGTAAAGTGGAGAGGTTGTAATCTCGTTGATAGTGTCCTTTCGAAAAGATACAAGATAGTCATTGACCTTATGACCAAGGTCCTTACAGCTTTCCATTGCAACCAGTTTCAGAGGTGCAATAGGAAGTGTTTTTTCCAATGCTTCAATATTGTTTGACATGATTTTCTCCTAAGTATTATTTTCGTAATCGTGCGGTGTATGAATACATCATCATACACAGATACAATATCGTTATATCATTTTTTATATAGAAATTCAAGTGACTCAACCTTATCTTTACTAAATTTGCGGATTATGTTAAAATATCATGGTATATTGCGGAAATTATGTCAATATGAAAGAGGTTTAATTATATGAAACATAAACATATCATCAGCACAGTGCACCCTGGCAGCATTGCTGAAGAGATGGGAATCGAACCAGGGGATAGATTGTTGACGATGAATGGAAATGAAATCGAAGACATTTTTGATTATCGCTATTACATGGAAGATGAGCTTGTTGTTCTGCTCGTAGAGAAGGCAAATGGAGAACAGTGGGAATTAGAGATTGAGAAAGAAGAATTTGAAGATTTGGGAATGGATTTTGAGCAGGGTCTGATGGATGAATATCGTTCCTGTCATAATAAATGTATTTTCTGCTTTATTGATCAAATGCCTCCGGGAATGAGAGAGACACTTTATTTTAAAGATGATGATTCCAGACTCTCATTTTTACAGGGGAATTATGTGACACTTACAAATATGAGTGAGCATGATATGCAAAGAATTGTAAAGTATCATCTGGAGCCAATCAATATTTCATTTCAGACGACCAATCCGGAACTTAGGTGCAGGATGCTGCACAATCGTTTTGCAGGAGATGCTTTAAAGAAGGTTGATATTTTATATCAGGCAGGCATTGAGATGAATGGCCAGATCGTACTGTGTAAGGGCTTTAATGACGGAGAAGAGTTGGAGAGAAGTATCCGGGACCTGACAAAATACTTGCCATTTTTAAGAAGTGTTTCTGTCGTTCCGGTAGGACTTAGTAAATATCGTGATGGGCTTGAGCCACTCGAACCATTTACAAAGGAAGATGCGAATCAGGTGTTGGATATTATTTACAAATGGAGAGAAAAAATTTATCCGGAATACGGAATACATTTTATTCATGCCAGCGATGAATGGTATATTCTTGCAGAGCGGGAACTTCCGGATGAAGAACAATATGATGGATATCTTCAGCTTGAGAATGGTGTTGGAATGCTTCGACTGCTCCATGATGAGTTCATGGAAGCACTGGAGAAAGAAGAAGGGGATGACAAAGAACGTGTGATGTCTATGGCAACGGGGCGTCTTGCTTATCCGTATCTGTTGCGTCTTGTACAGGCGATGAAGGACAAGTTCCCGAATGTTCATGTAAATGTTGTCCCAATCAGAAATGATTTCTTTGGTGAATTAATCACGGTGTCCGGACTGATTACCGGACAGGATTTGATGAGCCAGATGAAAGTACAGATGCAGGGAGAACGATTATTGATTCCATGCAATATGCTGCGTATAGATGAGGATGTATTTTTGGATGATTATACGACAGATGATGTAGAGAAAACTTTACAAGTAAAGTTGAATATTGTAAAATCAAGCGGACAAGATTTGCTTGATGCAATATTGGAAAAATAAACACATAAAAAAGTAACTGATAAATAGAGAATATAAGAAAGGTAGATACAAAGATGAGTAAACCAGTGGTAGCAATTGTGGGAAGACCTAACGTAGGAAAGTCTACATTATTTAACGTACTGGCGGGGGAGATGATCTCCATCGTCAAAGATACACCGGGAGTAACAAGAGACCGTATTTATGCGGATGTTTCCTGGTTGGATAAAGAATTTACAATGATCGATACAGGCGGTATTGAGCCGGACAGCAGAGATGTCATTTTATCACAGATGAGAGAACAGGCGCAGATTGCCATTGATACAGCAGATGTGATTGTATTTATTACAGATGTAAAACAAGGACTTCAGGATTCGGATTCAAAGGTTGCAGATATGCTTCGTCGTTCCGGAAAACCAATCGTACTTGTTGTAAATAAAGTAGATAATTTTGATAAATACATGGCAGATGTGTACGAGTTCTATAATCTTGGAATCGGAGATCCAATTCCAATCTCGGCTGCATCCAGACTTGGATTGGGAGATATGCTCGATGTTGTGATTTCACATTTCCCGGAAGGGGCAGGAGAAGAAGAGGAAGATGAACGTCCTCGTATCGCCATCGTAGGGAAACCAAACGTAGGAAAATCTTCGATCATTAATAAATTGTTGGGAGAGAACCGCGTGATTGTATCTAATATTGCAGGTACGACAAGAGATGCCATTGACACAGCAATCAAGCATAATGACAAGGAATATGTTTTTATTGATACAGCGGGACTTCGCCGTAAGAATAAGATAAAAGAAGAACTGGAGCGTTACAGTATTATCCGTACAGTAACAGCAGTGGAGCGTGCAGATGTGGTCTTGATGGTGATTGATGCAACAGAAGGTGTAACAGAGCAGGATGCAAAGATTGCCGGAATTGCCCATGAACGAGGTAAGGGTGTCATCATTGTAGTGAATAAATGGGATGCCATTGAAAAAAATGATAAGACAATGCGTGAATATGAGAATAAGATCCGTCAGGTATTGTCATATATGCCGTATGCAGAAATCATGTATGTATCTGCTATGACAGGACAGCGTTTGAATAAATTATATGATATGATCGATATGGTTATTGAGAATCAGACACTTCGTGTTGCAACAGGTGTTTTGAATGAGATCATGACAGAGGCAGTTGCTATGCAGCAGCCACCTTCAGATAAGGGAAAACGTTTGAAACTTTACTATATCACTCAGGTAGCGGTTAAACCACCATCATTTGTAATTTTTGTAAATGATAAGCAGCTGATGCATTTTTCATATACAAGATATTTGGAGAACAAGATTCGTGAAGCTTTTGGATTCAGAGGAACTTCATTAAAATTCTTCATTAGAGAGAGAAAGGAAAAGGATCAGTAGAAGATGGAACGTATCATCTGTTTAGTAATTGGATATATTTTTGGCTTGTTTCAGACAGGTTATATTGTTGGGAAACTGCATCATATTGATATCAGACAGCAGGGCAGTGGAAATGCCGGCTCGACAAATGCAGTTCGTGTAATGGGATGGAAAGCCGGCTTGTGTACATTTGCAGGAGATGTGTTGAAATGCGTATTAGCGATATGTCTTACTCGATATATTTACCGTGATACAGCGTATGCGCCGATGCTGGCAATGTACGCAGGTGTTGGTGCAACTCTGGGACATAATTTTCCGTTTTATTTGAAGTTTAAAGGTGGAAAAGGAATTGCTGTACTGGCAGGACTGGTAGTTGCAACTCATCCGGTTTTGGTGCCAATTCCATTGACATGCTTTTTGATCGCATCAATTTTAACGCGTTATGTGTCGCTTGGTTCTCTATTGGCAGCAACCACATTTTTTATGGAGATCATTCTTTATGGCGAGATGGGCGGTCTTAGAATGAGCTTAAATTATCGTGTTGAAACTTATGTGCTTGCATGTATCATTATGGTTCTTGCATGGTTTAGACATAAAGAAAATATCAAACGTCTGATAGCCGGAACAGAAAATAGATTCGGCTCAAAAAAATAAGAGAAAGGGGTGTTTGATGTGGCAAACGTAGGAGTAATTGGAGCAGGAAGCTGGGGAACAGCATTATCGGTACTTTTGGATGATAACGGACATCAGGTGACGATTTGGTCGATCGATTCGGAAGAAGTGAAGATGTTGAATGAGCAGCGTGAACATGCTAAAAAATTGCCGGGAGTAAAGCTGTCTGATAAGATGCTGATCACAGGAAATCTTCAGGAAGCAATTGAAGGAAAAGATTTTCTTGTATTGGCAGTACCATCTCCATTTACAAGAGCAACGGCAAAGAAGATGTGCCCGTATGTTGCAGAGGGACAAAAAATCGTAGACGTTGCGAAAGGTATTGAAGAGAGTACATTGAAGACATTGTCTCAACAGATAGAGGAAGAGATTCCTCAAGCAGATGTGGCAGTACTTTCAGGACCAAGTCATGCAGAGGAGGTTGGAAGAAAATTACCAACGACATGTGTGATTGGAGCAAAGACTAAGAAAACAGCAGAATATCTTCAGAAGGCTTTTATCAGTCCGGTATTTCGTGTTTATATCAGCCCGGATATTCTGGGAATCGAGCTTGGCGGTTCACTTAAGAATGTGATTGCACTGGCAGCCGGCATGGCTGACGGGCTGGGTTATGGAGACAATACAAAAGCCGCACTTATCACACGTGGAATCGCAGAGATTGCAAGACTTGGTATGAAGATGGGTGGAAAACTGGAAACATTTACAGGGCTTACAGGAATTGGAGATTTAATTGTAACCTGTGCAAGTGTACACAGCCGTAACCGTAAAGCCGGATATCTTATGGGACAGGGAAAATCCATGCAAGAGGCAATGGATGAAGTTCAGATGGTAGTAGAAGGCGTTTATTCTGCAAAAGCAGCAGCAAAACTTGCAGAAAAATATGATGTATCTATGCCAATCGTAACAGCGGTCAACCAGATTTTGTTTGAAGGTAAGAAAGCGCGTGATGCAGTAAACGAATTGATGCTTAGAGAGTCTAAAAACGAACATGCATCACTGCCATGGCCAGATGAAGTGTAATAGGACGTTCGACTTGAATTTGGATTAAAAGAAAACAAACGTATAAACCCCTCTTGGTCTGCATACATTTGTATCAGCAGAACAAGGGGGTATTTTTATGGATTCATTTCAGTTATACAAAGATATGCAGACAAGAACCAATGGGGAGATTTATATCGGAGTAGTAGGACCGGTTCGGACAGGCAAGTCGACATTTATCAAAAGATTTATGGATTTGCTGGTGCTTCCCAATATAACAGATGAGCATGACAGGAAGAGAACGCAGGATGAACTTCCACAATCGGCATCCGGTACAATGATTATGACAACAGAACCGAAATTTATTCCAAAAGATGCGGCGCAATTAAAGCTGGGAGAGGATGTAAATATAAAAGTAAGACTGATTGATTGCGTCGGATTTATGGTAGATGGTGCAATAGGACATATTGAGCATGATGTTGAACGACAGGTGAAGACACCGTGGTTTGATACAGAAATCCCGTTTACAAAAGCAGCAGCAATAGGGACGCAGAAAGTAATACGCGATCATTCAACAATAGGTCTGGTTGTCACAACAGATGGAAGTATCGGAGAAATTCCACGACAAAATTATGTGGCAGCAGAAGAACAGACAATACAAGAACTTCAAAGTATAGGAAAACCATTTTTAATTATACTAAATTGTAAAAAACCGTATTCTGAGGAAGCACAGGATTTGAAGCAGGAGCTTGAGAAAAAGTATAAGACAACAGTAATAACAGTGAACTGCGAACAATTAAAAATGGAAGATATTAATCAGATGATTCAGCAGCTTTTATATGAATTTCCAATATCGGAGGTCGAATTTTTTATTCCCAAATGGGTAGAAATGTTGTCGAGGGAGCATGTAATTAAACAAGATCTTTTGAAAGTAGTGAAAAAAATTTTAGATGAACTTGTGGATATCAGAAGCGCCGGATTAATAGAAGAAAAAACAGACAGTCCCTACATAGAGAAAGTTCGGGTGGATAGGATTGAGATGGATACAGGAAAAGTCTGTGTTCAGTTAGAGTTTGACATGCAATATTATTATCAAGTATTGAGCGAACTGACGGGGACATCTATCCAGGGAGAATATGAATTGATATCTGTTTTAAAATCTTTATCTGCGATGAAAGAAGAATATGTTCAGATAAAAGATGCATTTGCGGATGTGAAACGAAAAGGTTATGGAGTTGTCAGTCCAAAACGAGACGAAATCGTGTTGGATGAACCAACAATCATAAAGCAGGGAAATAAGTTTGGTGTGAAAATCCATTCAGAGGCACCTTCTATTCATATGATCAGGGCGAATATTGCAACGGAGATTGCTCCGATTGTTGGAAGTGAAAAACAGGCGGAAGATCTGGTACAATATATTAAAGCAGAAAGTCAGACAGAAGAAGGTGTCTGGGCAACAAATATTTTCGGAAAATCCGTAGAAGAATTAGTGATAGAGGGGATTCAGAGTAAGCTTGTAAAAATTAATGAAGAAAGCCAGGTGAAGCTGCAGGATACGATGCAAAAGATTGTAAATGACAGCAATGGAGGTCTTGTTTGTATTATTATTTAAGAGTATAATAAAAATGACTGCGTAAGTGATAAAAAATGAGATATCGCAGAGGTAAAGAATTTGAGAGACTACTGACAAATATTATGGAAAAGACGAGGATGGAAGATGAATACAAGGATATATAATGCAAGAATTTTAACAATGGAAGAAGGAAAGTCTGCATTTGTGGGTGAAGTGTGGATTGATGGGGACACCATTGTTTATGCAGGACCGGAAGGGAAAGAAACGGATATTGTTTGGGATAAAGAAATTGATGCAAAGGGCAATTTGATCATGCCGGGATTTAAAAATGCACATACACATACAGCAATGACGTTTTTACGTTCTTATGCAGATGATATGAAATTAGACGAGTGGCTGAATAAACAGGTATTTCCAAATGAAGCAAAGCTGGATGGAGAAGCTGTATACTGGTTTACGAAATTAGGAATCATGGAATATCTGACAAGCGGGATCACTGCAGCATATGATATGTATTTCTTTGTAGATGATGGAGCACGTTCAGCCAGAGATTGTGGATTCCGCTATACATTCTGTGATAGTACAAATGATTTTGGCGGAACAGCAGAGAGCATGGAAAAAGATTATATTCGTTTGAATGAAGACCCATCTCGCATGATCAGCCATCGTCTTGGTTTCCATGCAGAGTATACAACAAAGAAAGAACTGATGGAGGATATTGCCCAGCTTGCACATAAATATCAGGCACCGGTCAGTGTGCATTGTTCGGAGACAAGAAAAGAAGTAGAGGGTTGTCGTGCCCACAGCGGCATGACACCGGTTGTATATATGGATTCACTGGGGCTGTTTAATTATGGAGGAACTATATTCCATGGTGTGCATTTGGATGAAGAAGATTATGATATTTTGAAAAAACGTGGTATGTATGTAGTGACAAACCCAGCATCAAACTTGAAACTGGCAAGTGGTATCGCACCGATCAATCGTTATCTGAAAGAAGGAATCCCGGTTGCTATAGGAACAGATGGACCTGCAAGTAACAACTGCCTTGATATGTTTAGAGAGATGTTTCTTGTGACAGGTCTTCAGAAGGTAGTGTGTGATGATCCGGAAGCAGTACCGGCAATGGAAGTTTTGAAGATGGCTACGGTAAATGGAGCACATGCTATGGGACTTAATGAATGTGATACTTTGAGCGAAGGAAAAAAAGCAGATTTGATCATGATCGATCTCAAACAGCCGAATATGCAGCCAATCCAGAATACAGAGAAGAATCTTGTATATGCAGGAAGCAAGCAGAATGTCAAGATGACAATGGTTGCGGGTAAAGTATTATATCAGGACGGAGAATTCTATCTTGATTGTCCGGCAGAAGAAGTTTATGAAAAGGCAAATTCATTGGCAAGAAAGATATTAGATTAGAAAATAAAAAGTAAAAAGTAAAGGACAGCTTTGGGGAAGAAAAACATAAGCTGCCTTTATGGCAAATGCAGGGGATATAAATAGAAAGGGGTACACAAGAAGTGAAGGCAGCAGTATTTACAATAAATACAAGAGCATATGAACAGAAAAAAAGCAGCAAGACAGGTGCTGCATTGAAAACAACACTAGAACAGATCGGCTTTGAAGTAAAAGAAGGTGTGCTTCCGGAAGACAAGACAGTAGTGGCAGCTGTAATTAAGCAGCTGGCAGATTCAGAAGCAGTACAGCTGATCATTACAACAGGCGCAGTTGGATATTTGAAAAAAGATTGCGCGCCGGATGCACTGATGGAAGTGGCAGATCGTTTACTTCCGGGAATTCCAGAGGCAATCCGGGCATATAATATCCGATATACGAAGAAAGTAATATTGGATCGCGGAACAGCAGGAATCCGTAACAAGACAATTATAGTAAATCTTCATGAAGGACAAAAATCAGCAAAAGAAAGTCTGGAATATATTATAATGGAATTAGTACAGGCATTGGAGACGATGAATGCATAGTGAAGATTAAAAAGGGAGATATATAGCAGATGCATATAAAACTATATACAGATGGTGCTGCAAGAGGGAATCCCGATGGACCGGGAGGATATGGCGCAGTATTGGAGTACGTGGATACAAAAGGACAACTTCATATAAAGGAGTTGTCACAAGGATATAAGAAGACAACAAATAACAGAATGGAATTAATGGCTGTAATTTCCGGATTGGAGGCGTTAAATCGTCCGTGTCAGGTGGATGTGTATTCCGATTCTAAATATGTTGTAGATGCGTTTAATCAGCATTGGGTGGATTCATGGATCAAAAAGAATTGGAAACGTGGAAAAAATGAACCGGTAAAGAATGTAGATTTGTGGAAGCGTCTTATGGCAGTGAAAGCAAAGCATGATGTGACATTTCATTGGGTTAAAGGACACGATGGACATCCACAGAATGAACGATGTGATGAACTTGCAACAACAGCAGCAGATGGGAATGCATTGATTGTGGATGAGGGACTGGACTTTTAGGAAAAATCATGGTACAATTCTTAACTGTGTTAAGTAGGACAGACAATCGCGGCTGCGGGAATCGAAAGATTGCAGACGAGGAAAGTCCGGGCTTCATAGGGCAGGATGCCGGATAACGTCCGGTAGAGGTGACTCTAAGGAAAGTGCAACAGAAATAAACCGCATATGTATTTACATATGTAAGGGTGGAAAGGCAGTGTAAGAGACTACCGCCTCGCTGGTAACAGAGAGGGCACATGTAAACCCCATCCGAAGCAAGACCGGATAAAAGCAATGTGGCTGCCCGTCACGCTTTAGGTAGGTCGCTCGAGCCTGTTGGCGACAACAGGCCTAGATAGATGATTGTTCAACGACATAACCCGGCTCATCGTCTTGCTTAACACATTGAAACAATTGACATAAAACACAGTGAGACAACATAAGGAGATATCAACATGGGAATGAGAATAAATGCGGAGCTTCCGTTACCGGCTGATTTGAAGGCAGAATATCCGCTTTCAGACAAGATTATCAAGATTAAAGAAAAAAGAGATGCTGAGATTAGAGATATATTTACAGGAAAGTCCGATAAATTTATTGTAATCGTGGGACCGTGTTCGGCAGATAATGAAGATGCAGTCTGCGAGTATGTGAATCGTCTTGCGAGAGTTAATGAAAAAGTTTCAGATCGTCTTATGATCATTCCTAGAATTTATACAAACAAACCTAGAACAACCGGAGAAGGATATAAAGGTATGCTTCATCAGCCAGACCCGGATAAGGCACCGGACTTACTGGCAGGAATTATTGCAATTCGCAAGATGCATATCCGTGCCATTGAAGAGACAGGACTGACAGCGGCTGATGAGATGCTCTATCCTGAAAATAGAAGCTATCTGGATGATATTTTGTCATATGAGGCAATTGGAGCTCGTTCAGTGGAGAATCAGCAGCATCGCCTTACAGCGAGTGGGATGAATATTCCAATCGGAATGAAAAATCCGACGAGCGGTGACTTCCTTGTTATGCTGAACTCTGTAATAGCAGCACAGCATTCGCATTCATTTATTTACCGAGGTATGGATGTGACTACAGATGGTAATGATCTTGCACATGTGATTTTGCGCGGTGGCGTAGATAAGTATGGTACATGCAATCCAAATTATCATTATGAAGATTTGGTCCGCCTGCTTTCTTTATATCAGAAAATGGAGTTGAAAAATCCGGCAGCGATCATTGATGCGAATCATTCAAATTCTAACAAGAAGTTTAAAGAACAGATTCGTATTACAAGTGAGATACTTCACAGCAGAAGCTATAATCCAGAGCTTAAAAAGCTGATAAAAGGTGTAATGATCGAAAGTTATCTGGAAGAAGGAAATCAGAAGATATGTCCGGATATGATTTATGGTAAATCTATTACGGATCCATGTCTTGGATGGGAAGATACAGAACGCTTGATTTATGAAATTGCAGAAAAGTGTTAAAAAAAGCTTTCGCTTTACGATGAATGATCGTGAAGCGAAAGCTTTTTTGATTACTGGTTTTTACGATGATATTTCTCTTCGCAATATTTACAACGATAAACCTGTTTTTCTTCGTCTGTAAGTACGAAGATATGATCCAGTCCCTGCTCGATAGAAGTGATACAGCGAGGGTTTTTACAACGAATCACATTTTTAATTTCTTTTGGAAGTTTGAGAAGTTTTTTCTCAACGATCTCTTCATTCTGGATGATATTGATCGTAATATTGTGATCAATGAATCCTAAAATATCAAGATCAATGAAGTCAATCGGGCATTCAATTTTCATGATATCTTTTCTTCCCATTTTACTGCTTTTTGCATTTTTGATGATTGCAACACAGCAATCCAGTTTATCAAGGTGAAGGTATTTGTAAATTTCCATACTCTTTCCGGCTTCGATATGATCCAGGACAAATCCTTCTGAGATTTTTCCAACTGATAATGTATTTTGCATAATAATCTTTATTCCTTTCCAAAATTTAAATGTTTTAAACTTAGTCTACATGAATATCCAGCAGTGTAAGGATCAATGCCATACGTACATATACACCATACTGTACCTGACGGAAATATGCTGCACGTGGGTCATCATCAACTTCAACAGAGATTTCGTTAACACGTGGAAGTGGATGAAGAATGTACATATCTTCAGGGGCAAGTTCCATTTTCTTTTTGTCAAGAATATAGAAGTCTTTCATACGAACATAATCTTCTTCGTTGAAGAAACGTTCTTTCTGCACACGAGTCATGTATAAAATATCAAGTTCAGGAAGACCATCTTCCAGACGGACAACTTCTTTATAAGGAATGTTCATTTTGTCAAGGACATCATGACGAACGTAGTCAGGAAGTCGTAATTCTTCTGGTGAAATAAGTACAAATTTGATTCCAGGGTAACGAACCAGAGCGTGAATCAGAGAGTGTACAGTACGACCGAATTTCAAGTCTCCGCAAAGACCAATTGTCATGTTGTCCAGACGGCCTTTAACATTACGGATTGTTAAAAGATCAGTAAGTGTCTGTGTAGGATGCTCGTGTCCGCCATCACCTGCATTGATCACAGGGATTGTAGAGTGCTGGCATGCAACCATAGGAGCACCTTCTTTTGGATGACGCATTGCACAAATATCTGCATAGCATGAAATTGTGCGAATCGTGTCAGATACGCTTTCACCTTTAGCAGCAGAGCTTGAATTAGCAGAAGAGAATCCCATAATATTTCCACCAAGATTCAGCATTGCAGCTTCATGGCTTAGACGTGTACGTGTACTTGGCTCATAGAAAAGAGTTGCAAGTTTTTTTCCGTCACAAGCATGTGCGTATTTCTTTGGATTCTTCTCGATATCCTGTGCAAGATCAAGAAGTGTGTCAAGTTCTTCAACAGAGAAGTCTAAAGGACTCATCAGATGTCTCATATTTGTATACCTCCTAGTATGTTCAATGACATATATTTCTTATTTATATTGAAGCAAAACGTCAACAGTCTTACGTTTTGGTGCTTCCGGTTCGATATCAGGATAACCGATTGCAATGAGAGCAGCAAGTTCCTGATCTTCTGGGAGTTCAATGAGTTTACTTATCTCATCTTCATCAAACATTCCCATAATAACAGTGCCTAAACCCTGTTCCTTTGCTGCGAGACAAAATGTCTGGCAGGCAACTCCGGCATCAAACATCTGCCAGCGATCTCCTTTTTTGGAAGAATAAGAACCATCACGCTCAAATCCACAGCGTCCCTTTATGTAGCTTACGGCGATCAACATAGGAATCTGACTTATAATCTTAGCATTATAATCAGGCACATGGCATTTGGCTATTGTGCTTAAAATAGATTGATCTTCAATTGCAATAAAACGGGTAATCTGTGTGTTTTTCCAAGAAGGGGAAAAAGAAGTTGTGGAAACAATAGAATCAATAATAGAATGGTCAATCGCGTTTGGTTTGTATTTTCGAATACTTCTTCTGCTTTTGATACATTCATTGACGTTCATAATGCTACCTCCTATCAAATATTCTAAATAATAATATAACACATTCTGGTTATTTTCAACACATTTTCACATAGATTTTGCAAAAAAAATATGATATCATGATTACTGTTCAATTTTGCGTCGATTATTGGGGAATTGCCGCAAAAAGTGGAAAGGAGAAAGACTATGGCAACACTGGAAGAATTGCGAGTACAGTTAGATGGAATAGATAATGAGATTGCCCGGCTTTTTGAAGAACGTATGAAAGTGTGTGGTGAAGTTGGTGAATATAAGATCCAGAGCGGGAAGAAGGTTCTGGACAGACAAAGAGAGAATAATAAGCTTGCCGATGTGGCATCAAAAGTACATGGTGAGTTTAATAAAAAGGGGATTCAGGAACTTTATACACAGCTGATGTCAATGAGCCGTAAGCTTCAGTATCAGAAATTAGTAGAGGCAGGAGCATTGGGAAGACTCCCATTTATTGCGATTGAATCTCTAGAAAAAGAAAAAGCAAGAGTCGTATTTCAGGGCGTAGAAGGAGCTTATGGACAAGCTGCCATGTTTAATTATTTTGGAGAGTCTTGCAATGGCTTTCATGTGCATACATTTCGTGATGCAATGGAAGCTATCGAAGAAGGTTCGGCAGATTACGCCGTACTTCCGATTGAAAATTCATCGGCAGGGGCAGTAAATGAGATGTACGATCTCCTTGACGAGTTCGAGAATTATATTGTTGCAGAGACAATCATTCCAATTACACATACATTAGCAGGCATTCCCAGAACTAAATTAGAGGAAGTAAAACGTGTTTACTCTAAGGCAGAAGCACTCATGCAGACAACACATTTTCTCGATGAGCATGCAGACTGGCAACGAATCAGTGTTGTAAACACTGCAATTGCAGCAGCAAAAGTAGCAGAAGAACAGAATAAAGAACAGGCAGCGGTATGCAGTGCTTATGCGGCTAAATTACAAGGATTGGAAATACTGGCGGACAATATCAATGATGAAAAAAATAATTCAACCCGTTTCGTAATTGTAACCAACCAGAAAGTATATTTGAAAGATGCGAATAAGATTAGTATAAGTTTTGAGCTGCCTCACGAGAGCGGCTCACTCTATCGTATCTTGTCCCATTTCATTTATAATGATCTGAATATGACAAAGATTGAGTCAAGACCAATCGAAGGAAGAAACTGGGAATACCGTTTCTTTGTGGATTTTGAGGGGAATATGGAACAGCCGGCAGTGAAGAATGCGCTTCGTGGGCTTCGCGAAGAAACAAGAAATCTGAATATATTGGGAAATTACTAAAAACAAAAAGTAGAATGTATTTGGAAAATTATTAAGGAATAAGAAACTTGAATGTGATGGCAATTATTTGATAGAAAGAAGGAATTACAATGCATACAAATGAATTGATGCTGTACAAAAACATGGAATATGGAGAGATTCTTCAGGACATGACATTTTTGATGGAGAACTATAACAATGAATACTATAACAGAGAAGACTTGAGAAGTTTATTGTTCGAGTGCATTAATGAATTGTTAGAAATTTCGGTCAGTCATGGATTTGAAGGAAACCTATGGCATACATACCTGACATTTCTTTTATCAAATGATGAGAACGCCTATAGCACCTCTTGTGAAATTCTAGGACCGGTAGAAGGCAGCATCAATCAAATTGCCATGCATGATTTTAAAGTGTTCAAGGAATTGTTTGATTATGATTTTGAACCATTGATGAAAGAGCTGGATGCAGAAAGCTTTGCTGTTTTATTGAATTATACAAATGTAAATGAAGGAAGCAAAGTGTTTAATAAACGTATTCGGGACAGAATCTGTAACTTGAGTAAATCATTAGGAGAGGCAGAATCAGTTGAGTTATTTGGAAAACGCCTGACACAATTTTACAAAGAATTCGGAGTCGGAAAATTAGGACTTCATAAGGCTTTCCGTATCGAGCATCTGGAAGGGGAAAGTGCAGAGATTGTTCCAATTACCAATATTGCACACGTACATCTTGACGACCTTGTAGGTTATGAAATTGCAAAAAAGAAACTAATCGATAATACAAAAGCATTTGTAGAAGGAAGAAAAGCAAATAACTGTCTGTTGTATGGAGATGCAGGAACTGGAAAATCATCTTCTATCAAGGCAGTTTTAAATCAGTATTACGACCAAGGATTGCGTATCATTGAAGTTTACAAGCATCAGTTTAAAGATTTGAATGACATAATCGCACAGATTAAAAACCGTAATTATAAATTTATTATTTACATGGATGATCTTTCATTTGAAGAATTTGAGATTGAATATAAATATTTGAAAGCCGTTATTGAAGGCGGATTAGAGAAAAAGCCAAACAACGTACTGATCTATGCGACATCAAACCGTCGTCATCTGATCAGAGAGACATTTAAGGATAAACAGGATCGTGATGAAGATATGCATACAAATGATACGGTTCAGGAAAAATTATCTTTAGTAGCAAGATTCGGAGTGACAATTTATTATGGAGCACCGACAAAGAAAGAGTTCCAGCAGATTGTAAAAGAGCTGGCAAAAGCAAATCAGATTCAGATGCCGGAGGAAGAGCTGTTGCTTGAAGCGAACAAGTGGGAGCTTGCTCATGGTGGATTATCGGGAAGAACAGCACAGCAGTTTATCGATTTTTTGCTGGGTCAGAACGCATAAAGAAGAGGATGATGGAGCACAAAAGCTTCGTCATCCTCTTTTTATAATCTCAATCTATTCTATAAGCTGGATTCCGGAAATATCGCTGTCGATGATCAGTGAATAATTTGTATAATATACGACAAATCCAGGTTTTCCACCACGTGGCTTTTTCACGTGCTTTTTCTCGACATAGTCAATCTCAATCTTATCTTTATCCTTCATACTGGAGTAGTAAGCGGCAAGTTTTCCGGCTTCTTCAAATGTACGGTCCGGAAGTTCGTCTCCGTTAGTCTTGACGATAACGTGAGAGCCGGGAGCCTGTTTTGCGTGAAACCACCAGTCATTGCCGACAGCAAAATGAAATGTGAGTTCTTCATTTTGAAAATTATTCTTTCCAACATACATATGATATCCATCACTGGAAATATAATGCAGAGGCTGACTTTTAATTTTAATCTTCTTTTTCGTGAATTTACGGCGCATATATCCGGCCTCGATCAATTCTTCCTTGACCTGAGCAAGATCGTCTTCTGTCTGTGCAATGAAAAGTGCGTTCTGGACAGATTCCAGATAATCAATATCCTCTTTCGTTTCCTCAATCAAGCGAGAGAGTGCTTCGAAGGTACGTTTCTGCTTGTTGTATTTGTCAAAATAACGTTGTGCATTTTCCTGCGGCGTCTTTGTTGGATCAAGTGGGATCGTCACCATCTCATTTGTATAGTAATTGAGTGCGTCTAGCTTTTTCGCATCTGGTTCAAGATTATAACCATAAGTATTGATTAGTTCTCCGTATACTTTGAACTTATCACGATTTTCGGTATCCTTAAGCTGGCGTACCTGCAAATCATATTTTTTTCGCGCACGTTCCAGAGCTGTCTGTACTATATGACGAAGGTCTGTAGATTTTTGGCGGATTCTCGTGAGCGCATTTCGAGAAGAATAGTACAGATCCAGCACTTCAGAAACAGATTCAAAGTCCTTGCGGGTATAATTTGAAAAATGCGACAGTGGTAGTGAAGAAAATTCTTTTGGTTCATTTCCACTATAATAAATAGCCGGTTTAAAATCCCCCTCGGAAACAGCAGAAAAATAAATTGTAAACTGATTATATAAATGCAGCTTGATATCTTCAGATAATTCCTTAGGCGTAATAGAAGAATCAATTCCGGATAAGTAGCAGATTTCTTCCGCAACAATAGGACTGACACCGGTAAAACTAGTATAGATAGCTTTTGCAAGCGGGAGCGGTTTGCTGTCAATAGTTTCGATAAAATCTTGCGCAGTGATACTTAGCGGATCATGCTTTTCCATTGTATCGGGAATAAAATAAGTGCGTCCCGGTAATACTTCACGTACAGAACTCATCTGTGCAGGAACATGCTTAATACTGTCGATAATCATACCTTCTTCATTGCAGAAAATGATGTTGCTGTGTTTTCCCATAATCTCTACAATCAAATCCTTACGGCATAAGTCCCCCATCTCATCTAAATGCTCAATCGTAAAATGGATGATACGCTCCAGCTTTGGCTGCCATATATCAACGATACGGCCGTTTGCAATATGCTTACGAAGCAGCATGCAGAAGTTTGGCGCCGTCATAGGGCTTGGTTTATTGGTGTCTGTTAAATATATTAAAGGAAGCGATGCACTTGCCGAAATACAAAGACGTCTCTGTCCGGCAGGAGACTTGATCGTAAGAAGAAGCTCATCGGCTTCTGGTTGTGCAATTTTGGCAATTCTTCCGTTTGTTAATTCTTGTTTTAATTCGTGAACCAGATTGGCCACGACAATTCCATCAAATGCCATATCATATCCTCGTTTCTTTATGATTATATTCCTGAATATGGAATGTCAGGTTACAAAAAATTAGTAACTGATACAGAGAAAGTATAACACAGATTTATTTTCAGATAAAGAAATTTATAAAACTCAAAGTGAAATGGTTGACCTTGACTGTGGTTACGAGGTATAATGTTATGAATGTAAAAAAACGAATAAACAGAGGTTGACATCATGATAAAAAGCATGACAGGATTTGGAAGATATGAGTATCAGACCGGATCTAAAAAATTTACAGTGGAATTAAAAGGGGTAAACCACAGATATTTAGACGTTAACATTCGTATGCCGAAGAAATTTAATTTTTTCGAAACTGCAATCCGCACATTGTTAAAACAGTATGCGCTGCGTGGTAAAGTGGATATTTTTATTACATACGAAGATAACTCAGAAAGTCAGGCTGCACTTAAATATAATGAAACACTTGCAGCGGAATACATGAGATACTTTAAGCAGATGGAAGAATCGTTTGGAATTGATAATGATATCCGCGTTTCTACATTGGCACATTGTCCGGAGGTATTGACAATGGAAGAAAAGCCGGATGATGAAGACGCTTTGTGGAGTGGTCTGAAGATGGCATTAGAAGGTGCATTTGCACAGTTTGTTGAGACGCGCACCACAGAAGGTGAGAACCTGAAAAAAGATATTTTGAACAAGCTTTCCGGCATGGAGACACTGGTAGGACATGTGGAAGAGCGTTCACCACAGATTGTGGAAGAGTATCGTAAGAAACTGGAAGATAAGATACATGAACTTCTGGAGATGCCAGTCGATGAGAACAGGATGGCAGCTGAAGTAATCTTATATGCTGACAAGATTTGTACAGACGAAGAGACAGTTCGTTTGAAAAGCCACATTTCGCATATGCGGGATACATTAGAGGAAACGGAAGGAATCGGAAGAAAGCTTGATTTTATTGCCCAGGAGATGAACAGAGAAGCCAACACCATCCTTTCAAAGGCGAATGATCTGGAAGTTTCGAATTATGCGATTGGATTAAAGACAGAGATTGAAAAAATTCGTGAACAGATCCAGAATATTGAATAGTTATTGAATATGGTTTTAAGTATGAGATAGTGGAGAAGAGAGCAAATGAATAAGAAAGGCATTTTAATCGTAGTATCCGGTTTTTCAGGAGCCGGCAAAGGAACTTTAATGAAAGAACTTCTGCAGAAATATGAAGAAAAGTATGCGTTATCTATTTCGGCAACAACAAGACAGCCAAGAGAAGGAGAACTTCATGGCCGCGAGTATTTTTTCATTTCAAAAGATGAATTTGAAAAAATGATTGCGAAAGATGAGCTGATAGAGTATGCTAGATACGTGGAAAATTACTATGGTACACCACGAAGCTATGTAGAGCAGAAGCTTGACGAAGGCAAGGATGTGATTCTTGAGATTGAGATTCAAGGAGCGCTGAAGGTGAAAGAGAAGTTCCCTGATACACTGTTATTGTTCGTAGCTCCTCCAACTGCACAGGAACTGAAGCATCGTCTTGTGGGACGAGGAACAGAGACAATGGAAGTGATCAATTCCAGAATGAGCCGTGCTGCGGAAGAAGCAGAAGGTATGGAGAATTATGATTATCTGATCATTAATGATACATTGGAAGAGTGTGTGGAACAGATGCATTCAGTTATTCAGGCAGAACATTTAAGATGTTCAAGAAATGCAAACTTTATAGAAAAGATTCAAAAAGAATTGAAAGAGATGAAAGGAGAATAAAAGTATGTTACATCCATCTTATACAGATTTAATGCAGGTAGTGAATAAGGACGTGGAAGAGGGCGAAACAAAGGTTGTTAACAGCCGTTATTCTATCGTTATGGCAACATCTAAGAGAGCAAGACAGCTTATCGACGGAGAGATGCCGCTGGTAAAAGCAAAGAAAGGTGAAAAACCACTTTCTATCGCAATTCAGGAGATGAATGAAGGAAAGCTTACAATCGTTACTGATAACGCAGAGAAAGAAGAATAAAAGTAGATAAGAATAAAGAAAAGGCAGGTTCCGGCAGGTATCTGCCTTTCTGAGTGATTTGGAGAGTGATTATGAAGATATTATTTATTTCCCTGGGATGCGATAAGAATCTGGTTGATTCAGAAGTAATGTTAGGGCTTCTTGCGTCCAGAGGTTATGAGATGATCGACGATGAGCAGGAAGCAGATATTATTGTTGTGAATACATGCTGTTTTATTCACGATGCAAAACAGGAAAGCGTTGATAATATTCTCGAGATGGCAGAATATAAGAAAACAGGAAAATTAAAAGCTCTGATCGTAACAGGATGCCTGGCAGAGCGTTACAGGCAAGAGATCATTGATGAGATTCCTGAAGTAGATGCAGTGCTTGGAACAACGGCATATGACAAGATACTGGATGCAGTTGACGAAGCATTGGAAGGAAAACATTTTCTGGAGATGGAGGATCTTCAGGCATTGCCTGTTGTCAATACAAAACGACAGATAACAACAGGCGGACATTTCGCATATATGAAGATAGCAGAAGGTTGCGACAAGCATTGTACATATTGCATTATTCCGAAGATTCGAGGCACTTATCGAAGTGTACCGATGGAGCAGCTTATCAAAGAAGCAGAAGAACTGGCAGCACAAGGCGTAAAAGAGTTGATTCTGGTCGCACAGGAGACGACACTTTACGGAAAAGACCTTTACGGAGAAAAGTCACTTCACAAGTTATTAAAAGAGCTGTGTAAAGTGAGTGGGATTCAGTGGATACGAATCCTCTATTGCTATCCAGAAGAGATTACAGATGAATTGATTCAGGTTATAAAAGAAGAACCAAAGATCTGTCACTATTTAGATCTTCCGATCCAGCATGCGAATGATGAAATTCTAAAACGTATGGGAAGAAGAACAAGTAAACAGGAATTGGTTGATATTGTTACAAAGCTTCGAAAAGAAATTCCGGATATTTGTCTGAGAACAACCTTGATCACAGGATTTCCGGGAGAGACAGAAGAACAGCATCAGGAACTGGTAGAATTTGTAGATGAGATGGAATTTGACCGTCTGGGTGTATTTACATATTCACCGGAAGAAGACACACCGGCTGCGACAATGCCAGATCAGATAGAGGAAGAAGTAAAATTCGAACGTCAGGCTGAACTGATGGAACTTCAGCAGGAGGTTGCTTTTGATACTGCGGAAAAAATGATTGGCAGAGAGATGCTCGTTATGATCGAAGGAAAAATTGCAGATGAGCCGGCATATGTAGGAAGAACTTATCGCGATGCACCGAAGGTGGATGGACTCATTTTTGTGGAAACAGGGGAACTACTCATGTCAGGTGATTTCGCAAAAGTAACAGTGACAGGAGCAGAAGAATATGATCTGATAGGAGGATTGACAAATGAACTTACCGAATAAACTAACTGTATTAAGAGTAATCATGGTTCCGTTTTTTGTGTTTTTTATGTTAACAGATGTAGGTGGACCGGCGAATAAATGGATCGCACTCATTTTATTCTGTGTAGCAAGTCTGACAGACATGTTGGATGGAAAGATTGCAAGAAAATATAATCTGGTGACAAACTTTGGAAAATTTATGGATCCATTGGCAGATAAACTTCTCGTATGTTCAGCAATGATCTGTATGATTGAGATGGGAAAACTTCCGGCGTGGATTGTTATTGTGATCATTGCAAGAGAATTTATCATTAGTGGATTCCGTCTGGTTGCTTCTGATAACGGAATTGTTATCGCCGCAAGCTACTGGGGAAAATTCAAAACGGTATTTCAGATGGCTATGATTATCGTACTGATTGCAGATTTTGGCGGCATTTTCGATATCATTGCACAGGTTTTGATTTGGATAGCATTGGCACTTACCGTTATTTCATTGATTGATTATATTGTAAAAAATAAAGAGGTCTTAACACAGGGAGGCATGTAAGAAAATGTATGCAGACTGGCAGATGGCAGAAAAGGTAGATCAAAAAGATGTATTAGAAGAACGTGTAGTTGAAGTTCTTACAAAATTCGGATGGACAGTAACGACTGCAGAGTCATGTACAGGAGGTCTGATAGCAGGCACATTGGTAAATGTTTCCGGGGCATCAGAAGTCTTGAATGAAGGGTACGTTACGTATTCAAATGAGGCGAAGCACAGATTACTTGGAGTTCAGATTCAGACATTAGAGCAATATGGTGCTGTCAGCGACCAGACTGCACGCGAAATGGCAGAAGGGGCAGCGAAAGCCGCAGGGGCAGATGTTGCTTTTGCTTCGACTGGAATTGCAGGACCGGGAGGCGGTACGCCGGAGAAACCGGTAGGATTAATCTTTGTGAGCTGTTATATCCGGGGAAATGTATTTGTAAGAGAATGCCATTTCAAAGGAAGCCGCATGGAAAATCGTCTGAATACTGTACAGGCGGTATTCCAGTTATTCCTGGATAATTGTGGAGAGAATCTGGCTGAATAAGTATAATTGAGAAAATATAGAGACAGGTAAAAAAGAAGCTGCGAGCTAAGAAATTAGTGAGCAGCTTCTTTTTAAGTTGTTTTTTGTGAATAGCATGTGCTATACTAACACAAAGCATATTTCTTATGAATCTAAGGTGACGATTCACCATCTATTTTCTAATTTCATTTCAGAAGTCTATGCTTTAGATACCAATAGTTATGTAAAGCAGGAGGCGGCTGAAAAAAGTAGATGACCTCCTGTAAAAAAGGAGGAAAAGTGAATATGTCAAAACGAAAGAATGCACAGAGAAGCAGAAAGTATTCTGTACGGAATCGGACGGTAAAAGCAACAAAAAAGTACAAAGATACCATTTTCCGTATGTTGTTCGAAAACAAGGAAAATCTGTTGTCGCTTTACAACGCAATGAACCACAAGAATTATACCGATGCAGATGCATTACAGGTAGTGACATTGGAGAATTCGATTTATATGGGAATGAAAAATGACTTGGCATTTATTCTGGATATGAATTTATATCTATATGAGCACCAGTCCACATATAACCCGAACATGCCGTTAAGAGACTTGTTTTATATCTCCAATGAATACCAGAAACTGGTTGTTCAGAAGTCTTTGTATTCATCAGTGCTACAGAAGATTCCGGCACCAAAATTTGTTGTGTTCTATAATGGAATGAAAGAGATTGAAGACATTAGTGAATTCAGACTTTCATCAGCATATGAATGCCAGACAGATGATCCGGATCTGGAATTGCGAGTAACCGTGCTGAATGTTAATGAAGGTCATAATCAGGAACTGATGGAACACTGTCAAACATTAAAGGAATATGCTCAGTATGTAGCGAAAGTCCGTAAATATACTTCTTTAGGAGAGCTGTCATTAGAAGAAGCGGTAGAATGTGCTGTTGAAGAATGTATAAAAGAAGGGATATTAGCGGAATTTCTAATCCAAAATCGAGCTGAGGTGATTAGCATGAGTATATTCGAATATAACAAGGATGAAGAAGAGAAAAAGCTGAGGAAGGCTGAATTTGAGGCTGGTCTGGAGGAAGGGCGAAAGGCTGGAATTGAAGAAGGACGAAAGGCTGGAATCGAGGAAGGTCGAATTGAACTGCTAAAGCAACAAATTCAAAGAAAACTTTCTAAAGGAAAATCAATAGATGAGATAGCAGAAGAATTAGAAGAATCCGTTATCGGTATACAGAATCTTATAAGTGAGTGTAAAATAAAATAGTTTGAATGTTAGAAGAAGCTGCGAACTAAGAAATTAGTGAGCAGCTTCTTTCTATATAAAAGAAAGTTACACATCTAGCAACTCGATCAACTTGTCAAGAAATGCTTCTTCCCCTAATGTATTAATTTTGAAAAATACAGCTTGACTTCCTCCTGATGTAATTGCGGAAAGTTGAACAGGATCTTTGTCGTTTTGGAAAAGCGTAATATTAAGACTAACTCTATTTCCACCAGCATAGCTGTAACGCTCAAAAACACGAACACTGCAACGCGCAGTTCCACTTTGAAAGTCACTGGCATCTTCTAGTGTTGCTGACATACTATTATTTAATATCCCATTTTCGATATTGGAAAGTAACTGATCAAAATCTTCATTTATACTTCTTTCTATTTTTGCCATACACAACCACTCCTTAATTATCTAAAAATCCTGCACTACCGTTCATACGATGCAATAATTTCTTTGCTATCTGCTATTTTATAATCAAGTGTTTCCAAATTACCAATCAAATCAAATGTTATATCTGCATTAACCTGTAATTCATCTTCGAGCTTAGAGGCAGACGGCTCAACTTTTAGAAAAACTGTTAATCCATAAGGCTCACTCTCAGAATGTATCTCTATACTGTCATATGCGTATCCTTCCGGATAATCTTGACTGCTTACAATTTTTATAACATTCGAAGAATCTCCTACATAATCTGTCTTGTACTGTGATAAATCAGGAATCTCATACATTTTTTCTTTTCTTCCACATGCAGGAACTGATATTATTGATAATACAACTGGAATAATTGCAATTACTTTTTTCTTCATAAGCAATCTCCTCTCTTAACAGTAAGATGGCACAATCACCTGAATTCTTCAAATACCGATTTTTTCACTTTTTTCAATTCTATATTACATATGATCTTTCTTGGTTATTTTATCTTAATAAATCTGTAATACAAATCTTTAAATCATCATAAATTCCAACACTGATTTCATCGTCAAAAGAATATTGTGTTGAATCCTCAACATTACCAAAGTAGTAAACTTGAACCGTTTGCTTCATAGGGTTTACAATCCAATATTCCCGAACACCAGCAGTACGATATTTGAATAACTTGGTCAAATAATCCATTCTCTGACTGCTTGGTGATACGATTTCGATAATGAAATCCGGTGCACCATTACATCCTCTGTCATTCATTTTGTTTGGATCACAGATTACTGAGATATCCGGCTCTACATAATTCCGATCATCTTGATTGAGAAATACAGCGAATGGTGCAGGGTAAACTTTGCATGGTCCGTTATTATTTCTAATATAATTTCTGAGAGTTGCAGAAAGCTCCATTACTAATTCCTGATGCAACGGACTTGGTGGTGCCATGTCATAAATCTGTCCGTCAATCAGCTCTGCACGTTTTCCTTCTGGAAGAGCGTAGATGTCTTCGACTGTGTAAGTATCGTTTTTTAATAGTGGCATGTGATCACATCCTTTCTACTTGATTGTATGACTTAAGTATAACCAATTTTATCTCAGTCGAGAAGACTGAGATAAACGCTCCGCGAGGATGCGCAGTGATTCTGATAGGAATATGTCAGCTTCGCTGATCAGAATCACGCGCCAAGTCTCACGGATGTTTGACTTGAATTTATATAGGTATTGTATTTCGTAAATCTTGGTATGTCAATAAAGGGAAACAAGAAGAAGTTTGTTAAAAATATATCGATAAAACAAGAATTTTATTATATTATCAAAAACAAAAATTGGTTAAAAAGAAAGGAGAAATAAAGTTGCTTGATATTACAGCATCAAATAGCATCGTTGCAGTTCGCTTGAAAAATGTTATTTCAGAAAAGGGATTAAAGCAAAGGCTGAATCCATACGGCTCGTTAAAACTCCATAGAGACAAACCTAGAAAAGGGGCAATCTGGTGACAAGTTGTCCTTTTTTGAAAATAAAATAAATGCGTATATTATGCGTACTTACTATTGGCAAATGCGTATTTAAGGCGTATAACAAAGAAAAACGGAGATGAGTACGTGAAACGGCGTGACCTGATAAAGAAACTTGAAGACGCAAGATTTTTGTTCAAAGATCATGGCGGGAATTATGATACGTATAAACGTGGAAATGATACGGAACAAGTTCCTAGACACACTGAAATTAATGAGATTACGGAGAAAAGAATCCTGAAAAAAATGGGGATTGAAATAGATTCCCAGGCTTTCGGGCATAATTTATTGACGTCAAGGCATCGATTACTATAACTAAATAGCAAGAAAGTGAAAAAAAGATGAAAGGAGCATATCCAATACTGATTTTGATTATTCTGATGGAATATTGATTCTGGTTGATGTAGATTTTGAAAAGTTTAAACATGAATTAGACATTGAATACAACAAAGCATTAAATGCAGTTGTATAGTTGCCACCAATCAAAATGGCCGGTGGTATTTTTGTACTCATAGGCGAGAAAGATGAAACATAAACAACTGGGATCCCTGATCACTGTGCAGGATGAGTTCGCCTTGAATCTTCGGTTGGGAATCCAACGCTTTTTGAAGCGTGCGTATCGCCAGATCACTGGTAATATTGCGGTCTGTTATGCTCGCAACCA
>NZ_RBZR01000032.1:0-35800 GCF_003628495.1 Ruminococcus sp. B05 | reverse complement strand
ATGTGTTAAGCACGCCGCCAGCGTTCATCCTGAGCCAGGATCAAACTCTCGTTAAAAGTGTTTGTTCTAGTCAAGATTAACTCTAGCTAATCTATCCTTTTACTGTTGTTTTGGTTTGTTATAAACCGTTCTTAAAAAATTTTCTCTTAAAGAAATTTTCAAGGATCTGTTGTCTATTGTTTAGTTATCAATGTTCTTTGTTTGTTGTCGTTTGCGACAGCTTATTCAGATTATCACATCTTTCACTGTTTGTCAACAACTTTTTTAATTTTTTTTGCTTTATCGCTTCAAGTTCATTCTCTCGATGTCTTGTTTGCGACAGCTCATTTATATTAGCATGTACTCTTTATTCTGTCAACACTTTTTCTAAACTTTTTTCATCTTATCTCAAAAAATGTTTTATCAGTTTTCATGCCTTCTTGTATCACATATTTCAAGTCGAGCAGCCGCGAGACTTGGCGCGTGATTCTGGTCAGCGTAAGCTGACACATTCTTTTCAGAATCACTGCGCATCCTCGCGGAGCGTTTATCTCAGTCGGAGATTGGACTCCCACTGAGACAAATTTGCTGTTACTCACCACCTGAAAGAGGTGGGAGTCTTCTCGACTGAGATAATCATGTAACACAAACGGAGAAGGAGGGATTTGAACCCTCGCGCCGCTACTAACGACCTACTCCCTTTCCAGGGGAGCCCCTTCGGCCAGCTTGGGTACTTCTCCAAAAAACAACCGAAGACTAATATACATGATTTCTTCTGATTTGTCCAGTCTTTTTTTTACTTATAAAACGCATCCTCGCGGAGCCTTTTTGTATGTTAGGAAAGAACACTTTGCTAACATACAAAAAATCGTATCGGCATTTACCGATACGATTCAAGCGGAGAGGGTGGGATTCGAACCCACGCGCCCTTGCGGACAAACGGTTTTCAAGACCGCCTCGTTATGACCACTTCGATACCTCTCCATATTCTGTTTTGTCGCTTTTCGTTTATGTCGTTCGCGACAAGTAGTATACTATCACATGGTTTATATTATGTCAACACTTTTTCAAAACTTTTTTTAATTTTTTTGAAAAGTTATTTATTTTCCATATTTTCCAGCAAAAACCTCGCCTATTTCCAAGTCTTCCGGCGTTGTGATTTTAATATTTTCATAGCTTCCTTGCACTAATCTTACAGAATGCCCCGTAAATGTTTCTACTACCATTGCATCATCCGTTACATTCGTCTCTTCTTGTTCCATTAAACATCTATATGCTTCTTTCACCAGCCCAACATGAAAAACCTGTGGTGTCTGCACCATCCATACTTTACTTCTGTCCGGAGTTTCAGCAACATTTGCATGATCATCCGCAATCTTTATTGTATCCTTTACCGGCATGCCAACAACACATGCATTACAACTCTGAACAGCTTCATATGCACGTTCTATTATCTCTTCACTTATAAACGGGCGTGCGCCATCATGAATAAATACATATCCATCCTCTACATGCTTTAATGCATTCCATACGGAATTATAACGTTCTGCTCCGCCTTCCACAATATGTGTCACTTTAGTAAAGCCATATGGTCTTACAATCTGTTCTTCACAATAGGATTCCTCTCCTTGTCCGGTAACAAGATAAATTTCATCTATACGAGCCGAATCTTGAAATGTCTGTAATGAATAATACAACACCGGTTTATCCTGTAACAACAGATATTGTTTATGTACTTTTGTTCCCATCCGTTTTCCCTGTCCTGCTGCCAATACGATTGCTGTACAATGTTTCTTTACCATTTCAAGATTCTCCTCTTTATTCCCTACTTTATATCATCGTTCTCCAAGCTTCAGATTTGGCACGGCATTCAAATCCCATCCATGTCTTGTTCCTGCAAGATATTCATAATATGCCGCCGCACCGATCATTGCTGCATTATCTGTACAGAAAATCGGAGACGGATAATAAAATTTCATATCACGTTTTGCACATGCCTCTTCCATTGCCTGACGCAGTGCACCATTCGATGCCACTCCACCTGCTATCGCAAACTTATACATATCAAATTCATCTACTGCTTTCATAGATTTCTCTACCAATGCATCAATTGCCGCCTTCTGAAATGATGCCGCAATATCTGCCGGATTATATTCCTGTCCTTTCATTTGACATCCATTGATATAGTTTAAGACAGCTGATTTCAATCCGCTAAAACTAAAATCATATGGTGATCCTTCAATTCGTGCTTTTGGAAATACAATCGCATTTGGATCTCCTTCACGTGCAATTCTTTCAATCTTCGGTCCTCCCGGATACCCCAAACCAATTGTACGTGCCACTTTATCATAGGCTTCTCCAACTGCATCATCGCGTGTTCCGCCTAAGATTTCATACTTTCCATATTCCTTTACACATACAAGATGTGTATGTCCGCCAGATACTACCAGGCACAAAAATGGCGGCTCTAAATCTGGATGTTCAATATAATTTGCAGAAATATGACCTTCTATATGATGTACTCCGATCAATGGTTTATTCTTTGCAAATGCGATTGCCTTTGCTTCTGCAACGCCAACTAACAGGGCTCCCACAAGCCCCGGTCCGTAAGTCACTCCGATTGCATCGATTTCATCCAATGTTGTATCCGCTTCTTTCAATGCCTCTTCAATTACCTGGTTAATTTTTTCAATATGCTTTCTGGAGGCGATTTCCGGTACGACTCCACCATACAATTTGTGCAGGTCAATCTGAGAAGAAATAATATTAGATCGTACTTCTCTTCCATTATGCACTACTGCTGCTGCAGTTTCATCGCAGGAGCTTTCTATTGCCAAAATATTAATATCCTGTATTTCCCTCATAATTTTCTCCTAGTCAAATTTCATTTCTACAGACATCCTGTCTTTTCCCGCCTTAGACGCCGGAAAAATCTTACGCACCTCATCCATATACATCTCCGGATGCGTAAGCGACGGACTATAATGTGTCAACCACATTTCTCTTACATTTGCTTCTTTTGCAAGCTCTGCTGCCTCATAAAATGTCATATGCTTATATTCAACAGCTTTTGCTGCCTTTTCTTTCTCTCCGTACATTCCTTCACAAATAAACAAATCCGAATCCACCGCATTTTCACGAATTGATTTTGTCGGTCTTGTATCCGTTGTATAAGTCAGTTTAATTCCTTTTCTGGCTGGTCCAAGCACCATGTCCGGAGTCAGCACACGACCTTCCGTCTCTATCGTTTCACCCTTCTGCAACAAACTCCAGTATTTCTGTTCAATATTCTGTTCTTTTGCACGGGCAGGATCAAATTTTCCGGCACGATCGATTTCCAATGTATATCCGTAACAGAGTACATTATGATTTACACGAAACGCCTTAAGCCTGTATCCATTCATCTCAAAAGTCTGTTCTGCACCTTCAATTTCTTTGTAATAAATTGGAAATGGTAATTCCGGTGCAATTACCCTGAGGGCATTTACAACTCGCTCCAAGCCTTTTGGTCCGATTAAGGTCAGCGGTTCTGTTCGGTCCGCATTTCCCATTGTCAGTAACAATCCCGGTAAACCACTAATATGATCACCGTGATAATGAGTAAAACAAATTACATCAATCGGTTTAAAACTCCATCCCTTTTCTTTTATTGCGATCTGTGTTCCCTCGCCACAATCGATCAGCAAACTGCTTCCATTAAATCTGGTCATCAGGGAAGTCAGCCAACGATATGGCAGTGGCATCATCCCGCCACAGCCAAGTAAACATACATCTAACATATTATTCCTCTATTTCTACGCTCTATTTTTTCGTTGGTATCACCGCACGACTCATTAAAATCGCATCTTCAATCGGATTTTTATAATAATTTTCACGGATTCCGTCCTGTGTAAAGCCATGCTTTTCGTAAAATGCTCTTGCATCGTCATTGCTGACACGAACATCCAACATAATAATCTGTATCTGGTTCTCCCAGCAGATTACATCTAATGCATGTATCAATTCTGATGCGACACCAAATCTTCTTGATTCTTTTAAGACTGCGATTCTGGCAATATCAGCCTCATCATCTGCTGTATAGACAATACAATATCCTACAATCTTCCCAATTTTTTCTGCTACAAGACAAATTGTTTTTGGATTACGAAGTGTATCAAGAATCGCTTTCTCACTCCAAGCATCTGAAAATGTCTGATGTTCCATCTCTGCGATTGCTGCCGCATCTTCTACTTTCATCTGACGAATCGCTACAACAGCCTTGCGTTCTTTTTCCGCACGTTCTCTTTCCGCCTGTGATACACGCAGATAGTCCGGCTGATGTTCCATTGCCGTCTCAAATTTTCCCTCTTTATAATACTGAATTCCAAGAGCTCCGACTACTGCTGCTCTCTGACGGTTCGCACTCGCAGGTGCAAAAGAAAATGGTACACGCATCTTTTCTTTGATTACATCCTGATATACCGGCACGCCATCTCCGAGAAATACAACCGGTCTTCCATGTATATTCAGACGTTCTATCAATTCTTCTATTGGAGATGCATTCTGTGCTTCTAATACATCCAGTACCAGTTCTGTCTCCTTACTTCCTTCCACTTCTCTTCTTGCAAATGTGTACATCCCTGTATAAACTTGCTTTCTTCTTGCATCCATAATAGGACAAATAATATCTTGGCACCCGTAAAGATTATACGCAAGTCCATCTACTGTTGGCACGTGTATTAATGGTTTCTCCAATGCCAGTCCCAATCCTTTTGCCGTAGCTGACCCAATTCGAAGACCTGTAAAAGAACCCGGTCCTCCTGCTACAGCAATCGCATCTATTGATTTCAGTTCAAGTTCTATCATCTTCCCCATTGTATCGATCATCGGCAACAATGTCTGTGAATGTGTCTTTTTAAAATTTACTGTATATTCCGCAATTGTTTGCGTATCTTCTACAACTGCCACTGTTGCAGTCATTCCTGAGCTGTCAATTGCCAGTACTCTCATATGCTCCTCCTGTCACCTAGTTAACCAAGAAAGGTCAGACAACGCTGACCTTTTCCCAACTGTGTTTTTATCGTTCTTCTATCGTAATTCTCCGATACTCAAATCCTTCTTGAAGATCTTTTTCAATAATGATCTCTGTACGTCTTTCAGGAAGTATCTCTTCGATCAAATTCGCCCATTCAATCAGCGATACGCCTTCCCCCATCACATATTCATCAAAACCGACTTCATCCATCTCTTCTACATCACCAATACGATATACATCAAAATGATAAAATGGAAGTCGTCCACCCTCATAAACCTGAACGATTGTGAATGTCGGACTGTTCACAGGCTCTGTGATTCCTAATCCATGTGCAAATCCCTGTGTAAATACAGTTTTGCCAACGCCTAGATCTCCTGTCAAAGTAAATACTTGTCCCGGTACGGCTTTCTTTGCCAGATCAACACCAATCTGAAATGTCTGTTCAGGACTTCTCGTCTCTAATACCATAGTGTTTCCTCCATATAGTAGTGACTATACCACATTACCCTCGTTTTTTCCAGTCCCACGGCACAAAAAAAGAATGTACCAAAGCACATTCTTTTTTATTTTTAGTATATTTTAATGGTGGAATAAACGAATTCCTGTAAATGCCATTGCCATGCCATATTTATTACATACTGAAATTACGTTGTCATCTCTCACTGAGCCGCCCGGCTGTGCAATATATTTTACACCACTCTTATGAGCTCGTTCGATATTATCTCCAAATGGGAAGAATGCATCGGAACCAAGCGAAACATCTGTCATCTTATCCAGCCATGCACGTTTTTCTTCTCTTGTAAATACTGCTGGTTTTTCTTTAAATGTATTCTCCCAAACACCATCTGCAAGAACATCCATATATTCTTCTCCAATATAGAGATCGATTGCATTATCGCGATCCGCACGTCCGATTCCATCTTTAAACTGAAGTCCCAGAACCTGTGGAGACTGACGAAGCCACCAGTTGTCTGCCTTCTGTCCTGCCAGACGTGTACAATGAATACGAGACTGCTGTCCTGCTCCGATACCGATTGCCTGTCCGCCCTTTACATAACATACAGAGTTTGACTGTGTATATTTTAATGTGATCATAGAAATTGCAAGGTCCATCTTAGCTGAATCAGGAATTTCCTTATTATCTGTTACAACATTTGAGAAAAACTCATCATCAATCTTCAACTCATTTCTTCCCTGTTCAAATGTAATTCCAAATACTTCTTTATGTTCCAATGGAGCCGGCACGTAATTTGGATCAATCTGAATAACATTGTAATTTCCTTTTTTCTTCTGTTTCAATAATTCCAATGCTTCCGGCTCAAATCCAGGTGCGATTACACCATCTGAGACCTCTCTCTTGATCAATCTCGCTGTATCTACATCACACACATCAGAAAGTGCAATAAAATCACCAAATGAAGACATTCTATCTGCACCTCTTGCTCTTGCATATGCTGATGCCAGTGGAGAAAGTTCTCCAAGGTCATCTACCCAGTAAATTTTTGCAAGTGTCTCATCTAATGGAAGTCCCACTGCTGCTCCTGCCGGTGAAACATGTTTAAATGATGTTGCTGCTGGAAGACCTGTTGCCTTTTTCAATTCTGATACAAGCAACCAGCCATTAAATGCATCCAGGAAGTTAATATATCCCGGACGTCCGCATAATACCTGGATTGGAAGTTCACTTCCGTCAGCCATATAAATTCTTGAAGGTTTCTGATTTGGATTACAACCATATTTTAATTCTAATTCTTTCATCTTATCTGCTCCTCTTACTAATTGTATTTCACAGTTCTGATATTATTTAGTTATTTTTATTTACAATCTTTGTCTCGTATTTTCCTGTCTCAATATCGATGTAGCGGACAAATAATGAAACTTTATTTTCTTCATTCAGGCTGTTCCATAACAACTCTGTAAAATTCTCCATATCATTTGGAATTCCAATTAACTTTGGCTCTCCTTCAAAGCTTGGAAGCGGATTACCGTCATGCATATATGTATGAATAAAATGTCCCTCACCTGCTGCCGGATTCTCGTATGCAAATGTATAACGATTACAGCTTTCCGGATTACCATTATTACTTTTCAAAATAGACATTGCATAGTTATACTTTCCGTCTTCCAAATGCATCACACCTGAAATACGTGGTGTATAATTCGGTCCGTCCGGCTCAAACTCACGTGAACGAAGAGACTGTTCGAATGTAAGCTGTTTATCCATTCCCTCGTAAATTGTATCTGTCTGATCTCCGTTTGTAACAATTGTTTTGTTTCCAAGCACACGTACCGGTGCATAAATAATCAGACTTGGATCTGTCAATTTGGATGGATCAAACGCCTGTGTGCGGATACCTTCCCCATCTTCCACAAACACACGATTACGACTGTTCTCACTTCTCCCCATAATAAAATAAGCTGCTACAGCTTTTGTACCATCTTCACTTTTTCCAAGGATGATTCCTCTTCCCGGATAAGTGTTATTCTTCAGTTCCTGTTCAATGGATAACATTTTCATTGATGATTCTCCTTTGTTTTCAAACTTAATTTTCATTTTTTTCGCATATTCTTATTATAACTATGAAATTTTTTAAGTTCAATATGCTCACCATCAATACATTCTAATAAATACTTATTAGTTACCCGGCACAGACACTTCAAAAAATCACTCTTATACCCGCAAATCTATCAGAAAACTTTTGTTGTCCAGCGGCTCATATCCCAGACATCATTTACTACATCTTTGTAAAATTCTGGTTCATGACAGATTAGCAAAATGCTTCCCCTGTATTCCTGTAATGCTTTCTTTAATGAATCCTTTGCATCCACATCCAAATGATTCGTCGGCTCATCTAAAAGCAAAATATTCGTATCTCTGTTCATCAGCTTACAAAGACGCACCTTTGCCTGCTCTCCTCCGCTAAGTACCCTCACCTGACTTTCAATATGCTTTGTCGTCAACCCACATTTCGCCAGTGCAGAACGCACTTCATATTGAGTAAACGAAGGAAATTCTTCCCAAATCTCCTCAATACAGGTATTTCGGTTATCACCTTTTACTTCCTGTTCAAAATAACCAATCTGTAAATTTTCACCCAGCTCACACTTTCCGGACAGAGAAGGAATCAGCCCTAAAATACTCTTCAACAATGTAGTTTTTCCAATACCATTCGTTCCTACCAGAGCAATTTTATTACCGCGTTCCATAGAAAAATTCAATGGTTTTGACAATGGCTCATCATATCCTGTAACAAGATTCTCTGTCTCAAATAAAATTTTTCCAGGAGTTCTTCCATACTGAAATTTAAACTGTGGCTTCGGTCTCTCTGCCGCTAATTCGATTACATCCATCTTATCCAGTTTTTTCTGGCGTGACATAGCCATATTTCTTGTAGAAACGCGTGCTTTATTACGCGCTACAAAATCTTTCAGTTCACTGATTTCCTGCTGCTGACGACGATACGCAGCTTCCAGCTGTGCTTTTTTTACTGCATAAACTTCTTGAAAATGATCATAATCTCCGACATAACGATTCAGTTCCTGATTCTCCATGTGATAAATAATATTTACCACATCATTCAAAAACGGAATGTCATGCGAGATCAATATAAATGCATTTTCATAATCCAATAAATATCGTTTCAGCCAGACAATATGTTCCTCATCCAGGTAGTTTGTCGGCTCATCTAACAAAAGGATATCTGGTTTTTCTAAAAGCAGTTTTGCCAGGAGTACTTTTGTTCTCTGACCTCCACTTAAATCTGTTACATCCCGCTCAAGCCCCAGATCAAGCAGTCCCAGCGCTCTTGCCACCTCTTCTACTTTTGCATCAATTGTATAAAAATCATGCAGTGTCAGCTCATCTTGGATTGTTCCAAGTTCCTCCATAAGCTCCGTCATCTGCTCATCATCTGCTGTTCCTAACATATCACAGATTTCATTCATTCTCTGTTCTTTTTGCAAAAGCGGATCAAACGCTGCTTTTAATGCTTCACGGATCGTCATCCCACTTTTTAAAACTGCATGCTGATCCAAATATCCTGCATGCACATTTTTCGCCCATTCTACTTTACCTTCATCCGGCAGCAATTTTCCGGTAACAATACTCATAAATGTGGATTTTCCTTCACCATTAGCCCCCACCAGACCGATGTGCTCGCCCTTCAAAAGACGGAATGATACATCCGAAAAAATCGCACGATCTCCAAATCCATGTGATAAATGTTCTACATTTAATATACTCATCTTGCTCTCCTACTATATATTTTTCTCAGACAGTATTCCGAGTTTCTCTCCAATCATATCAAATTCTTCCAGATAAATACAGTTCGGTAACGATTTATTTTTAATCTTTTCTCTGCACTCTGAAAAATCCATCCAAATAACATCGGATACTTCTGACTCTTGTAATGTAAGCGTTGTAATATCAACCGGTTTCTGATAAAGGTAAACCGTACTCAATTCGTTATCTTTGAATAATCTTCCATGAAATACAGCCTCAAACTGCCCTCTATGAATTCCAACTTCTGTCAAATCGTCTTCTACCGCCTCAATTCCCAGTTCTTCCCACAATTCTCTCAGAGCACTTTCGAGAGTCTCATCTCCTGTATCCACATGTCCTGCTGAAGAAATGTCATAACTTCCCGGATTAGAATCCTTACAAAGACTTCTCTTCTGCAATAATACATCATAACCACTCTTGTTATTTGGTCTGACGATCCATGTATGCACAGTTGCATGAAGAGCCCCCTCCCGATGTGCCACTCCACGTTCTTTTACAACTCCCGTTTTACTACCATCCGGATTAATAACATCAAAAAGCTCCATTGGTATGCCGTCGAGCGCTGCATATTCCAACACATCGGATTTGTTATATACTAATTTCAACGAAAAGAAGTCTTCCCTCTCGTCCAACAATCGAAAGAAAACACGGTCTCCTTCCCATAAATTCAATTCTCCGATTCTATCTTTTTCAACCCATTCAAGAACACCTTCATCGCATTCTATCGGCTCTCCCGTAAATGCATCTGCCGTATAAAGCGACATATATTCAATGACATCTTCTCCATAGACAAATGTTACAATCCCGCGATATTTCCACGATGTCAGCGTATACCCGGTCTCTTCTTTAACCTCTCTAAGCAGACACTCTTCCGGGCTTTCTCCATGCTCAAAATGTCCTCCTACTCCAATCCATTTATCCTTATTCACATCATTTTTCTTCACAACACGATGAAGCATCAGGTATTTATTATCCTGTTCGATGTAACATAATGTACTTTCTTTTCTCATTTCTAATCCCTCTCTTTTATATCAACGCAATCCATTACAAATACAAATCACATACAACTCACTATTAATATTACTTTTTCAGCATAGAAAACACAAGAAAATATCCTGACAAGTTACAAAGTTAAAACACTTTATACTTATCAGGATATTTCTATTCTAAACTGCAAAGCTAAATTTCTTTATTTTTACACGTATTTTTTATCATTATTCCCTACATCATGCTATTTAAAATTCCGCCTCCTATGATGCTCAGCAAAATCACTAATCCAATACTTACGAGTATCCAGATAAGTGCTGCTCTGGCATAATTCTTTCGATTAATATTTGTATTTCCAGAAAATGCCCATATAAGTAAGAAAATAAATCCAATTATAGGAACAAATGACAACAGTGACATCAGGAAAAAATCAAGCACTGTCAACGGTGCATCAAGTGCAGGATTCTTACTCACAGTCTGTTGTTGTGCATCATTAAGATTATATGGTGGCACCTGCCCCTGCTGTACCTGTGGTGGAATCTGCGTATATGGTGCCTGTGTTCATTATAACTAGGGGAAAATTACTGTAAAAAAATTTGCAGTCTTTACACTGCCTGTTTTTCTACCGGATAAGGCGACTGATACTTAAATACAATATCAATGCTCTTATCTCCATTCACAACAATTTTTTCAATCAATTCTGTCACAATTTCTCTTGTCACTTCGGATAATGTTCCATACTTGATAAATTTCTCTATCCAGTTTTCATAAGATTCTTCTGCCTCTCCAAAGCTGTCTTTCTCTTGTTCTGCCAACTGAATCTTCGCCCTGATATCTTTATCCTGCTTTTCATATTCTGCCTTATAGGAGAGATATTCTTCTTTATCCAGAACACCATCTACATAATTTTCGTAAGTTTTCTTTTTATACTTTTGGACAGCCGCAAGTTCTTTTTGTAACCGTTCAATCTGCTGGTCTGCTTCTGCACATCGTCTCTGCACCTCCTTCTTCCTATCTGCTACTTTTAATATTTCATCCTTATCACTTTCTTTCAGTGCCAGTTCCGCTTGTCTTTGGATTTCATTTTTTACAATAGAATCCAATACTTCTTTTTTAATGAAATGAGAATAACAAACTGTGTTTCCTTTTTTGTGATAGGTACCGCACTCATAACCGTCCCGACAAGTAACCCTCTGGAAATTATATCCGCAATCTCCACAAACAATAATTCCTGCGTATGGATTTACCTTTCTCACTTCGCTATTAAATCCCGGTGTCCGTGTTCTTTTCTTCATAAGTTCCTGTACCTGCTCAAAAGTATCTTTGCTAATAATTGCTTCGTGCATTCCTTCCACAATATACTGCTGTTCCTCTGGAATATATTGATACTTTTCCACTTTATAGGATATCTTTTCTGATTTATGCTGTACCATAGCCCCTGTATAAACTCTGTTTCGCAAAATTACATTGATCGTAGGATATGCCCAGCCCTTTGCACCCGCTTTTTCTAATGCATTGGCATATTTCAATTCCTGCACCTTTCTCTTATACTCTGACGGTGTCAGAATTCCTTCCTGATTCAGTTTCTTTGCAATACCATCCCTGGAATATCCTTCCAAACTCATATAAAAGATTCTCCGTACCACTTTAGCTGCTTCTTCATCTACAAGAAAATGATGCTTATCTGCCGGATCTTTTACATATCCATATGGGGCAAACCCAGACATAAACTGTCCCCGTTTCTTCTGGGCGGTCAATGCACCTCTGATTTTCTTAGATATATCACGACTATACATATCATTAAACAACGTCTTAAACTGTGCCAATTCTTCATTACTGTGATGAACAGAATCCACGCCATCCAAAATTGCAATATAACGCACACCCAAAGATGGAAAAACACGCTCAATATAGTTACTGGTTTCAATATGTTCACGCCCAAGCCGGGAAATATCTTTCGTAATAACGCCTTGAATTTTCCCTTTGTAGATATCCTCCATCATCCGCTGAAATTCCGGTCTATTCGCAAAATAAAGCCCCGAATAACCGTCATCAATATAAATATCTGCGATTTCCAGATCCTCTGATTTAGTCACATACTCACGAATCAGTTTCATCTGATTTTCAATACTCTCACTAACTTTATTCTCTCCATCATCCTTCGACAGACGACAATATACACCCATCTGATACATCATATCACCCCATCTTTCTCAAGTATTCTATCTGGTGAACTCTCTACTGAAGCAAACTTAAAATATATATCTATTTTCTGCTCTGGATATACATAAATTTTATCAACTAACTCCACAAGCGCTTCTCTGGTAAGCTGCTTTACCGTTATTCTTCTGCGATTAAAGTGCTCCAACCATATCTTTGTTTCATTGACCGCCGCCCGCTGCCTTTGCTCTTCATGGTTCAGTTCTGATAATTCTTTTTGCTATTTCTGATTCTCTGTTTCATACATCTGTTTTAATTCCAGATATTCCTCTTTGGAAAGTACTTCATCCATAAACTGTTCATATGCTCGTTTCCGGTATTCCAGATTTCTTTCTATTTTTGCCTGCAATTTTGCAATTTTACCATCCAGTTCCGGCTGTTTCTGTCTGATCTGAGTTTCCAGATTCTTCATATCCATCTTCATCTGTTTCAATTGCTGGTTGATTGCAAATACAACCAGTTCATCCAGCTTTTCAAATGTAATATGATTCAGCTCACAGTAATTCTGCCCCTGCTTCTGATGAAAACCACACATATATCCGTCATAGTCTTTATGAGATGCCAGATAACGTTTTCGCATGGCTGTTTTACATTTCCCACAAAAGAGCAGTCCCACATATTTATGTGGTTCATTGTTTTTATCAAAATAGGAAACTCTGCGCCCCTTTCTTATTTGCTGAACCCTATCAAACTCTTCTTTAGAAATGATTGCCTCATGTGCATCCGGCACCAGCTCCATTTCTTCCAGGGGAATTGCCTTTTTGTATTTCAGCTTATAAGACGGTCTTTCATGTTTCCGAATCACAACCGCCCCAGTATAGACCGGATTCTTTAAAATTCCACTTACAGTAGACGATGTCCACAGACCTTTTCCCGAATCCCATACATAATTGGTTTTTAAAACTTCCTTTTTATATTTTGCGGGACAAGGGATTTCATCTTCATTCAAAGTCCTGCAAATAACCGTACAGCCAAATCCATTTTGATACATTCTGTAAATTCTTCGAACAACCTCGGCTGCATAAGGATCAATTTCCAGATGATTATGAATTGTTTTACTTTTCACATATCCAAAGGGGGGCTGTTTCGGAGTATATTCGCCCATACTTCTTTTGGTCTGAATCGTTGTCTTAATCTTTCTGGATGTATCTCTCAAATACATATCATTCAGCAAAGTTTTTATTTCTAACATTTCATCATAAGTTCCAACGGCTGAATCATAATTATCCAGAATCGAAACAATCCGAATCTGTTTCTCCGGGAAATATTTGCCTAGATAATAGTTGGTATCAATATGTTCTCTTCCAAGTCGAGATACGTCCTTAAAAATCACCATATTGATAACACCAAGCTCAATATCTGCCAGCATCCTCCGAAATTCAGTTCTTTCAAAATTACTTCCAGAAGCCCCATCGTCTACATAAACTTTTTTCTCTGCAATATCTTTATTCTCTGCAATATAATCTCTTGCCATCTGAATCTGAGAGTGAATACTATTGCTGTATTCACCCTCTTTATTTTGCTCTTCAATGGAAATTCGGCAATAAATTCCTGCCTGATACATTCTATCCCTCTTTTCATCGGTCTTGCGTAGTCATTGTCTTTAATTGTCTTTATTTTACAACAAGAACTTAAGAAAATCAACCTGCAATTTTTCGTTCAGTAAGATTCTGAATGCACTGGATCAATGTCTTTTCCCCATTAAAATGCACTCGAATCTGATATCCTGCATGTTCATAGCTTACATTCTCTTTTTGGATTTCTTTTTTTGTATCCAGAACTTCTACAGAATCAAATAACGTATTCATGCTATATGCCTCCTTCAGCATACAGTTCTCTCTACATCCTATGCCGGCAGGATTGTACAAAAGTTCTGTATGAATTGAATTCGGCTTTCGAAAGCCTGATTACATTCTAAAATTATTCTGCACCAATCACATTGAATTGAAATTGACCGCAGATTGAGTTTTTAAGATTCATTTTCTTCCTATACAGTATCAATTCCTATTGTCCGGAACATTTGTTCGTGTTATAATAAAAAGACTTTAAGAATATAAAACACGAAAACCAAAGGAGGGATTTCTGTTGGAACGATGTGATTTTTCTTCTATTAGCACATGCCTAAAAAATCAAATCAGTGAAAGCAATCAGATGAACCAACCTGATTTTTTATACGAATTATTTGAAGATTTTATGAATGATCCGATAAATGAAGATTTTTCTATGGATAATGGTCTAATTTGCCGCTGGATAACCGGACAAGCAAAAATCAGTCCCAAAATAACCTCATATTATGCAAAACCCAGCAATCAGAAAAAACTGGCAACAACCATTCAGCGGAACTTACTTCCCTTAATGGCAGACTGCAACATGGTTATACAGGACATTTACACGTTATTCATACAGGACGATACGATTTCGGATACAAAAAAGCAGGAACTTGTATCTCTATATAAACCTTCTGATTCAAGGCTGTTGTTTTTAGCAAAAGTACTTTCTTTTGGTATGGAACGGCAATTTATTAAACGTGATACAAGAAATCAAAAACTGATTGCAGGAGGTGTTCTATCTCCGATTGTTCTGGATTACATTATGGACAGCGAAGTCCCAAAACCATGCCGTCATTTTCTAGGAAGAGAAGAAGAACTGGATGAACTCCATACTTTGTTTGAAGAGAACCGACATATATTTCTTTATGGAATTGCCGGAATTGGAAAAAGCGAGCTTGCTAAAGCCTATGCAAAGCAATACAGAAAACAGTACACCAATATTCTCTATATGGAATACACCGGTAATCTATATCAAGATATTGTAGACATGGATTTTATTGATGATCCACCAGAAATCAGTGAGCAGGAACGTTTTCAAAGACATAACCGTTTCTTACGCTCTTTGAAATCTGATACACTGCTGATCATAGACAATTTTAATGTCACATCCACACAGGACAGTTGCCTGTCAGTCGTATTAAAATACCGTTGCCGGGTTTTATTTACAACCAGAAGCCAACTGTCTGAATACTGTAGTTTTCAATTAAAAGAACTGAAAGATATACCCACTCTTTTTCAACTGACATCTGTATTTTATTCAGAAGCAGAGGAAAACCGGGCAATCGTAGAAAAAATCATAGAAACTGTACACTACCATACTTTTGCTGTCGAACTGGCAGCCAAACTTCTGGAAAATGGAATTTTAACTCCAGAGCAATTATTGATAAAACTTCAAGAGGAAAAGGCTTCTCTTCATAATGAAGATAAGATTAAAGTAATGAAAGATGGTCAGAGCAAAAAAGCCACCTATTACAACCATATCCATACCCTGTTTTCGTTATACTCCTTATCACGGAAACAGCAGGATATTATGTGCAATATGTGTTTTATGCCTTCATCTGGTATTTCTGCCCGTATATTTTCCAAATGGCTGGAGCTGCCTACTTTAAATGACGTGAATGATCTGATCGAGACAGGTTTTGTACAGTCAAGTCTCCGGCATACTATTTCTCTGCATCCAATGATTCAGGAAATTGCAGTTTCCGAGACCGCACCTTCTGTTACAAGCTGCCACACGTTATTGGATTCTCTGCAAAAAATATGTTTGATGCATGGCATTGAAGTTAGCTATTATAAAAAATTATTTCAAACAGTAGAAAACATCATGCTTTTCATTGAAAAGGACGATATTCCCCAATACCTGTTATTTTTAGAAGATGTTTTTCCATATATGGAGAAGTACCACTATCAAAAGGGTATGAAAAAAATCATCCAGGAACTACAGCATTTTATAAAAGCAAATACTTACGGGACTGCCTCTGACCGTGCCTTACTATTGGATTATCAGGCAACTCTGGAACCCAAAACAGAAAAAGCGATAAAATTAGAAAAAGAAGCACTTGCTCAAATAAAAGAAACCACAAAAGAAAATGCCCACCTGGTTTCCAACCTCCATTCCAATCTTGGAGGGCTTTACCGAATCAACGGACAACTTGATCTCGCTAAAAGGCACATGAAAATGGGTATCTCTCTTTTACAACAATACCAGCTTCTTTATACTAATGACAGTATTCCTCAGATTAATAATTATGCTGTCCTCTTAATTGAAATACAAGAACCTGACCTTGCCCTGTCTGCTCTTCAGAAATTAGCACAGATTATCAAAGAATATAATTCAAACCACTGTTTGGATTATGCCCAGGTACAGGAATCCCTTGGAAGTATCTGCCTGATCACTGCAAATATTTCGCAAGCGAAAACCCATTTTAAAAAAGCCTTGAAAATTTATGAGGATATATGGGCAGACGAACCCGAATTGATTGAAGAAAAATATCAAGCAATTCAAGAATTGTATCCACAAGCTGGAATTGCTCTGGCAAAAAGTATTCTTCTCACCAAGCACTAACGGTTCCTACAAACACTTGTAAAATATATTGCCTCAATAATGTAAACGCCTAGTTTTGAGATACACTCCAAGACTAGGCGCTTGTCCATTTCCATTTTTTCTTAGACATGGAGCGTTTACATAAGGATCACTTTTCTTTTTTTGACACTTTTCGCTCCTCCTATCTCAAATTTTTTATAGTCTAGGTATATTGCCTTCATCAATGCCTGAGAACTTGTAAATATGCTCCTCTGCTTGTTCAATCTGCGATACATTACAATCATCTCGTCATCAACCTACTGTTTGATACAATATGTCAAATGCATAGTGGCTCAGTTCTATTAGAAATTTATATCTCTAACTCCGCACCAATTCTAAAATTCCTTTTGAAAGGCGATATACTTTATCAACACTTTCCAGTTCTTTATACTTATGCGTAATAAAAACGATAGTCTTATTTTTTAATTCACTATGTAATAACTCACGTAAAGCTTCATTTGATTCAACATCAAATCCTTCTGTAGCCTCATCCATAAGTAAAATGTCTGCATTTTTCAGCAGAGCCCTAGCTACAGCTATCTTTTGTCTTTCTCCTCCAGAAAGTTTTGCACCATCTTGTCCAATTTTTTGTCCAAATCCATGATCCAATTTTTCAATAAAACCTAAAGCACCACTTTTTCTACATGCTTCAACAACTGCATCTCTTGACGCCTTTCCATCGATATTAACATTCTCCTCTATAGTCCCTTGGAATAGATATGGTCTTTGGCTTATAACCGCAATTCTATTTCTCATATCTTGTATATCCATCAATTCCACAGGAGCTCCATACAATTTTATTATTCCTTTTTGTGGCCGGTAGAATCCCGCCAAAAGGTTCAAAAGTGTTGATTTGCCACTTCCATTTTCTCCTACGATCGCAATTCGTTCCCCTTTTTTTACACATAGTGAAATACCATTTAAAATAGGGTGTCCTGGTTCATAACCAAAGACAAGATTTTTTACTTCAAAAACCATATCCCTATCTTGATAAATTTTCTCAGGTTTCATTTCACATAATTTCATTTCCAATTCTTCCGGTTGTCCCCATAACTCAAAAAGACGTTTTGCCGATGGCTCAATTTGCGCAAAATAATATTTAATGTTTATCAATGCTGAAATTGGATTTACAACATATGCACTATATGTAATAAAAGCAAATGCTCCGCCTATAGTGAATTCTCCTTTTATTATAAAAAGCCCACTTAATATATATAATAACGCATTTACAACCGTGTCTATTACTACAACACTGACAGTACTATATTCATCTAGCATTGCGTTCTTTTTATATGAATCCATCAAATCTTTTTGCAGACCTTCAAATTGAGATTTTTTTACCTGAAACAGATTCCAGAGCTTCATTTCATGAATTCCATTTATACACTCGGCAAACCAACTCATAAACTTTCGTTTATCCTCAATCCACTGTTCAAACACTTCCCGTTTCTTGTTTGCACAATAGGACACTATTATAAATTTCAGTGGAATAATTGCTTCTATCAATATTGCTAATTTCCAGTCTAATAAGGACAGCCCAACTACTCCTCCTATTATTTGGAGAATTGATGATATAGAAAACTGAGTAATCTGATCCACAACAGATGACACATTATCAATATCCATACCAATTGTATTTATAATCTCTGCACTTCCTCTTTCAGCAAAATACTGTATTTTCATCCTATTGATTTTCCAGTAAGTCTTTTTATAGAGAGAATGTGTAAACTGATTATGTACATTTGAAAATAATTTTGTTTGGATTATATTTAACTCTTGCTGGGTTAAAGAAATTATTATTAATATAACAGAAAATAAAAGAATGTATTTCATGTTTTTCTGCAATATACCACAATCTGTTATTTGTCTTATAAGCAGTGGGTGTATAAACGTTATGAATGATGAACCCAAAAGGCAACAGATAATCCCTGGAAAATACTTTTTATATTCACACAACATTTTACAAATTCGATACCATGTTTTCCCATTTTCTCTCATATCCAATTGCCATCCTCACTATTCGTTAAGCAAAATATTGACAAACAAGCTCATATATATCCTCTATATTGTAAGTTATTCCTATTCGATCTTCTGCATACAATTCATACATATTATTTTTACGCACAATATACATATCTATATCTGATGCCTTACTACTTTCAAATATTTCTTCCTCTTGATTCAAAAGAATAATATCAGGTTCATAAGCTATATATACTGTATAAAGGATATCGTTCAATGACTCATTGGAATCGTCATAATATTCTAAAGGAATTACATTTTCATCTAAAGGATTTTTCTGCAGATTTATTGCGTAATAACCGTTCTGACTAAACATCACTTTTAGCTGTATCATTTCCTCGTAATCTAAATCAATACCGGCAATTACCGGTATCTCTATATTGGTTTTATCCCTTATTACATTTTCTAGTATATCCGGATAATCAGATTTATGCGTTGCTATAGTCATCAAAAAGTCCATAACATCATCAAATCCTGCTGTGGGCTTTCTGTTTAAATATGTAGCAATATGTCCAGTGACAACAGGAGCCGCATAACTATTGGCTTGATTTACGATCCCATTCCACGAAAAATTTGCTATAATAGAATTCTCAATATTATAACCTTTTTGTTCTTGAAACAGAATTTGACCATTTCCCAAAAGACCATAACGATCCTGCCTGACACCAAAAACACCTGGATATGCAGCTGGATAAGTCTTTATATTTCTGTTATGATATGCTGCTACTATAATCGCATCAGCATCAAGTAATCTTTTTATTTGAATCCATAAGGGTTTAATATCAAAATAATTGATTGTTCCAAGACTCATGTGAATTAACTTTATTTTATTTTGAATACACCATTCCAAAGCTTCCAGCAAAACTGTGATCTGTGTTGTTCCTGCAGAGTCAGTCACATTCAAGTCCCATAATTCTATATCACTACATATGCTTGTGATAATTCCGACGCATACAGCGCCATGGAATGATTTATCGTCTTTATACTCACTTGGATCGCATTTAGAAGCCAAAAAAGATTTATGAACAATCCTTTGATTCCTGTTATTTCTCATATGATAAGGTATACCGTTATCAATCAATGCGAGCTTAATCATTTGCACTATTCCTATTCTTACCTGTTATATATCCAAGCCAAATATCGCATATTTATTATTCTCATGATAAACCTTGTAATTCTATGGTCAATAAAAATTCAAGTGTCGCTGAACCCTAATATGCTTCTCCAATCACACTGCCATCATAAGCATTGATCACATAAGAAAGCTCCTGTAGAGAATTTCCACCAATACTTTCCCTGACAGTAAAAATCCATGCTGGAACCAACCATGCGTGTTTCGGCTCCTGATAGGCTGTGGTATAAGTATACTGCAATTTTGCGTTTACCACATCATACTCCAGTGCGGTAGTGTCGTTGGCAGACTGGCCTTTTCCGGAATACCAATAAAAAATCTGATCTGTCAGCTTTGCCTGTATTTTTTCAAAAGGCAGAAGCTTTGTATTTTCCGTCACCGTACAGACTTCTTCCGATATCCCATCCCATTTAAAATATTTAATTCCTTCCTCTGTTATCAGAATAGAGATTGTTTCTACCTGGAACGGAGGCACATAACTATCCACTGTTTCTTCCGCAACCACGCCATCAGGAACTGAAGTAATACCCTCTACACTTTTCGAAAAACAATACAGATATCCCGGTAATCCTCTATCCAGATCTCCCTGCCACAAAGCATCACTACCAAGTCCCAGACCATTGCGCTCTGAACATGCGCCATTCGGGAACCACACGGTACGATCAGAATCTACAAGGCCCATTCCATCGATACCTAAATCCTCTAAAACTTGTTCTGCCTGTTCCTTTCCATCTTCCTCTGTAAAGGTGATCTTGTCCATGCACTTTCGATACGCATCTGCCAGTTCATGAAATTTCTCTGTATAGCCGTTGGTATCCATGCCAAAGCTACTGTAATACTCACTCTGCATTTCCTCAGTTTCTATTGTTTCTTCTTCTATAAAATTAGAACCCTCCATCCAGAGAAAACTACTGTCATTGTCAATTTCCTGATTATACCGCTCTGCTTCTATATATGCCTTCCTGTCCTCGCCCACATCTGCAGTAAAATAATCCTCTGTATCTGTGTTTTCCAATTCAGTACTCATCCAACTCCGTGCCGCTTCCACACCGTGATCCTCTGTTTTTTTTTGAAATTTTATCTCCATCTTTTCCGGTGCAGACGCTTCATCCGGTGCAAGCTCCATCCCCTCTCGGGTTGCGTTTTGAATCCCTGCAATCGATGTAGAATATGCTGATTGCAAGTAACTTCCTTCCTTGCTGGAAATCCTGTCTAACACTTCCTGATACGCATCCTTTGTCACCATCTGTGGCATATATAGTTCCTCACCGTCCGTAAAATAATCAATCAATCCATTCAGTTCTTCCTGCGTTAACTCGTGATTTTGCATCTCTATGACTGGAAGATTGCCAATGCTTTGTTCGCCCAACTTAATATCTGCCTGGATAACCACACGGTCGTTGCTTTTCTTTTCTTCAAATTTCCAATGCGTTGGAACATTTGTCTCTCTCTTTTCTCCTTTTTTAAGAGGTTCACAGACAGCCGCCTCGCTAATCCCATCCACTTTGCTGACTACCGAACTCTCCTCTGGTGTTTCCTGACAGCTGGAAAGAATAATACACAACGCACCTACCATAATTGCTAGAACACTTTTTTTCATTTTTTCTCCATATATCTTATAGAATTGTCGCTTTTTCACGAAACTTCAATTATAAACTCTTTAACTTATAAATACCTTCCTGACACTATTAACGTTTTCGTATATTTTTTAGAAACAGACTACCTTATTTATTTTAATGTATAAGGCAGTCTGTTCTATGTACTAGTAACTATAACTTGTTAGTACATTACGCTATTGTCATTACTAATAACCACTCTTGAAGCATCCGCATTATGCTGAGATAACCAAGTCGCAGCACAATATGAACATGGGCAACCACATCCACAAACGCACCCAAAAGACTCAATCGTGTTCCTGTTTTTCTTCATATTTTTGTTGAGTTTCTTCATACGGTTCTCCTCCTTTCTGTTAAAATAATATCAATATTTCCGCTTCATTGGTGCCAAGAGAAACAGATATATGATATTTCATATTATAATTTCCGGATATAGAATAAACTAATTCAAAATGCTACTTTTCGTATGTGATTTAATTTATCGCATATTGTTTGCAAATTAAACTCATCCACTTTTATATCATCCAGCAATTTTATAATCGGCAAATTATATGTATTCTCTAATTCCATTATCACATATATCCAGCACTCTTCTACTACAGGCAAATCCAATAGATTCTGTTCTGAATTTTCTACTTTTATCATTGTGTATTTCAATATCACATTTTTAATTAGCTCTTCCATCCTATCTCCTCACTTATATTACAAAAATATTATTTGCAAGTTCTTCCAAAATTTTCAAAATTTCTTTTTCAATTTTAGTATCATCAAATATATCAAGGACTTGATATTCAGAATTTTCAGGTATCGCTGGTTTTTCATTCATATCCTCCATGGTATAATACCGTATCTTTTTCCATTCATGATCCGCCTTATAAAATTGTCGTGAAAGAATATATTCTTTCACTGGTGTATTATATTTTCTTAGAACAAAATCGCTTATATTTTTTAATACAGTATAATTCAAATCAGTATACCTATACAAAGCCAAAAAGCCTATATCTACATCCAATGCGTTTGAAATAATCAGAGGTAACTCGCCAAAATAATTTGTTTCATATTTTTCAAATTCCGAAACACCACCAGGGCAACCCACAAGAATCACATCGTACTCCTGTTGTTTTACTTTTGTATGTATCCAATGATTTAAAGCAATAATCTTTTCTGGATAAGACATGAATTTTGAATATAGAAAGCCAGGAAGATTTTCCATTCCTAAAAATCCACCGAGAACGTTAGAGCAAAGTGCCAGTACACGATACCCCTGTTTTTCAATCACCTTTTTAATCTTCACTTGCAATTGGAATTTATCGCAATTTTCGCCCAATCCCATGACTGATATTACCGGAATATCTATTTCTTTTTTATTTGGCGAAACAACTTCATCTGACAATTCACTTTCCTGTAATATACATACTTTATCTCTGTCAATTTGAATCTTATCTAGCAGTGCTAAACCAGCATAAATCTTTTTCCCTGAGTCTAATGCCATTTGCACTCTTTTTTGGTATCCGTCATAACTATATCCCATTGTATTTTCTGAAAAAACAATAGCATCAGCTCGAGTAAGACATTCTTCAAATTCTGTACTACAATATATCGAACTCTTCTTTTGTAATAGTTCAAGCCTACTCCTATCTTCTATATAGCTGGATACCGCAACCACCTGATATAATTTGTTTTCTTTCAATCCCTTGATAAGTATTTCTGTGTCATTATTTAATGGAAACACAACTAATTTTTCCATATGCACTCCTTTATTTTAATACTTGCAAATTTTCATTTCCTTTATATCCAAACTCAACAAGTATACACAATTTATATAGCAATAAAAGTGTACTTTCTTTTGAGTTTTCACATTGCTGTAGCAACATATTTTCTGTTAATATCTGATTATCTTTTGGAATTTGCGCCAAACAATATGCACACATTCTCAAATTCCAACATCCTAAACATTTTTCTTTAATCATCTTACCATGGTTAAGTAGGAAACTCATTTTATCAAAATCAAATCCCGAATCCAAACTTCCGATGCACATTTCTGAATCTTCTTCCGAAACTCTTTCACATGGAAAAAATTCACCTTTTGTATCCACAAATAGTCTTCTAACTGCAGGAATGCATGGACCACCATGATGTGTTTTTTTGCCTTCAGCAACATGACTATGTAGCTGTTCATATAATAACTCAATATCTTGCAGTTCTCTTCGCAACAATCGACTTTGTGCATCCCATTTTCGCTTCTCTAATACAGATAAAATCATCTTTATATATGCTAGTCGATGTACTCTGAAATTTTTTTGTGTTATGCGCGACAATGTCTCATCTTTTAAACCAACTGGATTTACATAATTGAAATTCACTGTCCCTGCTTCAAACAGCTCTTCTTCCGAATAAAATCGATATATATTTTCAAGATCTGATGAAGAACTAATAACACAATTAAACAAAACTTTTGAATAGTACTCTTCATTGTAAGCTTTCAGTCTACTCAAATTTTCTAAAATAATGTCAAATGAACCTTTTCCTGTTTTAAATCTTCGATTTATATCGTGACTTTTCTTATCACCATCAAGGCTAATCATAAGATTAAACTCATATTTTACCAAAAATTCTATGACATCTTCTGTCATTAAAGTCCCATTAGTCGTCATAGTAAAAAGAATTTTTTTATCCCCTTTACGTTGTAAAATATAGGAAACACATTTCTTAATCAATTCAAATTCCAGAAGAGGCTCACCCCCATAAAATGATAATGCAAGTTGATCCGCTTTTTCGCTTCTTTTCAAATAAAAGTCTATTGCTTTTTTGGCTGTCTCGAAATCCATCCTATTTGACGTATGGGAACGATTATAGTAGTTTCCAGAATATGCACAATATTTGCATCTCAAATTACACTGCTGAGTTACCTGCAAAATCAGATTGCCCATATAATGTTCTGCCAACAAATGTAAGTTTTCTGTCTCAGGATGCTCAATTTCTTCTATCGCAGTCTCACGCAATAATCCGCTTTTCACAAACCGTCTTAACACTCCATCAGGAACCAATTTTGTCTTTTCCACAGTTTTTAATATCTGATATTCTTCATCATTCACCATAACTACAGAATCCAAAGAACGATCATAAAAATATTTCTGCATTGGTGTTTGAATGCATTTAATTAATACCTTTCCCATATTCTTTCCCCCGTATTTTTATTTTATCTGCGTCAGGACACCTGCATCCATCTCACAGATCGTATCGCAGAGCCATTCGATCTCCAGCATGTTATGTGCTGCGATAAGAATAGTCTTCCCTCGTTCCTTTAATCCCCGCAAAAGCTCGCAGACCTCTCCTGCCCCCTGCTTGTCCAGACCATTAAAAGGCTCGTCCAATATCAAAAGCTCCGGATCTTCCATGATTGCCTGTGCGATACCAAGACGTTCACGCATTCCAAGAGAATACTGTCCTACCTTCTTTTTAGACAGAGGATCAAGCCCTAGGGCACGCATCGTCGCCCTCACATCGTCATCGGAAATACGGTGTTTCAGAGACGCCAGTCTCTTTAAATTCGCAAAACCGCTGAGATCCAGAAAGAAGCCAGGGTTTTCAATGATAATGCCTACGGAATCTGGAAAGTCCAGCTCCTTTCCGATCTGTTTTCCCCCTACGAGCACTGTGCCGCTCTCAGGTTGTAAAAATCCACAGATGCATTTAAACATTACGGTTTTCCCTGAACCGTTAAACCCCATAATCCCATGAATCTTCCCTTTTTCAAAATCATGGGTAATGTTCTTTAATACTTTTTCTTTTTGAAAGGATTTTGTCAGTCCCTTCAACCTGATTGCATATTCCATTTTGCCCTCCATTTATTCGTTTGTCTGCGTAAAAGAGAAATTATAGCCCTTAATTCGGACGGCTGACAAGCCGATCAGCGCTATGATTAATATTGCAAATATGAACATGCTCATCCCGATCCCTGGCAGGTAATCATAACCAAAGCTGTGCATGGGAAAGGTAGCTTGGTTCAACGGAGACAGCCAGCCGCAGAACACGTTCGCCCTATATTCCTGACTTTCTGTAAAATGAAACAGTTTCCGGAAAACATCTGGGTTCAGCAGGAGCCCATACAGACTGACTGCAAAAGCACCGATCACCCCTGCCATATTTCCCGCAGCCAGATTTAAAAACAACATGAGAACTGCGATAAAAAGAGTATATAAAAGTACAAGTCCAAACACTATTGCTGCGCACATATAAGGAGTTGAGCTTTCCATTGTTTTTATGGAAACAGGAACGGTTATGCTCTCCCCACCGCCATAGCCCAACATTGCCGCTGTTTCGCTCCACACATTTCCCGTAAAGGAAAAGGGAGCTCCCATAATTCCAAGCATCACAGCCAAAAAAATATTATAGATCACAGTCGCCAGGATCACATAGATAATCTGACCCGCAAGCCATATCTTCCGTTTTGTGCGTACAAGCCAATACGGAGTTGCCTGACTGATAAATGGCATGTCCGCAAAGAGCAGGATTAAAAGCAGGGAGGACAGCATAACAGAGGATGCATCCCCATATGTCCAAATAAACGGCTCGAATACCTGAAGGATTGTCTCATATTTTATCGCATGGGAAATAATCTGATCCGACAGCATCAGACATAATATAGCTGCCAAAATAAAGGTCATCCAGATCCTCGGACTTTTTTTCCATCCATAGAAATTCTGGCCTGCAATCCAAAAAGCCTGTTTAATATCACGCATACCGCAACCTTCTTTCTATTGCGCACATAAAGATCAGTGCCGTTAAAAAACTTCCAACCGCTAATATAGCAATGCAGAAGATATCATTGTAGTAAATAGACGCCGCCCAATAGCGGGGACTCAGAAAGAATGCTTTTTGATAGTAACGCTCCTGAAATACGGTCAGGACATAATAAAGAATAAAAGGAACGGCATAGGACATATAGCGATTTTTTGTTATGACAGCCGACGTACCGCCAATTAGCGCCCAAAAAGCGCCATTTAAAAACAATCTCAGAAAGCTTACCGCCGTTCTGCCCACAAGCACTGCCATCTCATAATTTCCGTCAATCAGAGAAGGATACTGACCGAACCTCAGTATACAGATTACAAGAAGGAACACCATGGCTAAAAAAGCTGTCAAACCTCCGGAGACCAACAATCCTGCTGCTTTTCCTACGAGATACTGTTTTCTCCCTGAACGGATATAACTGAACAGAAAAAAACGACTGTGCAGCTCAGCCTCCGTATTCTCTCCACCCGCAAAAGCAACGGCAATGGGAACAAACAGAAGCATATTAACGCTGTTCATACAATAGGTGTATGCTACGAACCAGCCTGGTCCTTCTGCAGATCCGCCTGCATTTATGATCTTCTGCAACATCTCATGCTCAGACATCAGGGTAGCCGAAACGATTAGAAAAATCCCCAAAATAAAGCGAATGCTTCGAATATTGTTTTTTATGTCCGTTGCCAACACATTTCTCATACGCTTTTCTCCTCACTTCAAACAGCTATAGACTTGATTTTTTTATTTTTATAAAATCCTAGTTTTTTGCAATAATATCACTATTTGTATAAAACTACACTCCTTATCAAACAACAGTTAAGGACTTGCAAAAACTGTTGTTCCTACTGAAAGCATTGCAACAGCTGTAAAAATTGATAATATTTTAAATTTTCTATTATTCTAAGTTCTACAAATACATAAGCCGCCAGTTAAGTACGATTAGTTTTATTATAATTCAATAAATTCCATCCAACTTTCCACATTTTATTGTACAATTTTACCATTTATATAATAACATGTCAACATTTAATGAACGTTTATAACAAAAAAATGCAGGGCTATAAAAAACTAAAGAAATTGCTCTATTTTACAAAATTATATCCTATTTTTCAATTCCAACTCAATTTTCCCTCAATGTCTTTTTCCTCCAACTTTCGTATGCTTATCTCACAGCAAAGCAGTACCACACCGGTACAGCCTGCTGAATTAATCAATACGAAAATGGAGGTGTTTTTTATGCGAGAACTCAGAAACACAAAAATCATTGCTGTAGATCACGGCTACGGCAACATGAAAACAGCAAATACCGTCACACCAACCGGAATCAAAGCCTATGAAACAGAACCCATCTTCACCGGGAATATTCTGGAATATAACGGCATTTACTACCGGATTGGCGAAGGACACAAAGAATTTATCCCAGATAAAGCTATGGACGAAGAATATTATCTTCTAACTCTCATGGCGATTGCAAGGGAACTGAATGTCTTTTCCATCCGTGAAGCAGACGTTCATCTGGCTGCCGGGCTTCCTCTGACATGGATCAGAAACCAGAGAGAAGATTTCCGTTCCTATCTGCTCCAGAATCCAGAAGTCCATTACCGATTTAACAGCAAAGAGTATCATCTCCGTTTTGTGGGATGCAGCCTTTACCCGCAGGGATATCCGGCTATCGTAAACCGACTTGGAGATTTCAAGGGGACAAATCTTCTTGCAGATATCGGCAACGGAACCATGAACATTCTGTATATCAATAATAAGAAAGCACAGGAAAGCCGGTGCTGGACAGAAAAGTTTGGCGTAAACCAATGCATGATTGCCGCTAAAAACGCTGTTCTGGACAACTTCGGAGTAAAGATTGAAGAATCTACCGTAGAGCAGATTCTGCGGTTTGGAACCGCTGACATTTCAGCGTCTTATCTGGATTGTATTACTGCTGTTGCCAGACAGTATGTCACAGATATTTTTGCCACGCTCCGCAAATATGAATACAATCCTGGCCTGATGCGCCTGTATGTGGTCGGAGGCGGTGGATGCCTGATCCGTAACTTTGGAGCGTATGACAAATCACGAGTTACCATCCTTGATGATATCTGTGCCACTGCCAAAGGTTATGAATCTCTGGCTTATATGAGCCTGAAAAGGAGGGGATAAGCCATGCAGAACCATATCCGCAACACAAACCTGCGATTTAATCTGGACAAAGACCAGCAGCGGAGAGCCTGGGAATATTTACAGACGATGGACAGACAGAATTTTAAATCTTACAGCCAGGTAATCTCCCTTGCACTGGTCGATTATTTTGACCGCTACTACCGCACTCAGGCTGATCCCTATCTGGAAACAAGGGAACGGGAAGAACTTTTTGTGAAACAGATTGTAGAAGCAGTAGAACACAGCCTGAAACAGTCATTGCCGATTTTTCTGTCCGGGCTGACTGCAGGCATGTTGGAAAGGGAATCCCCCATCAGGATGCCCTTTCCAGCTCCTGAAAAAGAACAGCCGGATCGTGATATAGACTGGGATTTTCTTGGAGAATAAACCATTGTGATTGGAGGTGAACACATGACGGACTTTCTGACAGCAGACACAAGCCTGCCATCTTATATGATGTTTCCCCGTTTTCTTCTGGACATGGAAATAAACGAAACTGCCAAAATGCTTTATATGATCCTGCTCGACCGTGCAAGGCTTTCCCAGAAAAATGAGGGCTGGTCAGATACAAATGGTCATGTGTTCCTCTACTTTACGATTGAAGCACTGGCAGAAGTTCTCCACAAAAGCCAGATGACGGTGAAAACTGCTCTGGCAGTACTGGAAAAACAAGAGCTTATCTTCCGAAAACGGCAGGGACCCGGACACCCTAATCGGATCTATGTAAAAATCCCGAAAGAAACCCTCAGCAATACAGACAGAATTCTTTCCTCAAGACAGACAGAAAACTGTCCTATTGACAGACAGGATTCTTTCCCTGATACAGACAGAAAACTGTCCAGTAATAAGAAAGAGATAAAAAAGAACCATTTAACAATAAGAGGGAGTAAAGAGCCACGCTCACCCTATGGAACATTTCAAAATGTTTTTCTGTCAGAGACGGAGCTGGAAAATATCCGGCAGACAATCCCTGACTGGCAGGACTATATGGAACGCTTATCCGGTTATATGGCTTCTACCGGAAAGCAATACCAAAACCATGCAGCTACCATCATCCGTTGGGCAAGACAGGATCATCCTGTTTCCCGGCAACGAAATTATGAAAGTGAGGAATACGAAACATTATGACAACATTTACAGAAAAACCAACAGCTATCACACCAAACAGAGAGCTTCAGTCTGATGAATATTTTAACGAAACAAATCACCTGATCTACTGTTCCAAATGCAATACGCCAAGACAGTGCAGGCATGAATTACAGGGAAAGGTTCTTATTCCTTCCATCCGCTGTAAGTGCCAGCAGGAGATCTTTGAACAGGAGGAAGCCCAGAGAAAACTTCATGAAAAGCAAATGGAAATAGAGCATCTCAAAACCAGCGGCTTACAGGACAAATCACTTTATGACTACACCTTTGCCAAAGATAACGGCAGCAATCCGGAAATGAAACTTGCACACAATTATGTAAGTAACTGGGAAGAGATGAAAGCAAACGCTTCCGGACTTCTCATCTGGGGCGATGTCGGTACTGGAAAATCTTTCTTTGCAGGCTGCATTGCCAATGCTCTTCTGGAAAAAGGCGTCCCGGTACTGATGACCAACTTTTCCCGGATTCTGAATACCCTTACCGGAATGCATTTTGAAGACAGGAATCAGTTCATCCACAGCTTAAACCGCTACAGCCTTCTGATCATTGATGACCTCGGAATTGAACGGAACTCTGACTTTGCACTGGAACAGGTATTCAATGTGATTGACAGCCGTTACCGCAGTAAAAAGCCCCTGATCATAACAACCAATCTCACTTTATCAGAGCTGAATAACGCCGCTGATATCGCACACAAGCGAATTTATGACCGGATTCTGGAGAGATGTGTTCCCATCCGTATCAATAACCGGAATATCCGTCAGGACAATGCAACAGCTAATTTAAAAAAAACGAAAAAAATTCTGTTAGATAATCACACTTCAAACCAGAGTTGAAACAAAGCAGCATCGCACAATAACTATTTTTCACTGACAGTAGTACTACTTTCTTTTCTTATTTATCACCAGAGACATGCCACTGTCAGTTATCTAAAACTATAGTACTAAACCACAAGATTTTAAAACTAAATCGCCCGGATACGGGCATAAAAAGGAGGTGCCAGATATGGCAAATAAAAGAATTATGACACCAGAAGAAAAAGTGCTTTTACAGGCAAAACACAGACTGGAAGAAATCGAAGCAAGAAACCGTAAAAAGGAACGTAATGCCAGAACACGCAGATTGATTCAAGAAGGAGCGATTCTGGAAAGCATTGCTCCACATATTAAAGAAATGGATTTAGATACCCTAAAGCGGGAGCTGATGCTCCGGCTAAGAGGAATGTAAATACACAAGTTCTACTCCCGAAGGGCGCACTTACTCACCACCCGATAAATCGGGCGGTGGTATCCCCTACGGGGCTCGTGCGCTCTGCCGAGGGCTATCCGCTGTTGCAGGCAACATCGAAAGGAGGTGCCAGATATGGCAATTTATCATATGCAAGCCAAGGTCGTCAGCCGTGGTTCCGGGCGGTCTGCTGTCGCTGCATCTGCTTATATGAGCTGTAGCCGCATATACAATGATTACGATGGCATCCAGCATGACTACACCCGAAAACATGGACTGATCTATCAGGAAGTAATGCTTCCCCCTATGGCTCCGCCTAAATGGAAAAACCGGGAGCAACTCTGGAATGCTGTAGAAGCTGCTGAAAAAACAAAAGACAGCCGACTGGCAAGAGAATTTGTTGTCGCACTCCCTATTGAGTTGGATAAAGACAGCAATATTTCTCTTCTTCAGAATTTTATTCAAAAGAATTTTGTAGATATGGGAATGTGTGCCGATTTCGCCATTCACGATACAGATGGTCACAATCCCCATGCACACATTCTACTTACTGTCCGTCCATTAAACGAAAACGGAACATGGCAGTATAAAACCGAAAAAGAATATCTATGCATCAAAGATGGAGAGGAAAAGGGATTTACTGCTTCTGAATTTAAGGATGCTCAGAAAGAGGGCTGGGAAAAACAGTATCGTTATAAAGCTGGGAAAAAGAAAGTATATCTGACTCCCTCGGCAGCACAGGAGAAAGGTTATGAACGTATCGACAAACATCCAAAAAGCACCCGGTATGGCAGACAAAACCCGATTTCCGAACAATGGAACAGTGAGGAACAGCTCTGCCTCTGGAGAGCAAACTGGGCAGATGCCGTAAATAAAATGCTTGCCCTTAATCAGATAAATGCCGCCATTGATCACCGCAGTTTTGCAGCTCAGGGAATCACTGAACAGCCAACCATCCACGAAGGCTACATTGCCCAGAATATGGAAAAGAAAGGCATGATAGCAGACCGGTGTGAAATCAACCGTCGGGTTCGTGCGGATAACAGAATACTACGGGAATTAAAAACACAGATAAAAAAATTGGTTCAAGCTGTCGAAAAATCTATTCCGGTAATTGCAGAAACATTAGAAGCAATCCGCAATCATATGATTTTTACACAATATCATTTACTTCATAATGAAATGCAAAAAGAAGTGATCCATGACTGGATGCAGCATTTTCGTCCTATCCTAAATAAATATGATACCATTAAGAAAAAGCTCAAAGCGAAAGTTACTGAAAAGAAAGAACTAAATGTGCAAAAAAGTAAAACCAGTATTCTAAATCCTTTCCAGCATATAAAGTTAAACCAGCAGCTTACAACCGTAACAGAAGAAATCGAGGAACTGAAATCTGCCAAAGAACAGCTGCTGTTTCAGGCTGAATGCTCCACAGAGAAAGATATGGCGAGCCTTTCCAGAAAATACGACCAGATGGATAAGAATCTGGATATTCTCGATTCTCAGGATATGGCTCTCAAAGAGCAGCTTGAAAAAGATGCTGTCGCTTTCCAAGAGGAAAAACTCCGGCCTAAACCAGAGCAATATACAGAATTACTGGATGCCAGAATCCAGATACGACCTACTTTCCGAGAGAAACTGATTGAGCAGCTCAAAGGTACTTTTGGTGAATATTATGACTATCACTATCGTGATATCGCAACCCATGAAGTGGATGATCTCAATATGGAAGATCCCTATAGCTTCTCTCATCGTACCTGGGAACTTGAATATCAGAGGAAACAGGAATTGCAAAAAAAACATCCTGTTCAATCCAGGCAAAAATCGCACAACACAGAACTATAATGTTTAAACTACTAATATAAAAAATATCCCGTTTTCTCAAAACAGTTATATTGCTTCATCCCAATAATTCACAAACTGCTAACCACCGAGCAAAAGTGAGGCACAAAGTGCGTAAGCATAATTTGATTTCTTTCCGCTTACGCACTCTCTTTTTATCTTGAGCAAAAAATTCCTACTTTGTAAAGCCAACAAATGGGGTTTGGGGGGCTCCCAAAGTGCGTTTGGATATCCAAACGCTATGCTTGCAAAACCAGTTCCACTAATTTCCCTCGATACTCCCTTCTTCTAAAATCAATGATAATTATAACATTGCCAATTTTGTAAAGTAATAATCAACTTAAAATATAGACGACAAACAATAAAACCATGATACTGTTACAAAAAGCAGTAGCATGGTTTCTTTATATTTCATTATAGATTTTCTCTATCTATCATATTTTCTATTGTTTCTGAGAAACAACACTCTTTCAAATCAATACTTTTGTCCATCTTCACAAGATTTGTATATTTCTCATCTGTATAGTGTTTTGATATTACAGCAAATACTTTATATGTAGGCTGTGCTGTTACATCTCTGATGTCCTTTTTCAGCAATGTGTTCGGTACATTTAATTTCGTATTTTTATCTTTTACGAAGCCAATACAACCACATATATTCCCGGCAGCTTTTTCTGTATATAATTTCGGTCCTCGATCTGTAAATTCTCCTATCATTGTTACGTTTTTCTTAATAAGCATCATACGTTCCAATATATCCAATTTTTGCCCCGTAGAGCCATCTTTTGCAAAAACAAAATCATTTTCTGTTAATCGCTTATCCAGGCATTTCTGGTAAAAATGAATTGCAGAAGCTGTCTCTTTTTTATTCAATCGAACTCCTGTCAAATGTAAAAAATTGTATCTATGGAAAACAACTTCATATCCCTGTACAGATGACAAAATCTTATTACTTTCCTGTAATTGCTTATTCACCTCTTTCGGTAAGCCATATAGGAACAAAACCTTCTGATCCTCAAGATGTTCTTTATATAGTTGTGCCGCTTTTGTCATAATCTGAATTGCACGTCTTTTGTCCATAACTTAATCCTTATCCCATAAAATTTAGAGAAGGGAATGTTCACGCCGCAGCACTAAACATTCCCTTCTCATGGTTGATTTTTCCGTTGTCTGCCAACCTCCAGCACCTTCGTCTGGAAAATATCAGGTTTTTCCGTTGCCTGCCAACCTCCGACACCTTCGTTCGGAAAACGTATCAGATTTTAGGTGTCAACCCACCGCTGATGCACAGCTTTTCTAATTACATTTTACACGAACTATGTGGAAAATGCAATTACAATTTTATCTTATGATGCCCTGCTACATTTTATACACTATTTATCTTACATTTCATTCTTGATAAATTATCTCTTTATCCACAATCTCCCTCGCACATACTTGTATATTGTTCATTCTTCCTATCCATTCCAAGACATTTTCCACCTTTAGCTGTTCTGTAATGCCTTGTGCCTGTTTCATCTGTTCTACAAGTCTTTCAAAGCGTTCCTGTGCCTGTTCTTCTATATCAGCCAAATAACCATTCAGCCTGCCGCTTGTAAGCATATTCAGATATAGCAATCTGCGGTATTCCTTCAAATACCGCAAATGTCTTTGTCCCCATACACCGACAACCCTTTGTTCTTCTTCCTTCGGTAAGGTAAGAGCAGGGATAAGATAATCCCCATGTCTGATATAAGTACCGCCCATCTCTTCAAAAATTGTTTTCTTCATTGTCTGTTCTACCTTTCTTATCGTTCTCTATTCATAGATTTTCTTTACGACCGTTCCAATTTTACAGTAACAATAATTCTTCAATTTTCAGTTCACATTGCCCCTCCCGAAGAAGTATGATAGAATAATTCTATTAAATTGAATCGGAGGTGCCACATGGCTATCAGTTCCAACAATATTCAGGTCTATACTACTTTGTCCAAAGAACTGGTTGCTGAGATTGATAAGGATGCAAAAGCGAACTATCGTACACGTTCCCAGCAGATTAACATGATCCTGACCGAGTATTATAAGACTCAAACAACAACCAAACATGAATCCGAGTAAAACACTGAATTGCCTGAAAACACAGGAAATATCAGTGTTTTCTTATGTTTTCCCTTAATTATAAGGTTCATGTGGCGGCACCTGTGTAGGCTGTGTCTGTGGTGGTGTCTGCATATGCTGCGCCTGTGGCGGAACCTGTGTAGGCTCTGTCTGTGGTGGTTGCTGTGGTTTTGGAGCAACGAATGGTTCTACCACTATTTTATGCCCACATACTGTACAAAATTTACTGCCATCCGGAATTTGTGCTGAACAATTTTTGCAAATCATACCTTTCCCTCCTAGTTTTTATTCTTTTCTTCATTTGAGTTCTTTCCGAACATACTCCAAAATGTTGCTACTACAATGAGTAACCCTAGAGGAATCGCAATACAACAATAAAGAATTTCTATTGGATCACTCTCTGAATTCAATTTATAATTGCCTTTTCTCGTGCCCCATATGTTCTCTATAATTATAATAAACAATATAAAAATGTTTTTCACTATTACTTGTGTTAGTAATCTGCATTTTTCTTTATATTGTAGAAAAATTCCAGAAGTAATAATGCTTCCGGGATGGATAATACAAACGTCACACCTACGCAAGTAACCTTCTGGCAAACAGAGCTGCACCAAAGACTGTGCAGGAATTATAGAACACTCAGATGTCAGTACCACAATGAATGTCTATACTCATTCCACAAGAAAAGTCAAGCAGGAATCTGCAAAGCTGGGATGCCTGTAAAATAGGGAAAGCCAGCCAAATATTTCGTCAAATTGTTAAGGAAACAATCGGAGTTGTTGTAAACGAAAAAGCAGTCTTGCGGTTTTATCAAACTGCCCTTTCGTTTACATCAATTTCGATTTTTCCTTGGTGAACAAAGTCGCGTCCCTTTCGCC
>NZ_RBZR01000031.1:0-2549 GCF_003628495.1 Ruminococcus sp. B05 | reverse complement strand
AATATTTAATTCCACGTAACAAACGAATTGAGAAATATAAAGAAAAATGGTGTGCATAGAAAAACGACCGCGCATTTCGTACGATCGTTCATCAGCACTTTATTTTAGTTATTTAACTTGTCTACTTGACAGGAATCAGATCACTCCGTCCCCAAATGGCCCCCGTCCCTAAATGATCCCTAACTTTGCAGTTCTTCACACACTGCACGATATTTTTCTGCATAAATGCTTCCTTTCTCCCAGATAAAATCAAAATCATGCTGCATTTTAAAATCTGAGAGTTGAATTTCTCTTAGCGTCCCCTTTTTCAATTCGTCTTCAACTGCAACTTTATACATAAATGAAATTCCGCAGTCTTTCTTTAAGAATCCTATAATCGTATGCATATTTTCTACTTCTACATAATGCTGAAAGTCTTCTATCTTCATTCCTCTTGCAAGCAATAATTCTTCCAGAATATTTCTCGTTCCGGAACCAGTTTCCCTTACAAGCAGACGTTCCTGCAAAAGCTCTTTCATTGTTTTTGGATTTGCTTGTTCGAATTTATGCTCGACTGCACAAACTGCTATATAATCTTCGGTGCTATATTTTCTATGTTCATAGTTTTCTTTCGGATAATTTCCTTCCACCAATGCCATATTAATATCCCCTTTATCAAGCAACGTTAACAGTTGTGCCGTATTCCCGTAATGGATATGCAAATTCATCTCGGGATGTTTTAGCAAAAAATCCGCCAGTCGCTCTACAATCGCATATTCTCCAATTGTCATTGTAACCCCAATAGAAAGGACTTCTTTCTTGTTTTCTTGCACTTTGATTTCATTTTTCAGTGCAAGCTGATCATTTTTCATCGTCATGAGACGCTTTTTTAAGATTGCTCCTGCTTCTGTCATTTTAAGCCGCTTGTTATGATAGGAAAATAATTTGGTATCATATTCTTTCTCCAGGAAATGAATATGCTGTGATACTGCGGGTTGTGTAATATGAAGTCTCTTGGCCGCCTCTGTGAAATTCATGGTTTCAGTAACCATCAAAAATGTTTCTATTCTAAAATCTAACATGCTGTTTTCCTTTTTTATCATTCAAGTCGAATGTCCGTGAGACTTGGCGCGTGATTCTGGTCATCGAAGCTGACATATTCCTATCAGAATCACTGCGCATCCTCGCGGAGCGTTTATCTCAGTCGGAGATTGGACTCCCACTGAGACAAATTTGCTATTACTCACCACCTGAAGAGGTGGGAGTCTTCTCGACTGAGATAATATATTTTTATCTTTCAATAACATTATATAATTTTTTATTATTGTTTTCCAGTGTTATACTTTGTAATTGTTTAGTAAAATTCAAGTTATTGGTCACACATAATGTAAAACGTAACGATTTCAATTACAAAACACAAAACTATTTCAAAGAAAGGAATTTATCATGAATTTTATCAAGAAAAATCTTATCGGCATTCTGGTTTGTTTCTTTATTGCCATTCCTTCCTGGCTTATCGGAAAAATATTTCCTGTCATTGGGGGACCTGTCATTGCGATTCTTGCCGGAATGGTAATCACTTGTTTCTGGACAAATAAAAAAAATGCAGAAGCCGGAATCAAATGGACTTCCAAAATCATTTTACAGACCGCTGTTGTCCTCCTTGGTTTTGGTATGAACCTCGGAGTTATTTTGCAGACCGGACGTCAGTCCCTTCCGATTATCATCAGCACAATTAGTACCTCTTTGCTTATCGCATGGCTGCTTCGCAAAGTGTTAAACGTTCCTTCTAATACCTCTATTTTAGTCGGAGTTGGTTCTTCCATTTGCGGAGGTTCTGCAATTGCCGCCACTGCACCCGTCATTGACGCTGATGATACAGAAGTGGCACAGGCAATTTCCGTTATCTTCTTCTTTAATGTCATCGCTGCTGTACTATTTCCAATCCTTGGAAATGCTCTCGGTTTTGATACTACAAGCGGAAATGCTTTCGGTATATTTGCCGGAACTGCGATTAATGATACATCTTCTGTCACTGCTGCTGCCTCTACCTGGGACAGTATGTGGAATCTTGGAAGTGAAACACTGAATACTGCTGTCACTGTAAAACTGACTCGTACTCTGGCAATCATTCCAATTACACTGGTTCTGTCCTTGATTCGTGCAAAGTCAGCCGCAAAAGATGGAAAATCAACCGGAAATTTCAGCCTGAAACGTGCATTTCCAATGTTTATCCTGTATTTTATCATTGCAGCAATTATCACAACTATATGCATGAGTCTCGGCGTGAGCGCAGATGTATTCGCTCCACTGAAAGAATTGTCTAAGTTCTTCATCATTATGGCGATGGCTGCAATTGGCTTAAACAGCAATGTTGTCAAGCTGGTAAAATCCGGTGGCAAACCAATTTTACTTGGAGCATCCTGCTGGGTTGGCATTACTGTAGTCAGCCTGATAATGCAACATATCATGAATATTTGGTAAGAGTTGATTTGGTTGGGGTGCCAGTTGGGGACGGGGTTTAGTGGCTTTTTTTTGTGGGGGCAGAAGGAGCATTAAGACCCCCCGCC
>NZ_RBZR01000030.1:0-33525 GCF_003628495.1 Ruminococcus sp. B05 | reverse complement strand
GTTGGGGACGGGGTTTAATGGCTCTTTTGGTCAAGCCAAAAGAGCCATTAAACCCCGTCCCCAACTGGCACCCCAACCCCCAATGGTTCACTAACCCCCTCCCCAATACTTGAATTTTTGTTGATAACTGGATATAATACTCTTTGATTTTATAATTATTTAGGAGAACACAGATATGAATAGTAGGTCTAACACACAAGCGATGGAAACTGAAAAAATACCACGTCTTTTGGCACAGCTTGCAATTCCGGCTGTTGTTGCGCAAATTATTAACCTTTTATATAACATTGTAGACCGCATCTACATTGGACACATTTCAGGCGTTGGTGCCGCAGCTTTAACCGGAGTCGGATTATTTACCCCAATCCTTATGTTGATCAATGCATTTGCCATGCTTGCCGGTTCCGGTGGTGCCCCACGTGCTGCAATTTCAATGGGAAAGAAGGATAACAAAACAGCTGAACAAATTCTGGGAAACTGTTTCGCACTTCTGGTTCTTATGTCCATAATCCTTACCATAATTTTCTTTATTTTAGCACCAAAACTTCTGACTTTATTTGGAGCGAGTGCAAAAACACTCCCTTATGCTGTAGCATATGCGAGAATTTATATTCTTGGAAGCATTTTTGTCTTAATTGTTCTTGGAATGAATCCCTTTATCACAACACAGGGATTTGCCAAAATCAGCATGCTCACAACAATAATCGGTGCCGTAATCAATATCATTCTCGACCCGATTTTTATTTTCGTATTTAATCTCGGAGTAAGAGGAGCTGCAATCGCCACTGTTTTAAGTCAGGCAGTCGGAGCAATATGGATTCTTAGATTCTTATCTGGGGAAAAGACGATTTTACATCTGAAGAAAGAAAATTTTAGATTACAAAAAAATATTATTTTACCTTGTCTTGCACTTGGTGTTTCCACATTTGTCATGCTGTCCACAGAAAGTATCCTTTCGATCAGCTTTACTTCCAGCCTTTCAAGATACGGCGGAGATATTGCTGTTGGTGCCATGACAATTATTACAAGCATCAGTCAGCTTGCCACCTTACCACTTCAGGGAATTTGTCAGGGTGGTCAGCCAATCATGAGTTACAACTTTGGTGCCGGAAATAAAGACCGCGTCAAGAAAGCCTTTTTTACACAATTTAAAGTATGTGCAATATTTACAACCCTTTTCTGTATTATTGTAACTGCATTTCCAAGACTCTTTGCCGGAATTTTTTCTAATAATACAGAATTAATCACTTATACTGCATGGGCTTTAAGAATTTATATGGCCGGAATCTTTTCCCTCGGTTTTCAAGTCTGCTGCCAGCAAAGTTTTATGGCCCTTGGGCAGGCAAAGGTCAGTCTGTTGCTTGCCTGTTTAAGAAAACTGATTTTATTGATTCCTCTAATCTTTATCCTGCCACTTTTTATTCAGAATAAAGTATTTGCAGTCTTTCTGGCTGAACCGATCAGCGATATACTTGCTGCGATAATCACAACAATAACTTTCTTAAGCCGGTTCAATAAAATACTAGATAAAGAATAAACCTTTTGGGATGGAAGGTTGGGGACGGGAGTTAGAACCATTTGGGGACGGAGTTTAGTGGCTTTTTTGCTCGCAAAAAAGCCACTAAACTCCGTCCCCAACCGGCCCTGTTATTTACTTTTTCTTCTTAATATCAGCACACTAATCACTCCTGCTGCAATCACTGCTATTATATAAAGCATCGGTCTGGCTTCATCTCCTGTGACTGCCGCCTTCCAGTTCTTCAGCTTATTCATCGGAGTCTTCTCCCCTGAGTCCTTTCCCTTTCCACTGCCTGTAGTTCCTTTATTCGGATCTTTATCCTTATCTGGATTTTTTCCCGGATCTTTATCTTTGTCCTGGTCTTTGTTTTCTCCGCCGCTGGTATCTTCGGCTGTCTCAATGACCAGTGTCAGATCTTCACAGACTTCTTCCAGTGTCAGATATCCGTCCTTGAACTGTTCCGTAACATCTTCCCCATTCAGAAGCAGCCTTGAAACCTTCCATCCTTTCTCCGGTGTGATCTGAATCTTCGGCTTGGCAAAACGATCTACAACAAAGTTATCCATGTTTCCATCGCTCTGGTCTTCTTCTCCTTCAATCACTACATCTGCATGACTTTTTTCTACACGAATATTATGCGAATCCGGTACAGCCGTACTTATGGTACTCTGGAAATTCGATGTGCTTCCTGCATCTGCTGCCAAAACGGACAGGGTTGTAAAATACATGGCAATAACTGTCGCAGCTATAATCAGAATGGTCGCAATTAGTGCAGTTGTCACTCTGACTTTTCTGTTTTCCACACTTCCTGACGAAATTCCTTTTATTTCCCTCATGAAATCCCCCCTTACTTCTTTTTGTCTACATAGGATATGGTAAATGTTACCGTATCTGAGTACTGTCCGGCCACCGCCTTCTTCCAGTCTTCTTTTTTAATCGCGATAGTAAGAGGTGTCTCTTCCCCGGCTTTTGTATACTGCGCTGATGTAAATGGGTGGCTTCCCGCCTCGTCCCCAGCCAAAATCTGATAAGGAATTATTGCTTTTGAATTGTTGGAATTCTTCAAGTTAAAATCAGCTAACAGTGACACCTGGATACATTTTCCATCCTCAATCTGCACCTGATCTACCACAATTTTTCCATATGGAACTTCTGTCTCATTGAGCTGCATACTTGTATCTACCGGTATTGTAACCTGGTAAGCAGGATCCACATGATAGGTGACCGTTGAACTTCCTGCCGTCTGAGTGGTTGCTGCATAGGCTGGCTTTTCCACACAGGTAAACAGCACCGGAGTCAATAGTGCGAAAAAAATTCGTGTTCTGATACTTCTCTTTTTCATCGTTCTCCCCTCCTGTTACTGTGCAATTAATGTAGTCTCTACATTTGCCCCGTTCATGGCAGAACCATCCGTGAGTGATGCTGTCGTAATCTTGATAGTCGCCGGATATTCTCCCGCTGCAAGTGCCTTTTCTAATGTCACCTCTGTAATTGCCTTCCCCGGTTCTACCATCTTTGATGTGTAGATGGTCTCACCTGTGTCGTTAAGCACGATTTCAAATGTAAAGTAACACGGGTTTCCTTCCGGATTCATCAGGTTCATCTGCACGTCTTTTTTGTCTGCCTCAATCGTAATGGACGGATAACCCGGTATCCGGATTCCTGTCGGCTTTTCCCCGGTATCGTCTGCCGTCTGGGTCTTCGCATTTGGATCCAGATCCGGCGTAAAAGCCGAATCTGAACCTCCTTTCAATTTCATGAAACAAATCAGTCCTGCAATGATGACCGCACACAGACAGATGATAATGATAATAAATATTTTATTTTTTCCTGTATGTTCTTTCATCTGTTTCCTCCTACTCAAATGTAATATCTACATTCAGATTGCTGAGATCATATCGATCCGGTCCTATTCCATGTGCATCAAATTCCAGCGTCAGACTGTCCACATCAATCTTGCTTCCGGTCGTAAGTGTATATTCACAGGTAATCGTTTTACCGTTTTTCTTCTTCAGATCCTCCGTATTTTTCTTCCACTCTGTGTGATCCTTATTATCGGATTTCGTATGGTAGGAAATTCTCAGATCTGAATAACCATCTTTTACCATTTTAATCTTGTAACTAATCCTAATCCTCATCTTTGAATAATTCTGATGTACTGCATTATAGGAAATATTCTTCATATTCAAATGATATCTTGCCGGATTCAGTCCACTGTCTCCGGTTGTCTTTACAGAAGTCTGATTACCGTCTACATAATAAGTAAATCTGGTATACTCATGTTTATCTGTCACACGATATGTATTGCCGGAATTTGATGGTCTGTAAGAATATTTTTGGTTCGCTTTCCAGCTTGCGTATAAGGTAATATCTTTCGTGTCCTGAAGCTGCAGCTCTTTCGTACTCATGTCAAATGCTGTGTTGGCTCCTTCTTTTTTCCAGCCTTTGAACTCCCAGCCGTAACGTGTCGGATCTGATGGGAACTGGTATTTATCACCGTATTTGGTCTTTCTAACTGTCTTCGCTCTTCCGTCACCATAGTCAAATGTAACATTGTACACATTTGCCTCCCATTCCGGATAGAGTGTCACAACACCGCCGTTTACATCGGTCAGCTTTGACACCTTCTGCCGGTCAGAGTAATAAGTTTTCTTGCCCTTCTTATCCACGGTGTACCATCTCTTAAAGGAGTGGCCTTTGCAGGTGAATCCGCATTTTGGAAGTATTACATTTTCCGTGTAATTGACCGTCTTTGCTGCCATTGAGCCTTTTGCCTCCGTACCGCTTAAGATAAATGTAATCTGATATGTATTCTCTCTCCAGTTCGCCTTATATGTCCGGTTATCTGTAGAACCCTGTTTTACAGACACATTGTCACTTACTCCTGTAATTTGGGTTCCGCTCCAACCAGTAAATGTGTATCCTGCCCGGACTGGATTTTTCAGTTTGAATACAGTGGTATCCACGTTGTAAGTCGTCGGATTCTTCTCCCCGGACTTCATGCTTCCGCCATTTAAGTCATAAGTAATCTGGTATGTCTCCTGCTCCCATATTGCTGTGTAAATATGACTTTCGGCCGGCATAGTCGTCGGAAGCTTGTCCACTTTCTTACCATTCTCACTCCAGTTTTTGAAAATGTATCCTTTTCTTGTCGGATTTTCTGGTGCATTTATCTTGTCGCCGTAATTTCCTTTGATTGGTGAAACAGACGTTCCTTCTCCCGTCTTGAACTGAAGGGTATATTCCATCTTCAGCCACTGTGCTTTATAAGTCAGATCTTTATCCGGAACCGTCATTTCCACCTCTTCGTCCCAGCCAAGGAACTGGTATCCGGTTCTTGTCGGTGCTTTCGGCACTGTGATATTCGCGCCATAGCGTCCGGTCACGACAATCTTACTGTCGACCTCACCCTTTTCTGCAACGAATGTTCCGGAATCTGCGTCAAATGTGACTGTATGTACATTTCTCTTATAGTAGTACTTCACTGTCGTCTGTCCGTCTCCGGAAATGGTCACTTTCTCTGTCTTTGGTTCCTCGAAGCCTTTATATTTCATGATCTCTGGTGTCACTTCGCTATCCGCAGCCGCCCGTGCATGACTGCTTTCTTTCAGCGTATAACCGTCACCTTGTACATTTTGCTGATAATGTTCTACTACATAGTTGACGATGTTTGCTTCCCATTTTGCATAGAGTGTCAGATCCTGATCCGGCATATTCGCTTTGTACTCTTTCGTACATTTTTCATCTGTATACCAGCCTGTAAATGCATAACCGGCTCTTGTCGGCTTCGGTATGGACATTTCATATCTTGCTTCTACCGTCTTATCTGTCTTACCATCGTAGTTCTTAAGCGTCAGCGTATGCACATTTCTTGTGTAACGGTAAATGACCGTTGTTCTTCCATCACCTTCGACTGTCACCTGCTGTTTCTCCGGTGCTGTAAATCCATCAAAGTTCTTTACTTCCGGTGTGACAACCGTATCCGTATCAGCGTTGAAGTTCTCCTGTGCTCCCAGCGAATATCCGTCATCATTGGCATTTTGCAGACAATGCTTGACTGTGTAGTTTACACTCTGCACATCCCATTTTGCATAAAGTGTGATGTCACGTGCCGGAACCACTCCGTCAAATGCTTTTGTAAACTCTGCGTCTGTATACCAGCCTGCAAATGCATAACCGGCACGATATGGTTTTTCCTCCCATTTCTCACCATATGCAAGTTCTTTTGTCTCGCTGTCATTACCGTTATTGTAATAGATCGTTACCTGATGACGGTCACGCGTATATTTGTAATCTACATATGTGATCTCGCCATCATCTACTACATCATAGCTAACCGGCTTTGGTGCTGTAAATCCTTCATACGCTTTTACTGCCAGCGTCAGATGTTCTCCTGTTTTAGCTGTGACATTTTCTGTCTCTGCCAGATCATACTGCTCTGAATTGTCAATGGACTGTTGATAATGTCTCACCTGATAAGTCTTCATTCCGGCTTCCCATTTTGCATAGAGTGTCAGGTCATGTGCCGGCATGGTCGTCTGTACGTACGGCTGTGTCAGTGCTTCGTCCGTGTACCAGCCTGCAAATGCATAGCCTGTTTGCGACGGAGTATTTGTAATATCTGCCTCATAGCGAACTTCTGAAGTCTTGTTATCTTCTCCATTATTCAGGACATAAGTCAGATTGTAGCTGTTCCGCGTATAGTAATACCAGATATCCGGTCCGCCCCAGCCATTTACCTGTTCTGTTTTGGCCTCCGGCGAAGTAAATCCTTCATACTGTTTTGGCTGCGGAGTCACTTCTGATTCTGTCAGTCCGCTTAATACTTCTTCGTCCGTCAGACCAAAGTAAGAACCATCTACAGATTCTTTATAATGATAGACGGTATAGTTGCTCATCACCGGTGTCTGTTTTGCATAGAGCGTCAGATCTTTGTCCGGCATGGTTCCATCGAATCGATTGTTGAAATCTTTATCTGTATACCAGCCTTCAAAGCGATATCCATCCCGGATTGCTACTTCTGTAATCGCCGCACCAAATGGCATTCCGAATCCTTCCATATTATTTTCATCGACCCCGCGGTCTACCAGTTTCAGCTTATGGATATTTCTCGCATACTTGTATTCAATAACTGTGTTGCCGTTTCCGTCCACTACCACGGTCTGTGTTTCCGGTGAAGTAAAGCCTTCGTAACGCTTCACGTCCGGCGTCACTTTATCTTCCGGATATGCCGCAAAGACTTCCTCTTCATATAAGATATATGGATCTTCTTCCTCAACCGGTTTATCTAAGTCCGGATACTCTTCTTTATCTCCACCCGGGTTTTCTTCTTCTGCATCTGGCAATTTTTCCATCAGATGCCGGACTGTATAGTTAACTTTCTGCTTCTCCCATTTTGCATAGACCGTCATATCTTTTGCCGGCATCGTCTGGCCAAATGCGTTCTCACATGCCTCGTCTGTATACCAGCCTTCAAATACATAGCCTTTTCTTGTCGGCATCGGTGATGCAATCTTGTCACCATATCTTGCCGTCACTTCTGTCTGGTCTGATTCTCCGCCTTTTGCATCAAAGGTCAGTTTGTACTCATTCAGATCATAGTACACTTTCAATACAAGACTGCCATCTGCTTTGATCGTTCCCTTCGGCAGTTCACCTTTTAAGTGATAGACTTTCTCGTCAAAATCTGCTGCTTTTGCTGTGACTTTCTCTCCCATCTGTCCGGTCAGAGCCGCAGTCTCGCTTAAGCTGTATCCGCTGTTATCTGTATTCTGCACGTAGTATTTCACGGTATAAGTAATGCCTTCCAGTGCTTTCCATTTTGCAATGTAGGTCTTGTTCTCAGATGGAACTTCCTTTGGAACCTCAGTGCCTTCTTCGTCCTCCCAGCCAAGGAATTCATATCCCGGTCTGTAGACTGCCGGTGTCGGCATCATGGTTCCATATCGGTAATTTCCGTCTGCGATCACTTCTGTCTCAGTTCCATTCTCCGTCTCTTTTTCGGACTTGAATGTCTGTGTATATTTATTTCTTGCATAATAGTAATTGATGACCAGACTGCCGTCTGCTTTTACAGTCTCCGTAAGCTGCGGCGGTGTTACAAATCCCGTACGCTCTTTTGGAACCGGGCTTACTTTCTCTTGCGTCCTGCCACTCATTTTCACCGGAGTCTGTGCTTCATAGGTTCCATTCGTTCCTTCTATATAATCTACGACTGTATAACCCACATCGGCTGCTTCCCATTTTGCATAGACAAGTCTGTCTTCTTCCGGCATGGTTTCCGGAATGGTGTATGGAATGGTGAGATCCATGTCCTCATACCAGCCGGCAAATGTGTATCCGAGTCTTACCGGATCTTCCGGTTTCTTGATTCCGGCATTATATTTTCCGGTAATTGCATCGACGAAAGATCCGCCATTACTCTGGAATGCAATATAGTAACCATCTCGCAGGCGGTCCCAGTGAAGCTTGATCTTTCTTGCACACGGCTTCGTATTGAAGGTACCTTCCTGGTTTTTCCATGTAATGATCATCTCGCCATCCTGCTCCGGCTCATCACCTGGATTTACACGGATAATATTGGTCGCCGGATCATACGTAAACGCACTGTTCGTCATGGAAATGTTGAAATACTTTGTATCATCTTCGTAAATCTTCTCGTAATATTTTCCGTCGTCCAGTCCGGTCTTCATGTCCATATATTGCATCTTGAAATATTCATCCGGAATCTGAACCGACTGAATCTCCCGCTTCATATTAATCTCGGCAATCTTATCCTGGGTATAAGCAAAATCCAGTACATTTTCCAGAACACCTACCCTATAAAGCGGCCACTCGTTCTCGTAAAGTGTCGGATTATAGGTAAATGCATTGGACAGTGCCTGTGCCTCGAACTTCACTTCCAGATAAATACCAATTTCCAGATACATAGCTCCCATAGCACGGCTGCTTCGTCCTGCCGATGCCGTATACTTCAATTCGTAGTAGAGGTAACCCCAGACCTGTGCATAACCGCCCACATCCGCCGAGATACCAACACTGGCGATGGACGTTGATAATAATCCCACACGCACCGTCAGTCTCACACCGGCTTTGATGCCAAGAGTTCCCATAGCATATGCCGTAAATTCATACTGCTCCTCTACCAGATCTATCGTATCATTGGTCGCCGTCCGCTCTTTGACTCGTACACAGAAGACATACTCTTTCGCATTCTTATACCAGTACGTCATTCCGATGGAAATGTTCACATTTGCGGAAACAACGAATTCCAGCTTCACCTGAATGTCGATGATCAAAAGCACACGGAAATGCTGGTCTACCAGCGGACGCTTGTAGATTTCCACCCAGTCTGCCTCGTCTGCCAGAAGTTCCGAGTACCTCTCTGCCAGAGACTTGGATACGGATATTTCATCTCCGCCACTGACGAGACCTGATGCAGAATTTAGATAATCCTCGCCATTCTCCATCATATTCTTCAGCTCTTCGGTAATCTTGTTGACACCTTTTCGTAATTTCGAACTGGAATCAGATACCGGGTTTCCGGTTTCTGCAGTCTTGAAGTTGACATTCAGTCCGATTCCTGTGTATTCATATAATTCCAGAGATGCCGTTACGCGATAATCTGCAATGTACGGAATAAATCCCCATGTTTTCCACACGGCTGAACCGTCCACATCGATGGATACTCGCACTTCCTGTTCAAATGTCGCTGTGATCATGATCTCGATGTCTGCGCCCCGGTTCACATGAATCGTAATCGGCACGCCAATCTCCAGTGCAAGCCTTAGTCCACTCACATCTCCGTCAAAATGTTTCAGTGTCGTGCCGAGATTTGCTTTTACAGTCGGTACTCCTAATTCCACACGGGAACCGCCTGCCCCACCTGCGGCTCTTGCCTTTCTCAACTGACCATAGCTTTGGCTCTGAATCATGATATCTGCATTCATATCTTCCTTGAGAGATTCCTGAAGCTCCTCAAAAGATTCTGTCTCCATTGCCGCATCAGCAACTCTTTCTGCAACTTCTGATGCAAATCCGCTGTCTACTGCCTGTGTCTCAATATCCTCTTCCAGCGCCTGCACATCTGTATCTTCCAGAAGCTCCTCACCTTCTACATTTTCCTTCTGATACACGTCCATAGTCTGACGCATATCTTCTTCGCTCACAGGAATATAGCTTACTATATATTTGTCTCCAGATAACAGCACGCTCGTAATCTCTCCATAGAGAGACACAGCTCCGCTTCCATTCTCTCCCATTGTACCTGTGTAAATTGCCAGATAATCGCCCTCATCTATGGTTGTCTCACTATCCAGATCCATAGCCTGGCTCATAGCATCATCACCAAAGGTCAGGTCACTGACATTAATCGTTACACTGTTATTATCCGGGTCACCATCCTGATCTTTGTCCATAGAAAGCGGCAGCACATCCGGCATAAAGAGCACATCTTCCGGTCTGGAGCCGCGATATGTATACTTGTCCCCGTCCGCTCCTGTAATCTCGATAAATGACACATCACTGTTGTCACCAGAGGACATATCCATGGTCGGGATCACATCACTGGAATAAATTGCGACCTGGTCGCCGACTTCTAACTGCTTCTTATAAGTAAATGTTCCGGTCGTGTCACTGCCTTCTTCGGTCAGGGAACCGTCTGTTCCAATCGTCATTGCCGCGATTGAGACTTCCTCTACTTTCTTTCCATTTACAGTCAGATTGGACAGCTCTTTCTTGTGAATATACTTAATCTCTTTATTTAACTCTACATTTTTGACTTCTTCGCGGTAGACCGTAAAATCATAGACACGGATCGTCGGGTCAAATCCTGTAAAATATAATGCCTTTTCCTGAAGCTCCAACTTATAGGCCGCCCCCGGTGTCCATCCGTTCGGATTACTGATCGTAAATGTATGGTCTGCTCCTTCGGTCACATCTACCGTAACCATTTCGGAAGAATCTGTCACGTTTTTTATCGTGAAATTTTTCCGCACCTGGTCAGGCGTCATAGCAGCACTTGTATCCGTCACCGGAATCGTAAAATCTGTTGCCACATCATTTGCTCTGGCATAAGTCGCTATGGACACTTCTTCCATCGGCTGGTTGTCTGCGTAGGAAGCATACAGTGTCACATCACTCAAAAGACGATCCTTACTGTCCACATATCTGGTGCATGCTTCATCGTAACACCAGCCAAGAAATGTACTGGACTTTTTCACCGGTGCCGGCAGATCCTTCAGAATAGTTCCTGCCTGGTACTGCTCTTCTGTTATTGTGAGCATCTGATCTGCCTGCTGCGGATTCTTCTTCGTGATAGTTCCGCCATTTGTCTCATATTTAATGTTGTACGTTGTATCTTGAAATGCAATATCAAAAGTCAGGTGATCTGTATAATCACCCGTATAGTTCGGTTTGTCCAGAATGTTGCAGTCATATTCCTGCTGCTTATGGCTCTCATCTTTCGTAAGACTTGCGACAACCGAACCATTTTCCAGTGCCGAACCACTCTGCGGATTTCTCAGTTCATATGCAAGACTATGTAAACCACTCTTTAATTTCCAGTCATTTTCAGACTGGACTGTCACACTCACATAATCCTTGTCATATAATCCACCTGCATCCGCTTTTATCGTAAACTTATCCCCATTCGCATTGACCTTCTGTGGAATATCCACATAATAGTAACGTTCCGTCCATTTTGCATAGAGGACAACGCTGCCAGTATGATCAGCCGTACTAAGCAAATTAACCGGTTCCCCGTTAAACTCCTCATTATCATACCAGCCGGCAAACTCATATCCTGCTTTTGTGATCTTCTCTGCTCCCGGAAGTTCTGTCACCGGATCGTCGTAATTAGACGGAGCCGTGTATCCTTCCACAAACGCTCCTCCATTTTTCTTATAGTCAATGCTGGTTTCCTTCAGCACATTCGAACCCTGAGACGTTCCTTCCTCCGAATGCACAACCGGATTCTGCGTATTCGCATCTTCAGCAAATGCTGTGACCGGCACCGATGTTGCAAGCAGTGCCGCACTCAAAATCATACTGATCAGACGTTTCTTCATATGTATTATCCCTCCTCATTTTTTTCTCAAAAATAAGTGTCTATACATATTGTATCAAAAAAAATACAATCCGCACATGCCCGTTGAAAGCAAAAAAAGTGCCTATTTTACAATTTCTCTGTAAAACAGACACTTTCCATATCATATTATTGATTTACAAAATCTTTAATCTTATCACGTTTATCAATCTGTAGTTTTTCCAGAATTCCGGAGACATAGTGCTTCACCGTATTCACAGACAGTCCCAGATGTTCTGCGATTTCCTTGTTCGTCCAATCCCTGCACGCCAGCATGGCTATGGAAAATTCCAGCGGAGTCAAAAGATCCGTCACTGCCTTTTGCGTCTTGGGATTGTGAATCTTCATCCAACCACGGCTAAATGCAAGTACACCATCCGCCAGCTTCTTGTACATTTCCGGCTCTTTTCTCCTTATACAGACTTCCAAAGTCCCCTGAAGCAGACCATGATACTCGATGAATGGTTCCATGAGTTTGTCCGGTCTTGCCCTCTCCCATGCCCGGGTCACCGTCTGAATTGCTTCTTCTTGTTCTTTCAGATTAATCTGACACATTGCCTGTACGCACCCCAGATAAATCATGGAAATCGGATAAACTCCGTCTGCCATCAGAAATGCACCCTGTACAACACCTTTTGCCTTTGCATAATCCTGTCTCAGATAAATCTCATGTGCTAAAAGACTCACTGCAAATAATCGTTGTCCAATTGGAAGATACGGAATGTACTGCTGAAGTGGTGGGGTTCCTTTCTCCGGCGGTATATGAAGAAATGTGCTGATTACATAAAATGCGAACAGACATGCTGCCTTTACATTCACAGGCGCGTCCTCCTGCATTGCCCATGTCAGACACTGATGCACATCTTCCCTTGTATGCTGTGCTGCCTGAGGATCTCCAAGTGTAAGATTCGCAAATATATAAAGCATATCCGCCGATAGCCGGAGCATCACATCATCATGATCCAGATAATCTTTTACCATCTCCACACATTTTTCTGCCTGAGCTGAGAAGAAATAATATTCTCCCTGTGCAATCTGCGCCAGTTCCTTATCTTCTATTTTTTCAATTGCTTCTGCTGCCTTTCCCGGTTGAAATGCACTTCCAACCAAAGGAAGGATGACTCTGTCAGATGTTTTCATTTCTTTCACCACTTCTTATAAAATTATTTTCTCTGCCAATATGATCTTTATCGATAAAAGACATTTAAACAGTTTAATATATTTATATTATCAAAAACATTATTTTCATACAAGACTATTTGGGGACGGAGTTTGGTGGACCATTTGGGGACGGAGTTTAGTGGCTTTTTTTCGAGCAAAAAAGCCACTAAACTCCGTCCCCAAATGGTCCACCAAACTCCGTCCCCAACCGGCACCCCTTAATTCTGGAAGTTTATTTTTTCTCCTTGAATAACCGGATAGCAGATCAATTTCTGACTTTCTAAATCTTCTCTATGCATATCTACTGCACTGATCTGATGGTTTTCATATGTGTTATAATAATAAATTCCTTTTGTAGCATTGCAACAAGAAGTGTACAATGTAATCTCATATTTTCCATCTGACACTTCGCAACAACCACGCTGCTGATCTACCGAACCGAGAATATGGAAAAACTGGCTGACACTTTCTTCCTCGGACTCACCGGAAAATGCATTTACTTTCGTAAACGCCACACGTACAAATCGAGATGATGAAGACAAATCTCCCGGAAGCCCCAATGCTCCCATTCCACGGCTATATGCATTAAGCTCAATCCCATTGCTGAAATTATTTTCCGGTTGCTTTGGAGAAAGATGCATATAATTGTTTAACTGAAACATTTGCTGTTGGAACGGAGGATTGTTGGTCAGTACTCCTACCGGATTATCATAAATATGCATACCATCTGCCATTGATTCTACAGTAATGGATTCTTTTTCGTCTGAAATGATCCAGTGTAATTGTGCCAACGGAAATTGTTCACTAAATGGCGTATTTACAATATTAATCTGTCCAAGTAGTTTACGAACTTCAACGATCGAAGAACACTGGCTTAATATCCAAGGGATAAATTCAAACTGTGCGATATTATCCACCCCTGACCAAACATCCGCATAAACTGCATTTCCCACAAAATTAAGTCCTGCCATACCAACACCTTTTTCATTAATGGCATCATAATACAGTGGATAATCGCCTGCCACATGTGCCATTCCGATGATTGCATAATGATTTTCCATATCACCGGCATGTCGGAAATGCAACGGATAGTTGCGCGGTGTTATCGCAATCTGATCTCCGTAAGAAAATTCATAATCAAGTGTTCTTCCAAAATAAAAATCTTTTGTTTTATAAGTTGCTGCTGTACACATACTACGTTCCTCCTTAGACATTGTATTTCTAAAACAAGTCCAACATATTATCTAAATATATTGCTTCTCTGACTTGAAGCTGATAATTTGGTTTTGTCATATAATATAGTAAAAATTCTAAAATTAATGCACTGCCAAGGCTACGACCTTCTATTTTGAAGTTTGAAAATCCCATTGGCATATAAATATTTCTTATATCATCAATACCAATAAATCCAGGATTTGTCATAGCTTTCGAAAAAAGATATCCTTGTTCTGACTCCGGTGCACGACACAGATGCTCTGGGCAATCTTCTCCCAGATTCTTCCGACTGACCGTTTCATAACAATATTTTCTGTCTTTGCACCCAAACCAACAACATTCATTGCACAAAAACTCAATCTTCTCTTTCTCTCTTCCAGTCATTTGCTCCAATTTATCAAAAGCCTTATTCAACCGAAAATCCGGCACTACATAACGAAACTCTGACCTGTTTACCTCATTCATGAGCTGTTCAAATTCCGTTAAAACTTTCGTGGTCGATGATACAAAATAAAATCCCGGATACTTATTTTGCAAATATTCTAATAACAGATCGGAGTGAACAATAATGCCATTCTGTTTTTTGCTGACATTTTCAAACAGTACGCACAATTCATTGCACTTTTTATCTGATAAATGCTCTTCCTTCAATAATGAATTACTAAATGTAAGCCTTGCCGAAATTCCATATTTCTGCATCATTTTTAACACCGCTTGCGAATCGCAGTCTCCAAATCCGACTCGTCCGCCTCCCCAGATGCAATCTGCCGGAGCACCGTATATAGAGCCTATTTCACACCAATCATAAAAATATTCTCTATGCTCCTGAAATAATGGAAGGAATACGCTATATAATTCATAAAATTCAAATAATCCCGGAAGATGATAATATATTTTTCCTTTTTGATTTTCATTCATTTACATTTCTCTATACTTTCTATTTCAAGGCTACCCTCGACATTCTATTTTTCCGGATTCACATGCACCATAATATGCTTTACCTTAGGAAAATCATTTTCTATCTCATCATGGACTTCTTCTGCAATATTGTGTGCCTGCTGCAAAGTCATAGTTCCATCCAGTGCGATTTCAATATCCACATATATTTTGTTTCCAAAAATTCTTGTCTGAAGCAGATCGATTCCACGCACATTTTTATTCTTTCTTACACACGCGCGGATTGCATTTTCTGTATCCTCGTCACAAGAGTGATCTACCATCTTATCCATAGCATCTCTGAAAATACTATAGGCTGCTTTTACGATAAATACAAAGATAACTAAACTTGCAATGGAATCCATTATTGGAAATCCTAATCTCGCACCTGCAATTCCGATAAGTGCTCCAATCGAAGAAATCGCATCGGAACGATGATGCCACGCATCTGCCATCAATGCACTGGAATCAATTTTTTTGGCATAATGTCTTGTATACCAATACATACCTTCTTTACTGACAATTGATATAATTGCAGCAATCAATGCCAACATTCCCGGAACCTGAAGGTTATTATATTCTCCCTGCATTATATTATTTAATGCTTCCAGCCCGATTCCAAGTCCTGTGATAAATAAAACCAGCGACAGAATGATCGCCGCCTCACATTCCAGACGCTCATGACCATAAGGATGCTCCTTATCAGCACTTTTCGAAGATACTTTTATTCCGATGATTACTACAAATGTACTAAATACATCTGATGCGGAATGAATAGCGTCACTGATCATTGCATTGGAATGTGCTATGATTCCTGCGAAAAGCTTCAACAACGACAATACAATATTTCCAATAATCGTAATAAATGATACCTTATTTGCCACCTTTTGAAAATCACTTGTTTCCATATTCGTTACCTCCAAATAAATAAGATAGCTCTATGTCACTAATATATGTGGGAATTAATTATGATACGTTTTCAAAGAAATAAGAAAACACCCACGAACCAGTATAAGCAACTACTGTCCCGTGGATGCAAGGATTCATTCCACTGTCACCTGTGTGACCCGACTCCATGATAATCTATCACGGTCTGCTCAGTTTGTACTGTAGTTTTATATGCAGTGCAAAGAGTTATGATAGATATATCATATGTTTTATAACTTGTCAATATTTCAAAAGAATTTATTTGCAAGTATATTTTTCAAATAATTCCAAATATTCCTGTTCCACTTCTTTAAATTTACGTACTGTATAATCAACATTTACATGAAGTTTGGGCTTTTCAGCTTCCTCTCCTTCACCTAATAAATATTTCAGATCATACCATAAAACTGCATCATCAATTTCTTTTAGTTGACGTTCCTCTTCTTCGCTTAATGTCGAACCAAGAAATTTTGTATATATAACATCGAGCAAATGCTTTTCCTGTTTGTTATATATATCCATGATTTGTTTTAACGGACGTGGAACATCTGACATATAACATTCACTCGCATCATGCAAAAGAAGTGCCAATACCAGTCGATCCTCATAGCCCCTTGCCACAGCTTCTTTTGAACACAAAATACAGTGCTCCCCCACAGACCAAAATGAACTAACCTGTCCATTCCCCCTGCAGATTAGCGGAAGTGCATGAGCAATATCTTCGATACAGATTAATTCCGGATCAGGGTTTACCGGGTCAAAATGTTTCCTTGTATATGTAGTAATATAACTCATCTTTTTTCCTCCTAGTGCCATTTTGGGACGGGGTTTCCGGCTTTTTTTGCTTACAAAAAAGCCGGAAACCCCGTCCCTGTCGGCTTATACCATTTGTACAACCCATACGTTACTTTTTACCATAAAATATCCAATCACTACTTTAATCATCTCTGTTGCCTGAACCAGGAAATACACACTCACGATTCCAAGTCCTGTAAAATGTGCCAGAATAAATGCTGATGGCACTACAACTACCCATGTAAATACTGAATCAAATAAAAACGTAACCATCGTCTTTCCTCCCGAACGCAGAGTAAAGTAAGATGAATGGCTGAAAGCACAAAACGGCATAATAATCGCTGAAACAGCAATAAAACTCTTAGCCAGTGCTTTAATCTGTTCGGAAGTATTATAGATTTGTGGGAAAAATCCGCCAATCAGCAACATTCCCACTGCAACAACTACACAACAAAACACACTGAAAACAATCATTTTATTGTCAGCGTCCTTCGCTTCTTTTAATTTTCCTGCTCCTAAATACTGCCCGACAACAATACTGATACACGCACCAAGCTGAATATAAATAATATTAAACAAGTTTGTAATCGTTGTTGCGATATTTAATCCGGCAATAACCTCTAACCCTCGGATAGAATAGCATTGCGTTACTGTTGTCATGCCCGCTGCCCATAAAATTTCATTTAGCATAAGCGGGAAACCTTTTATAATGATTGCTTTAAACTCTGATTTTGGTATTCCTAAACCTCTGTAAGCCCCTGCAAGATATCGGTTCTTCTCCTTATGTGCATGAGCCCACACAATTACAATCAACGCTTCTATGTAACGTGCAATCACTGTTGCAAGTGCCGCACCGGCAACTCCGAGTTTTGGAATCGGTCCAAGTCCAAAAATCAGTACATAGTCCAGAATTGCATTTGTTCCAACAGCTACAAAACTGGCTATCATAGGTATCAATGTCTGTCCTGTCTCTTTTATATTCGTTGCATAAGACTGATTTATTGCAAATGGAATCAGTCCCACCATCATAATCGCAAGATATTCCAATCCATACTGTAATGCAACTTCTGTTGCTCCGCTTCCCGTCGTATCCGTCAGATATAAAGATATCAGTGCGGAACCTTTCGTAATAAACAAAAGAATTGTTAATGCCGTCACAGTTAATGTTGCATATAATTTGAACCGAAAAGAGTACATATGTCCCTTATGGTTTCCTTTACCAAAATATTGTGCCCCAAAAATACTTGCTGCTGACACTGCCCCAAAAATTGCCAGATTATACACGAATATCAGCTGGTTGACAATGGCTACTCCCGACATCGGCTCTGTTCCTAATTGACCGACCATAATATTGTCAAGAAAACTAACCAGATTCGTAATGGCATTTTGCAAAATCATCGGTAATGCAAGACAAAGATATCTCTTATAAAATGCTGCATCACCAATATATTTTTCTTTTAATTGTGATAACATATTGTTTTCCCCTATTTTTTATATTCTGCAAATTTCTTTATCTTCTATTTTCTCTGATGTCTCAGACATATTAGAAATAATAACTGCCGCCAATATAACCGCACATCCGATTACCATACGAACGGTAACCACCTCATGAAGAATCATGATTGAAAAGATTGTTCCAAACACAGATTCCATGGAAAGGATGATTGCTGCCTTCGTCTCATCTATATATTTCTGGCATGCAGTCTGAAGCAAATAGCAGATTGTCGTACTTACTACTCCCAAATATAACGCACTTAACCAGCCTTGTGTTGTGACCTGGAAATCATTTTCCCCAAAAATCATAAGACTAATTGCTGATAATACAAATGCGGTAAACATCTGAACCGTATTTAGTACAGATGCCGGATATTTTTTTACAAATTCCGAAGTAAAAAATATTTGAAATGCAAATCCAACGGCACAAAATAATGTTAAACCATCTCCCAGACTTACTGTAAAATTTCCATTCAAAGAAAGTAATGCAACTCCGAAAACAGACATAACTGCTCCAATAATTCCCTTTGCACCGATTTTTTTCTTTAAAATAACAAATGCTATAAACGGCACAATAACTACATTAAGTGCTGTAAGAAATGCATTTTTTGAAGGTGTCGTATACTGCAATCCAATAATTTGGAAAGCAAATCCCATAAAAAGCGTTACTCCCATCAAGACTCCTGCTTTTATGGCTCCTGCACGGTCTTTTAATTTTTCTTCACTTTTTCGCTGCCCTCTGCTAATCACTCCCATAAGTACAGATGCGAGCAAAAATCTTACCATCATAATTTGAAAAGGCTTCATACTTTCCAATGCCATATCACTTGCCACAAAGCCTCCGCCCCATATGACCGTAACCAGTATAAGACCTCCAATTGCCAGCCATTTCTTCATTATATTTCCTCCTAATTAATAGCTTCATTTTTTTGAGCTTCTTTTCAGTGTACATTTTATTTCTTTGTAAGTCCAGTCTTTTCAAGTAAGTTATTTTATGACTTCTGATTTTTCTTTTGCTTTATATGTAAAAACGGGGGTTTCCGGCTTCAAAAAGCCGGAAATCCCCGTCCCTAAAGGTTCACCTAAAGGTTCATCATCCCAGACATGATGCATCCTCCTTCTGCGCCTGCCTGTTTTAGTTCTTCCCACTGTTCTTGATCAAACCGGATTCCTCCGATTGCATATACAGGAAGCTTCACCCTGCTGCAAACCTCTTTTAGAAATCCAACTCCTCTTGGCGGAACGCCTTTCTTACAGTTTGTCACATAAATATGCCCCGCTGTCAAATACGTTGCTCCAAGATTGACTGCTTCTTCTGCCTCTTCCACAGAATGAACAGAAGTACCTATTTCTTTAAAATGTTTTTTCTCTTCTTCCGGAAGTTTTCTTAATTCTGCCATAGGAAGATGTATCGAAGTGCAGCCAAGCTTAGCAGCTGTTTTCCAGAAAGTATGTAAAATACATGTAACCTGATACTGTTTGCAGATTTCCATTATCCTTTCAGCCAAAATTTTATATTCCTCTTCTGACAAATCTTTTTCACGCAGAATAATTGCTTCTGGCTTTATCTGACATACACGTTCTATCTGCTCTGTAAATGGTCTTTCACACAATTTACGATTACTAACTGCTATGATTCTGAAATCCTGCCTTGCCAAATCGCAATTCATTTTTCGTCTCCTTTGTTTTTATGTATAAAATCTTTACTCGACTCAAATGAAGTCTGATTTACACGTAAATGTAATCACTCATAACCGGTTGTAAATGACGCTCTAATAACGCCTGATATACCTCATCTACAGAACGTTCATCCGAAATTTCAAACTGGTCATCACCCTTATCTTCAATATCATCCACATGACTTCCAATTCCTGTACTTACCCCCGCAGAAATTTTTGTTGCTGAAATACTTACCAGATTATCTCTGACACGTGCGCACTCTCTCGTTGAAACTGTAATGCTGGCAAATGGCATAAACAGACGATATGCACAGACTACCTGTAAAAGCTGCGGCTCATGGACATCCATCGGATTGATTCTGTCATTATTAATAATCGGACGAAGTCTCGGACATGAAAATGCAATCTCTGCATGGGGATATTTTCGTTGTAAAAGGTATGCATGATATCCTGTTGCAAATGCATCTTTTCTGAAATCATCCAATCCAAGAAGCGCTCCGAAACCAACGCCTCGCATACCTCCTTTTAAAGCTCTCTCCTGTGCATTGACACGATATGGGAAGATCCTTTTATGTCCTGCCAGATGCAGCGTCTCATATTTATCCGAATTGTAGGTTTCCTGGAATACTGTAACATAATCCGCACCACATTCATGCAAATATGCATACTCATCCGAATTAACCGGATAGATTTCCAGACCGATTACTTTAAAATATTTTCTTGCAATCTTACAGGCTTCACCTATATATTCTACTGTAGATTTGCTACAGCTTTCTCCCGTAAGGATCAGAATTTCCTGTAATCCGGTTTCAGCGATCGCCGCCATTTCTTTTTCAATCTCCTGTGCATTTAATTGTGCACGGTTAATTTTGTTGTGACAGTTGAATCCACAATAAATACAATAATTCTCACAATAATTTGCAATATAGATCGGAGTAAACATATAAACACTATTTCCAAAATGTTTTCTTGTTTCCAGCTGTGCGACCTGTGCGATTTCTTCCAGAAATGGTAACGCTGCCGGAGATAAAAGTGCCTTGAAATCTTCCGGTGTACGCTCCGAATGTGCAATCGCATTTTTTACATCTGCCGCTGTATATTTACTGTAATCATATTCCTCCATTGCACTTATTACCTGATCCATAATTTCCGAACCAATGTCTTCCATTCCCGGAAGATATGTCATATGATCAATTCTGTTTTTCTTCTGATCTTCCAGAATTTCTTCGCTTAAAATACTTTCATTAATATGTGTATTTTCCATCTTCACATCCCCCTAGTCTTCCAAAAATCCTGTCAGTGGTGAAGATGCACTTGCACCTCGTTCCAGTGTTCTTCCAAGTCCGGCAAGGTATGCACTTCTTCCGGCCTCAATTGCTTTCTTAAATGCCTCTGCCATCTCTGCAACATTTCCTGCTGTCGCAATTGCTGTATTTGCCATAACTGCAGCTGCTCCCATTTCCATTGCCTCGCAAGCCTGAGATGGACGTCCGATTCCTGCATCAACAATAATTGGCAGGTCAATCTCATCAATTAAAATCTGGATAAAATCTTTTGTACAAAGACCTTTATTGGAGCCGATTGGTGCTCCCAAAGGCATAATACAAGCAGCTCCCGCATTGACAAGATCTCTTGCTGCATTCAAATCAGGATACATATACGGCATAACTACAAAGCCCTCCTTAGCCAGAATTTCTGTTGCTTTGATTGTCTCGTAATTATCCGGAAGAAGATATTTGGAATCTCTTACAACCTCAATTTTCACAAAATTACCACATCCAACTTCTCTGGAAAGTCTTGCAATACGAACTGCCTCTTCTGCATTTCTTGCTCCTGAAGTATTCGGAAGAAGTGTTACATTTTCCGGAATATAATCCAGAATATTTGCAAGCCCACCTTCATTAGCACGACGGAGGGCAAGCGTGATAATCTCTGCCCCCGCTTTTTCTACACATGCTTTCACAAGATCCAATGAAAACTTTCCTGATCCTAAAATAAAACGTGAATTAAATTCTTTTCCGCCAAGTGTAAATGTATCCTTCTGATTCATGATTTAAGTCCTTCTTTCTATGTTATATTGTGATTTTTTAGAATAATCACCTTGTTTTTTAATCCCAAGATGCCCTTTTAGACATCCTCTTCTCCAAGAAGTAGGCGTGTGATCATATTTGCCTCATGCCCCGCACAGATTGCCACCCTTGGAGCCATCAATCCGTTTCCATAAGTCGGCTCTGTCACACGGTCTCCACACAAGTAAAAATTTTTCATCATTCTCTTCGTGTTTATCGTATTGCTACTCTCATAACCGGCCATTCCTGTTGCTGACACAAGCTTCTTTTCCGGAAAATATTCCAGAATTCCATTTACAAGCATCGCCTTTGCCTCTGGATTATCAAATGCCTCGCAGACAATCTGTGCATCCTCAAACAGCTCTTTCAGATTCGCTTCCGTCACCTTCACACAATCCGTGCGAATATCCAGATAAGGATTGATTTTCAAAAGCAACGATTTCAATGCATCTGTTTTTGGCATTCCTATATGCTCCATAAAATATTGCTGCCTGTTCAAATTTGTAATATCCACGACATCAAAATCTATCAAATGTAAATGCCCTACACCGATTCTTGCAAGCGAATAAGCCACATTCGAGCCCAATCCGCCCAGTCCCGCTATTGTCACCTGTCCTTGCGACAATAATTTCTGCTTTTCTGTGGTATGACGCTCATTTAACGCTGCTGTAATTTCCTCTTTGCTTAATATTTTTTCAGATGCCATTTGATATCAGCCCCCTCCTACAAATGTCACAACCTCCAGACGGTCTCCGTCTTTGAGCATTGTATCTGAGTAACTGTATTTTGGCAGAATCTCTTCATTCAATTCCACCGCAATCCTTTTTATCTGATAATTATTCTGTTCCAGATAATCTGCAACACTCATTTCAGATGCCAGTTGAATCTGTTTTCCATTTACTGTAATCATAACTGCTCCTTTCCTTATGAAATGAAAAAAGAGTTCATGAAAGAAATGTACCCGTGGTGGTGCACCCCTTCATGAACTCTTGTTCAATCTCAACTTATTCAATCTTCAATTATCAATTTTGCCTGATTATAAAGAAAGAGAGATACCAACAAATGTATCTCTCTAAAGTACTGCTTTATACATTCCTACGTTGGCATTATCCAAATCAGGTTATGGGTCGAAGTTCTCAACTTCCTCTCAGCCTGGTACACAAGCTCCCCGTGTTTTCTTCACATGCTTAGTATAAAAGCTTGTCTGGGAGATGTCAACCGTTTTCTCTCCATCTGATACAAGATTTTTTCCCACAATGTGCCAGTCCAATATAACACACTTCTCCGGTCATCTCTGCATCATATTGTTTTTCTTTGATCTGTTCCAGTGCCTTTTCTGCAAGCTTTTCTAAATCGTCTTTTTCATCTTTGGTATACTTAAATTCCAAAATTAGATTTGGATATCTGTCACGTTTTGCATAAAGACAGATATCACTTCTGCCTTCCCCGGTTTCCCGATTGCTTTTGATATCATAATCTTTTCTAAGGAATGCACACATCCCAAGTGTCATCATATGGTAACTATTCTCATCTTTCAGATCATGATAAGATGGCAATTCCAAAAGAACTCTCTGATACTCTTCTGCAAACCGTTCCATATCCTTTCTTTTAAGAGCATTTAACATCTTTTCCATCTGTCTCTCATCGATTTGCAGATGACATGCTGTTAATTCTTTGAACACTTTCCACACTTCCAGATTAGGAACCCGGAGTCTGTAATAATCCTCTTCGATTTCTTTTGTAATTGTTACAATCCCGGCATTTACAAGAAGTCCCCATAGATTTGCTTCGTCCATTTTTTCATAATAAGCCATCGAAAAATCTACTGTCACTTCTACTTCGCCTTCTGTGATCAAGGTCTCATATTCTTTCTCAAACGACCTTCCCTGTACTTCAAGTGCATTACGTAAAATACTGTTTTCGCTTGTATTAACCCAATAAGAATCCATCCTTCTTCTCGCCGCATAACACGATATTGACCATGGATTATATACATCCGTACTGCCAAAATGATATCCATCGTACATCTTTTTCAGCTCATCTGAAAATTCTGCTTTACAATAAGTAAGCAACTCTTTTACTTCTTGCTCTGTAAAACCAAAACAGTCATCATAATCTTCGTCCTGCACTGTGCAGACAACTAAATTATTAAGCCCTGAAAATATATTTTCCTTCGCAATTCTCTGAATCCCTGTCAGAATTGCCTTTTGAAGATAATCGTTTCCTTTCAGGGATGTTGCCAGAAAACGATTCAGCATAGCTCTTACTTCGTCATAATATCCTTCGGAATTTGCAGACATAAATGGAGTATCATATTCATCTAACAACAAAAATACTTTTTCCCCATAATACGTACTCAGTACCTGACAAAGAACAACAATTGAACGAATCAGATGATTTTCTATTTCTTTTCCAATGCTTTCCTGACATAAACTGTTATAAATCATATTAAATGTTTTCACCTGGAATTCTGACAGTCTTCCATCATTAACCATCTGATAAAAACGTTCATACTCCGCGCGCACAGTATCCTGCAATGCATAACACAAAGACTCTGCATCCCCCGCTTTCACGTTAAGGAACGACAAAAATACAACAGGATATCGATTCAGCTCCTTGTAGTGGTCAGATTTTGTAATCTTTGTTCCATAAAATAAATCGGAAGAATCTTTTGTACAGTCAAGAAATTCTGCCAGCATTGACATATTAAGTGTCTTACCGAATCTTCTCGGTCTTGTAATTAATGTAATCTGATACCAGGATTCTAAAAACTGTTCAATAAACTGTGTTTTATCCACATAATATGCCTGTTTTTCACGCAAATCACGAAAGTCCTGTACTCCTATTGCAAGTTTCGGTTTTTCCTCTTGTATATCTGCCACATTGTACAGAATGCTGTCTTCCTTTAGCATGTCACAATTTGCAACATAAATTGGTTTTCTTCCAAATAATTCATCTAAGGAACAGACTAACACCTCACTTATTCGTTCCAGTACTTCAAAATCCGGTGTCCGGTTTCCATTCTCATAATTGGTATAAGTCGATCTGGAAACCCCCAGTTTTTCTGCCGTCTGTGCCTGAGTGTAGCCCCGAGATTTACGTAATTTCGTCAAATACTCACTAAATTTTGTTTTCATAGAATCACCGCTTTTTCTTTTAGTATACACTGTCACGTTTCTTTTTCAAAATTTTTTTTTTTTTTAAATATTTTCGCAAATGGGGTCGGGTTTTTTGTGGCTTTTTTGCTCGAAAAAAAGCCACTAAACCCCGTCCCCATTGGTCTATTTCATCCAGACAAAATCATACCCCTTTAAAACCGGATCTTTCACTTCTATAATCTCACCATTCACCAGATTTCTGAAAATTCCTTCTTCCTGCATCCACGCTGTCTGCTCTCTCTCACTGAAATTAAACAGTGCTATGAAACGCTCGCCCTTATATTCTCTAAGTATTCCTAAAATGCTGTCATTGTGAACATCATAAGTATACACTTCCGCTTCCTGAGAAAAGATTTTTTCTTGTCTTCTAATCTGTTCCAGGAGGTTCAACATCTGGAATAATTGTCCCTGTACGGTAGAAAGATCTTTCCTCTTGTCCGCAAGTTTCCACTGAAAAGCACCTCTGTGGAGATACCGTGAATCAGATACTTTTTCAGGATTTTCTTTATAACTATAATCATTTACCTGTCCTAACTCATCTCCACTATAAAGCATCGGAATTCCCGACTGTGTCAACATATAAGCATGCAACATCAAATCTTCCTGTATCGCTATCTGCATTTTCTCTTTGTTGCCTTCAAATCCCGCTGCTTCAATTCCACACATAGACGCTGTCGTTCCGCAAAATCTTGCATCTTGTGTTACAGGATCGTCATTATATAATTCTCCGCGGCTGACACTTCCTTCTATCTTTCCTGTGAAATAATCATTCAGATAACGTTTATGGGAAGGTTCTTCCATTCCCCATTGCTTCATGGTATCAAAATCAAGTCCCCAACCAATATCATCATGGCAACGAAGATAATTTAAAAATGTATATTGCTTCGGCAAACGACTTACAATATCCATCTGCTTCTTCAAAAGCCGGATATCTCTTGTTGCAATACTATTCCACGTTGTTGCCATTGTTGTAACATTATATAGCATATGACATTCCGGTTTTTCAACTGTACCAAAATACGGTACCACTTTTTCCGGCTCCATGACAACTTCACCGAGCAGTATCACACTCGGGCAGACGATTTCCGCGATCATGCGCATCATTCTTACAATTGTATGTACTTCTTTCAGATTTCGGCAGCTCGTTCCAAGTTCTTTCCAGATATAAGGAACTGCATCAATTCGGATGATATCCATTCCCTGATTTGCAAGGAAAAGGAAATTATACATCATCTCGTTAAATACTCTTGGGTTGCGGTAATTTAAATCCCACTGATACGGATAAAATGTCGTAAGCACATAATGCCCTATTTCCGGAAGCCATGTAAAGTTTCCAGGTGCTGTTGTCGGGAACACCTGTGGAACAGTTTCTTCATATCTTGACGGAATTTCTCCGTTATCATAGAAGAAATAACGGCTCATATATTCTCCTTCGCCTGCTCTGGCACGTTTTGCCCACTCATGTTCCTCAGAAGTATGATTCATCACGAAATCCATGCACACATTCATATCATTTTCATGACATTTTTCTGTCAATCTTGCCAGATCTTTCATCGTTCCCAGGTCCGGCCTCACCTTCCTGAAATCTGCCACTGCATATCCGCCATCTGATTTTCCTTTCGGAGTATCCAAAAATGGCATAAGATGAATACAATTTACATTGCACTCTTTTAAATATGCTAACTTTTTCTCCACACCTTTCAGATTGCCGGCAAAGTTATCAATGTATAACATCATGCCAAGCATTTCTTTTTCTTTAAACCAGTCCGGATTCTTCTCTTTCTTAGCATCTCTCTTTTTTAATTCTGTGCCACGCTTTGAATAATAATCATACATCTGCTCACAAAGTTCTGCATACATTGCATCATTTCCATACAACTCCATGTAAAGCCAGCGCAGTTCATCCTGATGCTTTTCCATACGCTGCGTAAATATTTTTTCTATATTATTCACATTTCTCATCACTTTCTATTTCATTATCAACAATTCGTTCAAGATTCCCTCACAAAACAATACTGATATGCCTGATATTCTCCCAATTCCACAGGCAATGGCATACCTCCATACATAAGTGCTGATCCGGTATACCTTTTTCCACTCTTCTCTTCCCGATACACGGCTGTTTCTTCAAGGCCTTGAAGCTTAACATAATTTACTGTCATATTTCCGTGGATTGCCTGCATTACTATATTTAGAAGTACTTTGCTCTGCTCTTTTTCATCAGTATAAACAAACTCCCATGCACAGATTTCTTCCTCCGTCGGATTAGATAAACGATAATATAATCCGTTCTGAATGATTGGCGCATAGTTTTTATATTCTGCAATCTGCTCTCTGATCTCCTGTTTCTCTTCTTTTGAAAGGTTCATAAGATTCAGCTCATATCCAAATGTTCCGGACATCGCCACAACTCCTCTTGTGTGAAGCGGAGTTTTTCTTCCCGTCTGATGGTTCGGAACAGCTGATACATGAGAGCCAACTACTGACACCGGATAACCAAAGGATGTTCCATACTGGATTTGTAGTCTGTCAATTGCATCTGTATTATCGCTGCACCAGATTTGCGGAGTATAATACATCATCCCTGCATCAAATCTTCCCCCTCCGCCACTGCAGCCTTCAATCAAAAGATTCGGATATCTCTGTACAAGACGCTCCAGAAAATCATAAAGTCCCAGCACATAATCATGTAACACTCTTCCCTGGTCTTTCGTAGTCGCTGAATAGATGTCCATCAAGCTTCGGTTCATATCCCATTTTACATATTCAATATTTCCCTGATCTAATACCTTGCAAATCTGACTATAAATTTCATCTACAACTTCTTTTCTTGAAAAATCAAGTACGAGCTGATTTCTGCTTCTGACCGGCCTTCTTCCCGGAATCGTCAATGCCCAATCCGGATGTTTTCGATAGAGCTCACTGTCTTCTGAAACCATCTCCGGCTCGATCCAGATACCAAACTTCACGCCAAGATCATTGATTCTCTCAATCAGATTTCCAAGTGTACCGCCAAGTTTCTTTTCATTCACAAACCAATCACCCAGTCCGCTGTTGTCATCATCACGTTTTCCAAACCAGCCATCATCCATAACAAGCATATCAATGTTTACTTCTTTTGCCGCTTTTGCAAGCTCATAGATTGTATCTCCCGTGAAATCAAAGTAAGATGCTTCCCAGCTATTGATCAATACAGGACGAACCTGCTCTTTATATTTTCCTCTGCAAATGTGCTTTCTGATACACTGATGCAGATTCTGAGATAATTGGTTCATTCCTCGTGAAGAATAGGATAAGATTACTTCCGGTGCCTTGAACATCTCATTTTTCTCTAGCGGATAACGAAAAGCTTCCTCCTGAAGTCCAAGCATCATTCTCGTCTGATTTAATTGATCCTTTAACACTTCCCCTTGGAAGCATCCACTGTATACAAAGGACATCGCATAACAGTTTCCTTTATCTTCTGTCGTTTTTCTCTCAGCAAGGATCATCATCGGATTATACTGATGGCTGGAAGTCCCCCTGACACTTCCGATTTTCTGTGTTCCATGCACTACCGGAACTCTCTGGACATTTCGCTCCATCGCATGTCTACCATAAAATGTTAGAAGTTCATAATCTCCATAAAGGAAATCTAAACTTGCAGACTCTATTTTGTTCAGATAGATTTTCCCATTACTTTCATTTTTTATGCACACACTTCTTGTAATAATATCCAACTCTGAAAGAACACCATAAAGCAGAATCACCATAACTCCTGTCACCGGATCTTCCATCAAAATTTCCAGTGTCTGTGCTTCTTCATCACTTGCATAAACTGCCGGAAGTCCTTTCAGATTATATTTTCCCTTAAGGATTGTATGACTCTTGTATCGAAGATCACAGCTCATGCTTCCGTCTGCATTTTCAACTACAAATGCGGTGCTTCTGAAATCGCCATTTCCATAGCAAGGGAACTCCTGCGGAAGTACGTCCATAGAATAAGTACGATCTTCTCCTGCATCATACGGATTTCCCGAAAATCCTCTGTCATAATGTGTCAGAAGATAATCCATACATCCTTCTGTCTTTTTTCCATAATACAGATGAAGCAAAAATCCATATTGGTCCACCTGCATCTGATATGTCGTATTTTTTGTCTGTAATGTAAATGTCCTATCTTTCTCGCAATATATAATTCCCATACCTAAAATACTCCTTTTTTCTATTATAGCGAAGCAAGGGTTTCATTACTTTTTTGCTCCTGCTTCGCTATTTTTACTGTTCACACTATGTGCGACCAAAAACTTATTTCTAATTTTTATTATTTCACCGCTCCGTTTACAACTCCATTGAGGATATGCTTCTGACAAATCAGATAGAATACCAGAATCGGAAGCAATGCCAACAGATAAGATGCAAATGCCAGATTATAGTTTGTTCCAAACTGTGTCTGGAAGGTCAACTGTGCCAATGGCAGTGTATTTCCGCTTCCTGAGCCTGACATAATTACAAGTGGTGTCATTACATCGTTCCATGTGCCGAGTGCTGTCAGAACTGCAACTGTCGCATGCATTGGTTTCATAATTGGAAATACAATTTTCCAATAAGTTTTCCATGTGCTTGCACCATCCACGCAGGCTGCCTCTTCCAATGCCAACGGGATATTCGTCAGATATCCGGAATAAAGCAACACATTCATCGGCATATAGAATACAACATACAGAATAATAACTCCTGCTCTATTCGCCAGCCCCATCTGTGCTGTCTGCTTTACAACAGGCATCATCAAAATTGCAAATGGAACAAACATTCCGCTGACAACATAGAAATAGATCAATTTATAAAATTTACTCTTTTTATTTCTTCCGATTGCATATCCGAGAAGAGAATGAATCAGAATGGAAAGTACAACTGTTACAAGCGTGATAAGCACACTGTTTCCAAGCGAATGCCAGAAATCTGTCACCCGCATTGCCTCTGCAAAATTTTCCAGACTAAAATGACTTGGCAACGAAAGGATTCCGCTGATGCTATTTGTCATCTCAGAAGGTTTCTTCAATGCAATTACAATTGTCATATACAATGGAAATGCAACTGTGAGCAACCCAAGTAAAAGTAAAATTGTTACCGGCCAATTTACCCGTTCTTTTATTTTCATTTTTTCCATTACAGCTGCTCCTCCTTTTTCCCTGTGATCGTCATCTGTAATACAGAAATTACAACAATAACAATAAAGAATATCACTGCGTTTGCACTCTGGAATCCAAACTGACCGCCGCTCATACCATTGTTATAAATCAGATAAGAAATGGATTCTGTACTCTGCGCCGGACCGCCCTTTGTCAATGCCATAATCTGATCAAATACCATCAGAAAGTTTTTCACGCAAAGCACCATGTTAATGCTGAAGAATGGAATAATAAGCGGGAATGTCAGATGCTTGAACTTATTCCATCCTGTTGCACCATCAATTGCTCCTGCTTCGTAAACATCTTCCGGAACTGTCTGAAGTCCTGAAATGTAAATGATTGTATTCATCGCAATTGCCTGCCATGCACATACAATTACGACTGCGATCCATGCCAGTTTTGTACTGGACAGCATGCTGGAAGAAAGTGTCTCACTTCCAATCATTTCCCCGAAAGCCGGAAGAATGTATGTGAAGAAGTAATTGAAAATATATCCTACAACCAACGCTCCGAGAACATTTGGAATAAAGTATGCCCCACGAAATGCACTCTTAAATTTAATTTTGCTGTTCAGTCCAAGTGCCAGGATCAGACTGATTACATTTGTTACAATTGTAGCTACGATTGCTAATTTAAATGTAAACAGATAAGATCCTCCGACTCTGCTGTCTGTAAACAAATCCTGATAATTTCTAAGACCTACCCAGTCAAAACTTCCATAGCCTTTAAAATTTGTAAAACTATAAATCACACCTTTGATCAATGGCAATGTATTAAAACAGAAAAACAGTGCCACGATTGGAATCGTAATCAGAAGAAATGTCTTTTTTCTTCCACTCATTGATTTCTTTCCCATGCTTGAATACCCCTTCCTTAATCTTCGTTTGCATGTTCTTTCTCATAGTCTTCAACTTTACGGATGATATCACGGTTATATCTCTTCCAGTCTTTATCAAACTTTGTTAAGAATGCATCTACATCCCCCTTCATAAGGAATGTCTGAATCTGTGCATCTACTGACATCTCTGAAGGATAATAGTGATCCTGATAATCTGCCATTCGTCCTTCTTCTATAAAAGATTTCACTCCATCAAGTGTTGAAGCAAGTTCAAAATCTCCTTCTTTACAAGGAACTGCTTTCTGTTCATCCAGATAACTCTGTACATTTTCGTCTTTCAAAAGAAAATCAAGTACTTCATATGCTGCTTCTTTATTCTTACAGTCTTTCATAACACTGAACTGAAGATCGACACCGGAATTCAATTTATTCTCCGATGCATCATCATTGGCAGGCATTACAAAGGAATCGATATCCATATCCGGGTTTACTGTCTGAATCTGTGGGATTGCATAACTTCCGATTGTATACATTGCAGATTCTCCATTTGCAAATGCTGTACAAGCTCCATTGTAATCATAAGCGAAAGGATCTTTTGGTCCATATTCAAGCAGCGCTTTTATCTTTTCCGCCACTTCTCTGTATTCTTCTGAAAATGTTGTCTCCCCTTTATTCACCTGACGGCAGACATCTGCCGGTGCAAGATCCACCGCAATCGCATTCCAAGGTGCAAGACATGTCCACGTATCTTTGAATCCAAAATACAATGGCTGGATTCCTTCACTCTGAATCTGATCACAGAGAGCAACAAATTCATCCCACGTTTCCGGAATTTCCCATCCATGTTCCTTGAACATTTCTCGGTTATACAAAACTCCTGCTGCATTTGCCACATATGGCACAGCATATACACCATCCTCCGGCACAAATTCAAGTGCCTTGTCGATATCCAGATATGCCTGTTTGATAGAATCCAGTCCTTCATAATCTGAAATGTCCATCAGCATATCAGAATCAATAAAGTTAGAAAAATTGACATCTCCTCCGATTCCAATAATATCCGGTGCGTCCTCTCGGATAAAACGTGTCTTAAGAACTGTCATCGCATCATTCGGAGATTCAATTGTTAAATGAATGTCATCATGAGTTGCATTGAATTCTTCTTCAATTTTTTCAAATGTTTTCACCGCTTCCGGTTTATACTGCACAAGCTCGATTTCTATTTTTCCACTGCTATCGCTCTTCTGTCCACAGCCTCCAAGTATCATTGCCGAAGTCATGCAAAACATCAGTCCTATGCAGATGATTCGATTACTCTTCTTATACATTTCCTTACTCCTTCCTTTTACCATACACCTTTCATTTTGACACATTCCGGAATATTTTTTGGTCTCTTTGTTCGGGTTTTCTATTTGATAAATAAATTCTAACATATCTTTATGCGACTATAAATATCCGTATTTTTTATGTTTTATAGTAAAATGCTATTTTTTCTATCATATATTGAAGTTATCTAGCATTTTGATATATAATGATACCAGAGGTGATTTAAATGAGCGATTTACTTTTTTCCGTATTCCCAAATGAAAATTTTGTTGATCTTGGATTATATCAATATGGATGGGAACAATGTGCACCGGCACATTCTTTTGGTCCTGCCGCAAGAAATCATTACATTTTCCATTATGTAATTTCCGGAACAGGAACATTACATGCAGATGACGAAAACGGAAACACCCTCACTTGGCAGGTAAAAAGCGGACAAGGCTTCATGCTTTTCCCCGGACAGGTTACGACTTATATTGCTGATTCCACGCTTCCGTGGGAATACACCTGGGTAGAATTCGATGGTCTTCGTGCCCGTGCGATTGTTACAACCGCAGGTCTGAGCCTGAATCATCCGGTTTATCATGCCAGTTCAAAAGAACTTCGCAATCAGATGATGGAAGAAATGCTTTATCTAAGTCGGCATCCTGAAGAATCCCCATTTCATTTGATCGGACACCTATATCTGTTTTTAGATTATTTTATGCGTTCTGCTGCAACAGTTCACGTAAAGCAAAACGGAAGTATTCGGGACTTTTATGTCAAAGAAGCTCTTTCTTATATCGAGCAGAATTTTCAAAATGATATTTCTGTAGAAGATATTTCCGCTTCCTGCGGATTGAATCGAAGCTATTTCGGAAAGATCTTTCATGATACAATTGGACGTTCCCCTCAAGAATTTCTGATTAGATATCGCATGACCAAAGCTGCCGAGCTTTTAAAACTCACTTCACTCTCAATCGCAGATATTGGAAATGCAGTAGGATATCCGAATCAGCTACATTTTTCACGTGCATTTAAAAATGTTTATGGGGTATCACCAAAAAACTGGAGAAATGAAAATAAATTAGAGCCAGATAGGGACGGAGTTTAGTGGACCAGGGAGCCAAAAGGGGACGGAGTTTAGTGGCTTTTTTGCTCGCAAAAAAGCCAC
>NZ_RBZR01000029.1:0-36488 GCF_003628495.1 Ruminococcus sp. B05 | reverse complement strand
AAACTGGCGCAACAAAAAAACTCATTATTCTGCTGATTTAGATAGAATGATAATGCCGATTGGCAATCAGATTTCCCCGGAGGTGGAGCAAGGCTTTTTTTAGTTGGTGCAGATCATGGATATTATGAAAAAAAGCGAAAATAGACAAGGCGGCATCCTCCTTTATGCCGCCCCTGCTAATTGCATGAGGTCATTGTGTTTCTGCTTAGAGCAAAAAGAAACGGCGGCTCTGAATTTTTCAAAGCCACCGAAAGATAATATTAGGCGTGTTAATAGGTCTGCTTTACGACGGCTTTTTTTCTTTTGCCGTCGTCCGGCAGATTAGATAGATTATTTTCCTTTTTTCTTTTTATCATCAAGAGATTTTTTCAAAATATCTTGATTGATACGTTCCAGTAACCTATCGGGGTCAGATAAGGTAATATTCTCAGCAACATTATTCAAAGAACGTTTTATCAACTTATCTAAATCATCATTATTCATGCCCGAACACCTCCTCATGCCACTTGATGTTTACAGTAGGAACGAACTGCAAGAAACAAAAAAATTGGAACTTCAATCGCTGCGGAAATTAAAATTATATGTGGTGTCCAAAAACTCATTCCACCAATATGCAAATAGTTAAAATTGATAAGCTGATACAGGAAATTGTTCTGCATCCCAATTCCAGCAGAGGGGAGAATGGCAGAAATCCAATTTACACCTAATGCTGTGTAAGCAAAAAACGGGACAAGGATTATAACAATGGAGATCAGCAACACCGACAGTGCATCTTTACACTTGGCGGATAGGAAAAGTGTGCAGCAAATGCAACTCACAATAGACAGCAACCCCGCCAGAGCAAGGTAAATTTGCAGTTGTCCCAAATTGATATTAGGCAGGTTGATAATGGAAAACAGCATTTGCATAGATGTTTCCAAACAATTTGTACCAAATGCTAAGTTTGAGATCAGTAGGTGTAGAGTAATCCCAACAGCAAATATCACGACCGAGATCGCACAAGATGCCAGTATTCTGCTAACTGCCAGTTTCAACCGACCATGCTTTGTACAGCGCAAGATGCTATCGGCCCCGCTCTGATACTCACCAGAAAAAGCAGGAGCTGTAATGGCAACACACAAAATCGCCAGAACCATGATATAAAGTTCAATGTAATCAAAAGCATCTCTGGAAAGCCCTGCATAAAGCTGGAATGGCGTATCAACCTCGGCGTACTTGTCTATGCTCTGTTGCTGCGCTTTTGGATGGTTTCGCTGCTCATTTTTCATAACATCTGATAAATGGGTAGCACAACGCTGATAATAGTTTTGTGCGACATCTTCCGGATCAATATCCATAAGGTCAGCTCCAATTCCAGTCAGCGGATCAGCATACAGTTCTGGCAACGCTTTGAGTAATGGGCGAATAGGTACAATCTGTTTAACGCTGACAGAAACCGGGAATGTATCACTCTCCAGAGGGCCGTATTCATTTATTAAATCCTGATAAGTTTTCAATGCCTCACTTACTTTTTCTGGAGTAACTTCTCCATTTATAGCAGAATACAAATCTCGCTTAAATTCGATTGCCTCCATACCATCAAGTTCTGTTTTTGTTCCGTCTGGATTTGGACGATTGATGGACTCAAAAGCAATCGGCAGATATGCCATAGCAATGGACATAACCAGAGCCACAGCAAGTAAGATAAGTGTGCGTCGTGATTTCAGGACACGCTTTACTTCTAAACAAAATAAACGCATATTATTTTCCCTCCCTTTCGACATCTTCTTGTGGAAACAGCCATAAATATAAATCTTCCAAACGTGGTTCCGCAGGAATGGAACCCTCTACCTCGGAATGATCCGCGAGATAACGGATAGATATTTGATTATTGTCCTCGCCTCGCTGATTGATAATCCTCAGACGCATTTCATAGTCCATCATCTTATGGGCAGGAATTACACAACTCCATACTTTACCCTCAATCTGTTTTACCAACTCGTTTGTCGTTCCCACATCAATAATTTTTCCAGCTTTCATAATCGCATTACGAGTTGCGATATATTCAATATCAGAAACAATATGGGTGGAAATCAGAACAATACGGTTATGTGAAAATTCTGAAATGAAGTTTCTAAACCGCACCCTTTCTCCGGGATCAAGTCCTGCCGTTGGCTCATCCATAACAAGGATTTTAGGGTCATTCAGCATAGCCTGTGCAATTCCCACACGACGTTTCATACCGCCAGATAGTTTGGCAATCTTTTTTCCTTTCACATCGGAGAGGGTAAGAATATCAAGTAGCTGGTTGATTTTCTTTGTGGTTTCTCTGGGCGACACATCCTTTAATGCAGCGATATATTCTAGATAATCCTTGACCGTGAAATCGCGGGAATAGCCAAAATCCTGTGGCAAAAAGCCAAAGATATTGCGGTAATTTGCACCCATCTTGCGAATATCTTCTCCGTCAAAAGAAATGCTCCCATTGCTCGGTTCCATAATATCCGCAATCATCCGCATAAGTGTAGTTTTACCAGCTCCGTTTGCTCCCAACAACCCCCATACGCCGGTTGTCAATGTAAGGCTAACATCATCAACAGCCATCTTATCTTTAAACCGCTTGCTTATGTGTTCAATTTTCAGTTCCATAAATTTGCTCCTTTCGCTTAAACAAAAATCTGCCCTTGTTCAGTAACCATTGTACCGAACAAGGGCAGAACAATCTCAAAGATTGTGCAGGAAAATTCCTAAGTAATTCCTAAGATTAGGTTCTAATTTTCCTAAGCTGAAATAGGCAACATAATCATAAAGGAAATAGTTTCATTTTTACTGGAAGCAGTAATCGTACCGCCATGCAGATGTATGATTTCTTCGGCAATCGAAAGCCCTAATCCTGCACCGCCTGTATCAGAAAGCCGTGCTTCATCCAAACGGCTGAATTTTTCAAATATGCTATCAAGCTGCTCCGGTGGAATTGTCTTGCCATGATTTTCAAAAATGATTTGAATATTACGGTCAGATTTCTTTGCTGATATGCTAATTTCTGTTTTGGAGTAGCTATATGCAGCCGCATTTCTCAAAAGATTACTGAACACTCTTGCCAGTTTTTCAGGATCGCCGGTTACAGACAAATCATCATCCGCTTTGAAAACCACCGTATTGCCATTGGCGGACAGCGTTGGGTATATTTCGTCGATCACCTGTGCAATTAGACAGTGTAAATCTACGGTTTCCCTTTTCAGTACAACCGTATGTGCGTTGTATTTTGTTACCTCAAACAGTTCATTGATAAGTTTTTCAAGACGGTCTGCTTTATCAAGTGCCACCTTGATATACTTTTCCTTTTGATTTTCAGGCATATCCGGGGCCTCATGGAGCAAGCTCAAATAACCGATTACCGTTGTCAATGGGGTTCGTATGTCATGGGCCAGATACATGATAATTTCATTCTTTTTATCCTCGGCTTGTTTTGCCGCCTGTTTACTTAATAGAACAGACATTTTGATTTGGTTTAGCTGGTTTTCCAACTCTTTAAGTGGTTCCGATAAAGCCACCGCATGATCATTCTGTTCATAAACAGTTTGTGTTGCGGAAATTACCTCGTCCAAATATCCCCACGGTTTTTTCCAGAAATAATTAAAAATGCAAACAAAACCTATTATCAAGTAGATAATGAGAATCGCATCAATACGCAAATAGAGCCACGATAAGATACTGTTATTGAATTTTGAAAAAATGTAATCCAGCAGGATAACCAGTCCAAATCCCACCACAGTATATAAAACCAATGACAGGTACAAGTGCACACTAAGCCGCTTTTCCGTAGTCGTTCTTTTATTCAATATGGCGCACCTCCTATCAATTCAAAAACAAAATAAATGCCAAAAATCCAACAACAACGACACTTACAATAACAGCCAGAATGAAAAATAGTTTATCTGCTGTTTCTCTGTTTTTAAGCAATCGAACCATCATACCATATAGAGCAAGTCCTAAAAGGCCACCCATGAAATTTGTAATCAGATCGGTGATGTCAGACCGTCCGATTGCTAAAACATATTGAGCCCCTTCCAACAGCAGGCTTGTTCCAGCAATGATAATCAGTTTACCATGAAACCGACATTTAGGCAGAAGCATTTGCAGATATATACCCATCGGAACGAAAATCAAAAGATTTTCAAGCACTTCTTTTAGGTGAAATGCTGTTCCAATTTCCTTGTCGTAATAAAACGGGATTAGATTTATACTTCTTACCGTGTCTAAATCATTGATATTGAATTGCAACTTGAATAATATTATCCAAACCAAAAGTGCCAGATAAATCAAAAAAAGAACTGGCACAAAAAATTTTTGCTTTTCTTTCATGTGTTCTCCTTTCAAATTTTATAGCCGACTCCCCAAATTGTTTTAATGTATTTTGGAGTATCAGAAGTATCTTTTAACTTTTCACGCAAATGCCGGATATGCACTGTGATAGTGCTACTGTTTTTGGAATAATATTCATCTTTCCATACTGCATGAAATAAATCTTCAATGCTTACAACTGTTCCGGCATTTTTCAACAAAACATTAAGAATTGAAAACTCGGTCGGAGTCAGTGACACATTTTCACCATCCAATAGACATTCATGAGTCTGTGTGTTCAATCGCAATTTATTGTATGAAAGTTCCGGCTGTATTTTTTCTACACTTGTGGCAGGAGAATATTTTTTGTAACGTCGCAGTTGTGCTTTCACTCTGGCAACTACTTCCAAAGGCCGAAACGGTTTTGTCACATAATCATCTGCTCCTAATGTCAGTCCTGTAATCTTATCCGTTTCCTCAATTTTAGCTGTCAGCATAATAATGGGATAAGTATATTTTTCACGAATAAGCTGGCACAGAGAAAAGCCGTCCATATCCGGGAGCATGACATCCAAAATGGCAAGATCAATATCTTCGTTTTCAATACATGGCATTGCGTCCTTAGCACAGTAATATTTATAAACAATGTAGTTTTCATTTTGCAGATAGACTTCTAACAAGTTTGCTATATCCCGTTCATCATCTATCACTAATATCTTTTCAGACATATTTTTTCAACTCCTTTTTGACTTCTTATTTGATTAAGTATAGCAGGAATAAAGTTTTCATTCTCAATGATTTACATGAGAAATTATTAAGATTTTCCTAATACTTTATAGCGCCTATCCATTGGTTGTTCTGCCTCTTTCGGGATCAGCCAAATGGTAGCCATTTTCACAGCGCCGGGGATACGCCCTCCGGCGCATAAATAATTGATCTGCCTTGGGGTAACACCCCATTTTTCACTTGCTTCTTTCAGCGTCATATAATCCATATAGTTCCCCTCCAATATGGCTCATTATATTTCTTTTGCTCGAAGAATACAAGCGTGCAAATGAGGCGCAAGGCCCTGTGCCAGAAGCACTATGAGACCTTGCGCCCTTTGTTGCTTTATCCTAAAAATACTGCCAGCTGTTTCAGACCACGCCGGATACTCTCACGGACACGGCTTGGGTCTACACCCTCCGCTGCGGCAATCTCGCTCACGCGCATCCCCAGGTAATACCGGGCATAGATCCGCTCGGCCTGCTTCTCCGGCAGAGCTATCACTGCGGCGTAGAGCTGCTCCCGCAACTGCTTTTCCTCCAGGAACATTTCCGGCGTCTGGGGTTTTAGCAGAATCGCATTCTCAATGCCGTTGTCACAATCCAGAGAGTAATGCGCCTTGTAGCGATACATCCTCCGGTCATAGGCAGCCTCTGCACGCTCAGCGGCACGGATCGTCTCCAGCACATCTTCTGTTACTTCTACAAAGTGATCGGTTTTATAAACATCGGGATACAGATCCCTAAGATTGACTTTTTTCATTATGTACCTCCATTTCGATTCACGGGTGGTTGACGGGTGAACCGAACGGAGGCGGGGAACGGCAGCGGTATACTTTGGGAGCTTTCCTGAAAAAGCAGCAATAGAAAACGCCAGCTCTCCATAAAGGAAAACTGGCGCAACAAAAAAACTCATTATTCTGCTGATTTAGATAGAATGATAATGCCGATTGGCAATCAGATTTCCCCGGAGGTGGAGCAAGGCTTTTTTTAGTTGGTGCAGATCATGGATATTATGAAAAAAAGCGAAAATAGACAAGGCGGCATCCTCCTTTATGCCGCCCCTGCTAATTGCATGAGGTCATTGTGTTTCTGCTTAGAGCAAAAAGAAACGGCGGCTCTGAATTTTTCAAAGCCACCGAAAGATAATATTAGGCGTGTTAATAGGTCTGCTTTACGACGGCTTTTTTTCTTTTGCCGTCGTGCGGCAGAATGTTATTCAATATTCAATTCAATGTTTCCAGTAAAGTCCTCACACTCAATGCCGATATAGTTTCCGCCTTCAGGGAGTGTAATTGTATCGCTGTATGTTCCGGTTGTTTCAATCAAAGTGACTGCTTCATCAGATCCAGAAATCCAAAATACTTTTGCAGTACCTTCCGTAACCTCCAAAGTGCAGTCAATAGACAGCTCCTTACCGGCTTCTCTCTTTATGGAAGTTCCTCCGAACAAATACTCTGTATCTGAAAAATTCTCATAATCAGCCGTATAAGTTCCCGTATAATCATCGATCCCTTTTTCTTTTGTTCCTTCCAAAGATAACTTTCCTGTAAGCTCTATGGCTCCAGCCGACTGAACGATATTATTATAATGATCGAGAATTTCATCTTTTGAACAGCCAGAAAGCATAAAACTTCCCAAAAGAACAAATGCCAATGCTAAAACTGTTTTCTTCATAAAATCATCACCAGCCTTTCTTTGGTGCTACCTTTTTGGCCTTTTTCTTTGTTTGGGTTGCTTCTCGCTCTTTCATGCACAAAATCAAGATGGCAGAAATAACAACAGCAAGCACAAGACTGCAAGAACAGGTTCCGATATTCCAGTTGACTGCGGTATCATAGCTACGGTAGCCTACCATTCCGAGACTTGCGGTAATCGGATAAAGGTTTGCTAATGTCATATTTCCTGCGGCAAACATCCCTCCATATCCATAGACAAAAGCAATGATTACACCGACTAAAAAGCTGCCTGCCCTCCGACAAGTAAGAGCGATAATCGGCAGAACCGCAAGATATAAAAAGAAATTAACTGCGGTAATCTGCAAGGTTGCTTTTAGTGCTAAGGAAATTTCAAAGCCGGGAAATCCCACAATCATTTCTGCTATGATTGTAAACAGGCTGCATATCAGCCCGAAAATAATAGACAATACGCCGCACACAATCAATTTCCCGGTCAGCAGTTTCTTAAAAGAGATCGGCACAGTCAGAATATTTTTCAATGTGTCATCCGTCTGCTCACGAGAAATCATATATCCAGCAATTAGGCTGATACACATCGGAAAAATCATGGACATATTGTTTTTGATGACCTGTTCTGTAAGATAGGCGAAATCCCAAACGGAACCATCATTCGCCATAGAGGTAAACAAGGTCAGCAGGACGGATAGGAGCATGAGCGCAACGCCCGCCCAAAGGATATGATACCTTTTCAATTTATAAAATTCTGTTTTTACAATGCGAACCATGTTTATTCCCCCCTCTGCTTATATAATCTATCAATCAGTAAGAACGAAACTAATGCCATGATCCCAAGAATGAATACAACTTGAAATGTTGAAGGAATTAGCCCTGTCATTTGCTCCAAGTCCATTTTTATTCCATGAGCCGCCATATCTCCCGCACTCCAAAATGTAGTCAGTGGCGTGGGCAGAAGCCATAACATGGTTTTAGGCAGTGTGTCAAACAATGCCGTAGCACTCATGTTCAGAACACTGTAAAAGACACACAGCAAAATAGAAAAAACATAGGTCTTACTGAAAAAGACAACAAGGACAATCAACGGGAGTGTTCCTGCCGTAATGAAAATTCCTGTTTCAACCGCTAAAAACAATTTATAGCCTATTCCATAAACTTCTAATGTTCCAAATCCGCAAAGAATTGTTGCAATGGTAGAAGCCACACAAAAAACAATTCCAAAAAGAAACAGGACAATAATCTTTGCAAGTACCATTTGCGTGCTGGTTACAGGAATTGTACGCAGATTTTTGAATGTATCGTTGTCGCGTTCCATAAAAAACAGGATAGCGGCAATCACTCCGATAATGCAGGGCAGTAAAAACTGGATACCATATCCCAGCACCATATTAAATAGTCCGTCGAAAGCATCTGCCTGATCCGTATATCGCTCCATCATAGAGGGCGTTGTCATCAGATAAGTCAGCGGGAGTGGAAACAGAAAAGCAGCCAGAATAATCAGCGGAATAAATTTCTTCCGTTTCAATTTCAAAAATTCGCATTTGATTAGTTTAAGCAATTCCTTCGCCCCCTGTCACACGCTTGAAGTAATCTTCAAGACTTTCTTCACAAGTATGCGCCTCCGATACCTCCAATCCATTTTCTACAAAGGCAGTTACAATTTTCCCCACAGGCAGATCAAGGTTGTGCAGGCGCAGATTGTGGTCGTCCTGTATGGAAAAATGGTTTTCATGGAAATTGCGTTCCAAAATTCTTGCCGCCTGTGCAGTATCAGAGAGCGTAAACCGAATATGCTTACTGCTTTTTTGCTCCAGTTCAGCAAGGCTTTCTTCTTCCAGCAATGCTCCGTGGTCGATAATTCCAATATCGTCAGCCAGCAAAGAAATCTCTGAAAGAATATGACTGGAAATCAAAATGGTTTTTCCTCTTGCGTCGCAAAGCTCCCGAATAAAGGAGCGTACTTCTGCAATACCGATGGGATCGAGACCGTTGATCGGCTCATCCAAAATCAAAAGTTCCGGATCGTGCATAACGGCAAGGGCGATGGCAAGCCGCTGCTTCATACCAAGAGAATACTGAGAAAAGAGCTTTTTATCTTTGTAGGGCAGTCCTACCAGATCAAGAGCGTCTTTGATGGCATGATTGTTCGGTACGCCCCGTAGGGTAGCAAAGATACGCAGGTTCTCTGTGCCGGTCAGATTGGGATAAAAGCCGGGGGACTCAATCAGGCTGCCGATACGGGGCAACAATTTCTTTTCATTCCCCTGCAAAGATTTTCCCCAGATTTTGACCTCACCGGAAGTCGGCTTCGTTAAGCCCAACAACATTTTCATAGTAGTGGTTTTTCCGGCTCCGTTTCTGCCCAGCAGACCATAAATTCTCCCACGCTTCACATGGATATTTAAGTCAGCCACACTCTTTTGTGAGCCGTATTGCTTTGTCAGATTTTTTGTTTCAATGATGTAATTTGTATCCATATTCAAAACCTCCTGTTCTGTAAGGTATTCTATCACGCCAACCTTGCATTAACCTTGCCGCAACCTTGCATTAACCTTGCAATTTGAAATCCGGCAAAAATGACAAAGGTTCCCGCCATAAAGACGGGAACCCGCTTAAATCTCCAAAGGAAAAAGCAACATAAATTCAGTTCCTTCTCCCGGAAAGCTTTCAACTGTTATGCTTCCACCCATCTTTTCTACAAGCTGATGGACAATAGAAAGCCCAAGTCCGCTGCCTTTTTCAGAGCGTCCTTTATCACACTTATAAAGCCGTTCAAATATGTGTTTCAAATCTTCCTTCTCAATTCCCACTCCATTATCCGCCAGCAGCAGCTCCATGCTGTTTTCCTTCTTCGATAGAGAAATTTTAATTTTGTCCGCATGGCTATGAGCGATTACATTTTGAATAAGGTTATTGATGATCCTCATATAGCTGTCCATATCCAATCTTACCCGGACAGGCTGTTCCGGAATATCAATGTCATAATCAACCTGTTTATCCTCAAAAATCGGTATCCAGTCGATCAGGATATTTCTTGTCAGTTCTGCGGCCTCAATGCTCTGGATCTCCAAAGCAAACTCGTTGGAATTTAACTTGAACCAGTCAAAGAGCACATCAATATATTCTTTCAGATCGTGGGCTTTCCGGCGGGCGGTTTCAATATAATCATCCCGGTCTTTTCCCGTGACCAGTCCTTTGTGTGCAGCGTCAAGATACCCGATCAGAGTGGTAAGGGGCGTCCGGACATCGTGGGAAAGGCTCGTCATAAGCTGGCGGTTGGTTTCTTCTGTTTGAAGGACAATCGAAAGTCTGCTTTCATAGGCCACAACGATTTCATTGATTTCATAGGCAAGAGGGGCTACCAGTTCATTTGTTGCAGACAAGATACGCCGATTGCCATTTCCATTTTTCACATCAATCAGAGCATCTGTCATTTCTGCTATTTGTTTTTTTACGCGCCGAACGAGAGCGATGGAAGTCAGCACAGCCAAAACAGTAATCAAAATGGAAAAGAAAACGATGATTTCCATACCGGCTACACCTCCTTATTAAAACGGTAGCCAATCCCTTTGACCGTTTGGATATACTTTGGACTGGAAGGATTGATTTCTAATTTTTTACGAAGTCGGCTGATGATCGCCATAATGTTGCTGTCATCATAGAAATATTCTTCGCCCCATACTTCCTCATAAATCTGCTGTTTGGTCAAAATTTTCCCTTGATGTTTTGCACAGTATAAGAGCAGATCAAATTCCTTTGGCGGAAGTTCAAAAGTGCCGTTTTCCGTAGTAACAGAACGGTTTTCAAGGTCAATCTGCAATCCGTCAAAATCCAGTTTTTGCATGGCTCCGGCTTGCTGATTAAAGCGAGTGTAGCGGCGAATGAGGGAAACAATTCGGGCAATCAGTTCATCCATGTCAAACGGCTTTGTCAGATAATCGTCCGCTCCGGCCCGTAAGCCCCGCACTTTAGAAATGCTGTCATTTTTGGATGTGAACATCAAAATTGGTAGGCTGTTTTCATTGCGGATTTCTTCCAGCGTTTCAAAGCCATCCATACCGGGCATCATCACATCCAACACCACAAGCTGATACTCCTGCTCTTTTAATTTCTGCAAGCCCTCTTTTCCGGTATTACAAAAATCAGCTTCAATATGTTCCGATTGTACGCTGCGTTTAACCAAAGCACACAGTTCTCTGTCATCATCTATAATCAAAATTTTATTCATGACGCAGCTCCTTCCCTTGTTTTGTCCGGCCATCAATCGGCTTCTCCGCAGTTTTAGGGATCAGCCAAACACCAGCCATTTTCACAGCACCGGGGATACGCCCACCGGCACAATAATAATTTACTCTACGAGGTGTCACGCCCCACTGCTCAGCGGCCTCTTTTAATGTCATATAATCCATTTTGCACCTCCACAAAACACATTATAGTTCTTATACTCGAACAATACAAGCGTATAGAAATATCACGCTCAAAAAATCGGCATAATCAAGCCTATTGACCAGCATAATAAGGTTATTCCTTTGTGCAAATCAGCACGATAGAATATACTTGAGGTGAGTGATTATGCCGATTGATGATTTGACTGCTTTGGGGCAAAAAATGCGGGAAGCCCGAAAGAAAAAAGACCTGACACAGCAGGAGCTTGCGGATCTAAGCCATGTATCTGTCAAGCAGATCGCCAGCATTGAAAAGGGACAAATCAATCCGTCCTATTTGATTTTGAAGGCATTGGCAAAGGTGCTTCCGCTCTCCCTGGACACTCTGATCAATCCAGATGTTTCTCCAGATGATGAGGGAGCCAATCAGATGAAGATGCTTTATTGTAGCTGTCCGTCAGAAATGCGTGAAACCCTCTTGCACCATACGCAGGAGACCGCGAAAGAACTAACAGAACTATCCGAGAAATTTGAAACGAATTGAGCCGGTGAGTGAAATTTGATTGTTTCCTCACTGGCTTCTTTCATTTCCGAGTAAAAAGAAGCAAGCAATGCCGGTGTTAATACACACCGACCCGCAGAGTGCAAAATCCCTCCGTGATTTTCCTCTCCGCTTGCTTGTTGAGGGCAGCGCCCCCAAGCCCCTTTGAACACAGAATTTCATTCTGTGGCTGCGCGTTCTGCGAACGCTTTTGACCAGGACCAGCTTACCGCTGGCCGTGGTCTTTTTCTTTTTCAACATCCTGTTCTACCTCCATTTTCAGGACCCGATCCACATTGGCCTTTGCCGTTAAAAGCTCCCGCATTTCTTCACGGGAATGCCGGTACTCGGCATAGGTCTTTTTCTTTTCTTCCAGCAATTTCGCGTACTCCGTCTGCAACTCCTTGACCTTGGGCAGCTTCTTGACTCCCATCTCGTCAAAGGCATTCTTGGCAGCCTGGTGGAGCAGAATTTCTTCCTCATGTTCCTCCCGGAATTTCTTAGAGTAGCCTGCCTTGCGATATGCCACATAGACCTCACGGGTCTTGGCATAATTTACGATGTGAGTACGCAGAACAGCAATCTCTGCCATGCGCTTTTCAGCCGCTTTGATCTGCGCCGAAAGCTCATTGTGATGTGCCGTGGCAGCCGCAGCCTTTTCTTCCAAAACCGCATACTCCAGCAGATTGTTCTCTGACAGGTAATTCATTGTCTGCGCCATTTGCTTCAGATTGAAAACCTTAGCCCATCGAGCATACCCATCACCTTTTCCAGCCTGCAATTTTGCCTGAATGTCCACCAGCAGATTGACCTTCGGCGGCTCTGCCTGTGTGACTGTTTTCTTTCGTGGGGTATGCGCTTTCTTCCCGGAGAGAACTGCCTGCAAATCTTCCAATCCATATCCTTCGCCCAGGCTGTCCATGCGGGCTGCTTTTTCCCAACCGTGGAGCTTCAGGCGATATGATTTTCCGCGCTTTGATACCTCACAGCCGGACTCTTGCAGCAGCCTCAGCAGCTCCTCAAAGTCAGCAGGACTTTGTGATAATGCATTATCAATCGCCACACGAAGCAGCTCTCGGTGAGAGGGCTTTGCCTGATCGCCCAGCCATTTGTTATAGCTCTTTCCGTGAGGTTTCGGGTTCTCTACAATAGACAGTCCGTTTTCAATGCAGATGGTGTCGCTCAACTGACGGACCGCCTTGGTGCTGCCCCAAAAGTTTCGGAATTTCCGGTCATATTCTAAGCTGACCGATGACCAGATAATGTGATTGTGAATGTGCGATTTGTCTATATGAGTGCAGACCACAAAGGCATGATTGCCCTTGGTAAAACGCTTGGCAAAATCCACACCCAGCCGGTTCGCTTCTTCCGGAGTGATCTCACCGGGGCGGAACGACTGGCGCACATGATAGGCAATCACATCATCCGCACCTCGCACTCGTCCGGTAGCGGCAATGTACTGCCGCTTTGCCAGAAGAAACTCTGCATCCGCAGTCCGGCTGTCACACGCATAGCCGGTAATGAGTCTGCCGTCATCTGTTTTCTTTGGGTTGGCCACATAGTCGATGATGTCACTGATCGCCCGACTTTCTGTGCGGCCCTTGCCGACATGAAGCGGCATGATTCTCGTGGTTGCCATAGGTCAGACCTCCTTCCCGAAAAGAAAACGGCCTGCCATAGCAGACCGCTTTCACTATTCTATAAAACTTTCTTCATCGAAAAAATTGAACTCATCATCTTCTAAGTGTCTTGGTGGAAATCTCATTTCATATTGCTCTTGCGCCAATGCACGGACATCAGGCCGCCTATCCTTTAGTCGATTTTTCAGCCAGGACAACTGTTCTTTCGATAGCCTCCATGGAAGATTCAAAAGACGATTCAGTGTCATCAGTTCAGCCTGCTTTTCTGCTGGTAGCGAAGCACAGGATTTACAAATGTGGGATGCATGACCTTTGCCTGAAAATTTTTCGTTGGCTTTGTATTCACCACAAACTTTACAATAGTGTCCATGCTTTTTCATAAGCTGATGCCCTTCTCGCAAAGAACATATAACCTGCGAATTGCTTTCATAATCACATCCCATTCCAAATCAGAAGCATAAGAAAACTTTTTGCGGTATGCCTCCCAAAGTTTTTGCATAACCGAATCATTTTCCACTTCGTCAAAAACTTCTTCAGCCTGGTTAAGATACTTCTCCGATCCCCGTTTATGAGCAGTTGCCAGAAGCGCATCATGTAAAATTTTCGGGTTCAGCGTGGTTCCATGCAGCTGTTCTAAAATGTAAATATCGTAGAAATCTCTCATGCGGGTATTGGTTGTGGTTCTGGTAATAATGGTTTCCAGTTTTTCTGCCAGCACAGTTTCTAAATTATAAGCCCAAATATCAATGGAGCGATCTTCCAGCATAAGTTTGAATGAATACCGAACCTCTCTTGGAGTGATTGCATCTCCCGTAGAAATATCAATTTTCAAAGGGGTCACTACACCATCGAATGTTGTACTCATGCTGACACGAATCCCCGGATACTCTGCTTCATCCATAATCTCCGAAATACTTTTCAGCTGAAATTTAACACCATCATCAATCGGAACAGTTACGATTGATGAAATTAGATTCTCAATATCCTCCACATTGACATTAGCTCCTTTTATGGTTGCATCCAAATCCATCGTAGAGCGGGCATCCAATCCAACCATAGCCGCTACCAACATACCACCCTTCAAGATAAACTTATCACGATATTCAGAAAGAGAAATACGCTCCAAAAAACGCTCCATCATGTAGTTCCTCATTAAAATCTGAGCATCTGCGGATTTTTCTCTGGAAAGGTTTCGTATTAAATCTTTAAGCTGCCTTGCTGTTTTTATCATAAAAGTACCTCCAAATACTGTCGTAAAATTTTTTCCACCTTGAACATCCCAGCATATTGCATTAAAGCTCGCAGGTTCTTATCTTTTCTACGGGCATAAGATTTTAGCGCTCCCTGAAAGGTCTGAATTTCAATTCTGCTGCGGCTTCTGAGCAAATCACAGATCGTCCGCTCCATATCATAAACCGGCACAGTATGCCCGAACGGAGTTTTCGCTGTTGTAAGTCCTACATCATGTAAGTCTGCTTTAATCGTAAAAACTTGAATGCCTTCTGCTTTCATTTTGCTTGGATTGCATCCAGTTTTGACCGTAACTGTATATTCTATTGGCTCACGGTCTGTCAGATCGTGAAAAAATAAAGCTGTTTCATGTGAAAATACTGCTTGTTCAAATCGCAAATGAAGCAGATACATAGCATCCACCCAAGAATCTTTGGACAGATAAATCCCATGTGCGACTCTATCCAAATCTCGTGAACGCACATAATCATAAAATACCGGCTTTGAAATTCCAGAAGATACGACCTGTGATGTTCGTAGCATTCCTTCTTGTTCTGTTAGCATCTGATCCAGCTGTTCAAATTGTCCCATCATATCACTTCCTTTCACACTAATATTATACGCAATATTAGTTCAAAAGTAAAGTCGTTGATATATAGTTCCTCTTTCCAAATTTAACAGACGGTGTTTGGCGGTGTTTGGCATTTTGTGGCTTTGCGTATTTTTTATCCATACACCCAATCCTGAATGGCAAATTTCAAACTCTGCACCTTTCCCAGCAGCCAGATTGCAGCCAGCGGCAGCCCCATCGGGCTAATCAAAAATGCCATAACCAGCAAAATCACACCATTCTGCGGGGAATAGGTAATAAGCACAGCCACACCAAGCAGAGCAATTACCATGCTGAGCAGACCAAGCACCAAACCAGATATGTAGATCAGCTCCGTGCAGAGCCAGACAAAAAGTGTCAACACCAAAATGACCGGTGCAGTTACAATCATCAGCAGGCATTTCAAAATCTTCATTCCAGTTCCTCCTTCCAACGCTCCAGATGCCGTTTGCATAGGGCGTCCGCTTCTCTCTCATCATCTTCCGTAAGCTCCCGTCTGCCTTTGGTCAGTTCAATCTCCAGATAAGTCCGGTAATCATCAGCTAAAAGGTCTAACAGTTCCCTGGGAGTATGGCACACCTCGCCAGTGCAATAGTGAAAGTCCTGGTCAAATTCAACCCTTATACATCCATGACGGCTGATATAAACTTCGATGGTCTCGTCTGCGGCCAGATAGTCCGCAAAAATCTCCAGCACTTTTTCAAAGGTCAGCATCTGTTTCCCACTCCTTTGCTACACTTCTTATTCTACTCATATTATCCGGTACAGACAGGCAAAAGACAAGGATACAGGCAAAAAGAAAAAGCGGAGGGAGATGCGGCGAAGAAACGCCGTTCCTCCCTCTGCAAATGGAGTATCTATCCCTGTTATGAAAGTTTAGAAAGCTGGGTAAGGATTTCCTTCACACCCTCCCATAACTGTTCCTGCCGCTGGGATATATCCTCCAAGTCAGCATTATAAACCCGCCCGGTCTCATGCACTTTGCGGGTCAGCTGGTTCAAGTTGTTGCTGCTTCGGCGCATCAGGGAGACCAACTCCTTCAGCTCTGGCAGTTCCAGCTTGACCACATAACCATCCAGCGCCATTTTCCGCAGATAAGCGCTCAAATTCTCTGTCCCGTATTGCTGCATCTTTTGATGGATCAGTTCCAGTTCTTCTGCGGACACCCAAAACAAAACCGGCACATCCCGCTTGCGCTTTGCCATAGTTATCGCTCCGGCTCCCGTTTCTTTGGGGCAGCAGGCTTATGGGTAGGCAGTGCCTGCTTGAGCTTTTGCAGGACAGAGCCTTTTTCTTTCTCCTGAACGGCCTTTCGAGCCTGTCTTGTAAACAGATCCACCAGTCCCGGATTGACCCGATCCACTATCAGATCAGCACATTGCTGGGAAGTGGCACTATCCTCCGGCATAGGAATGGTCTTTGCCCATGCTTTGTTGTCACGAGAAATCCGCCCATCTGCATCTTTATGCTGAATCGTATTGGCGAGAATAAAGTTCATCCGCTCTACTCCAAATTCCTCCAAAATCTCTTGCACCGCAGATGCAGTATCCAGCCTGTTATCCCTATAATGGGCACTGATTGCCTGCTCAATGGCAACTTTGCAGGAAAAATTCGCCTGGTCAGACAGCCAATATGCGTCTGTTTCTCCATGCTTAGTCGCGTATGAAGCAGAATGAAGATAAACCAACAACGGATTGAGTTCCTCGGGCTCCCTGCATACCTCACCCGCCCGACTTTCAATGCTGTCCCGAATCACATCCATATAGCCGGTCTCCAGCTTTTCAAAATAGCGGTACACATCCGCCAGCGGCGAAGGAGATTCCAGAAGGGCCTGTGCCTGAGCATCGGTCAGCACCAGTTCCTCCATCGCCATCACGATGTCCTCACGAACCGTGTACTCATAGGTGTGGTGCAGGATTTCTTCCGGGGGCTGGCTTTTCAGCCAGTCCCTGTATTTGTCCTGCTCAGCGTCCATCTTTTCATAAAGAGCTGTATTCAGATCTTTGGTATTCATATTATCGCACCTCCTCATGCTGTTTTGGTTTCTTGTCTGTACTGCGGGGCGGCACCGGGCGTTTCAGATGATCCAGCACCGAAGGCCGTGTGCTTTTGGCAACAGCGGACTCAGTGTGTGCCTGTCCCTTTCCGTCGATGTTGAGCAGGGTATCCAGCTCCACCAGGCGGGCGTTTTTGCTTCTCAGTTCTTCTTCATAAAGGAATGGCTTTCCGACTTCCTCCTTTGCGGCAGCCTGCTGCTGACAAAGGTTATCCAGCTGTGCCTTTGCCGCCTCCAAACGCTGGGGCATCTGGGCGAGGGCATTGTCGATACGGGTAAGATTTCCGCGAGGGTCTGTACCAAGGGTTGCCCTATGGGTCATCTGTCCTTTCAGCAGGAGCGTATATTCCTGTTTCCAAGCGGAAAATTCCACAGACATGGCATAGCCCCGATAGCTGCCGATCTGCACCAGATCGGAGGTTTTGACCTCCTTGCAGGCATCCAAAAGGGCTGCACCGGCGTTCTCCTTATCGGTCAGCAGGTCGCCCCGGATCTCCATACCGGCAAAGCCGTCCTCTGGGTGCGGGTGAGCTGCCAAAACCTCCAGGTCAGATTCAAAGCCCTTGATAAAGCCCTTGTGCTTTTCAATCTCCTCCGGGAAATATTTGAGCAGCTGGTCCTCCAGACGATACTGTTTGCTCTGGTGGTCGGCTTTCATCAGCTTCAGGCGGGATACCTCCACATCCAAATCCATACGCTCTTTGATACGGGGGTCTCCGGCGCACAGAGCCTTGATCTCGGCGAAACTGAGGGCTGTTTCATCCACATCATCGCAAGAGCGCACCGGCGATTTAGAAGTCATGATCTGGCTAATGAATTTCTGCTTATTCTCCACCGTCTGCCACAAATAGGCATCAAAGGTCCCCTCGGTGACATAACGGTACACATGGACAAGGGGATTCTGGTTGCCCTGACGCTCGATACGGCCCTTGCGCTGGGCAAGGTCTCCCGGTCTCCACGGACAGTCCAGATCATGAAGTGCCACCAGACGATCCTGCACATTGGTGCCTGCGCCCATCTTGGCGGTGCTGCCCATAAGCACACGCACCTGACCGGTACGAACTTTAGAGAACAGCTCCTTTTTCCGCACTTCGGTGTTAGCTTCATGGATAAAAGCGATCTGGTCGGCAGGCATCCCCTGAGCAATGAGCTTTTGACGAATATCGTCATATACCGTAAAAGCCGGTTCCTGCTCCGGCAGAGGCACAGCGCTTTCCAGTGCATGAAGCAGTGGATTATCCAGCGTTTTCGCCGCCTTGCTTGCAGGAGCTTTTGTCTGCGGTGTAGAAATGTCGCAGAACACCAGCTGGGTCAGCTTGTCGGCTTCGCCATCCCGCCAGATCTGCATGATGTTCTCTACGCACTGATTGACCTTTGTGCCGGGTTCATCCGGCAGCATCTGGTTGACGATCCTCTGGTCCAGCCCCAGCTTGCGGCCATCCGAGGTAATCTTGAGCATATTGTCCCGAGACGGGTCAACGTTTCCACTGTGTACCAGCGATGCGCGCTCCGAAAGAGCCTTGACCATTTCCTGCTGATGTTCGGTAGGCTGTGCCACAATATTGTGGTATTCCACCTCCGGGGTGGGAAGGTTTAACTGGTCGGCAGTCTTAATGTCGGCCACTTCTTTGAACAGGTTCATCAGCTCAGGCAGGTTAAAGAACTTGCTGAATCTCGTTCTTGCCCGGTAGCCGGTTCCCTCCGGTGCCAGTTCCAATGCTGTGACGGTCTCCCCAAATCGGGAAGCCCAGCAGTCGAAGTGGGTCATGTTCAGCTCTTGCAGGCGTTCATACTGAAGGTAACGCTGCATGGTGTAAAGCTCAGTCATGGAGTTGCTGACCGGGGTGCCGGTGGCAAAGATCACACCACGGTTTCCGGTGATCTCATCCATATAGCGGCACTTGGCGAACATATCGGAGGATTTCTGCGCGTCCGATGTGGATAAGCCTGCCACATTTCGCATTTTTGTGTATAAAAACAGGTTCTTGTAGTTGTGAGCCTCGTCCACAAACAGCCGGTCCACCCCCAGCTGCTCAAAAGTTACCACATCGTCTTTTCGCCCCTCGGCTTGCAGCTTTTCCAGTCTGGCTTCCAGAGACTTACGGGTACGCTCCAGCTGTTTGACGGTAAAACGCTCGCCGCCGCTGGCCTGCACCTCTGCGATGCCCTCGGTAATCTCGTCGATCTGCTCATAGAGAAGCCGTTCCTGACGCTCCCGGCTGATGGGGATACGCTCAAACTGGCTGTGTCCCATGATGATGGCGTCATAGTCACCGGTCGCAATACGGGCGCAGAACTTTTTGCGGTTATGGGTCTCAAAGTCCTTTTTGGTGGTAACTAAGATGTTGGCGGAAGGATAGAGGCGCAGAAACTCCGACGCCCACTGCTCGGTCAAGTGATTTGGAACCACAAAGAGAGATTTCTGGCATAAGCCCAGGCGTTTAGCTTCCATCGCAGCAGCTACCATCTCAAAAGTTTTGCCCGCGCCCACTTCGTGTGCCAGCAGGGTATTCCCTCCATACAGCACATGGGCAATGGCATTCAGCTGATGTTCCCGCAGGGTAATTTCCGGGTTCATGCCCCCAAAAGTGATATGATTGCCATCATACTCGCGGGGACGGGTAGAGTTCATTTCTTCGTTGTACTGGCGCACCAAAGTCTGGCGTCGCTCCGGGTCTCTCCAGATCCAGTCCCTAAAGGCTTCCCGGATCGCCTGCTGTTTTTGAGCCGCCAGGGTGGTCTCCTTGGCGTTCAGCACGCGGCGCTCTTTTCCGTCTGCATCCTCTATGGTGTCATAGATACGGACATCCCGCAGGTTCAGGCTGTCCTCCAAAATCTTGTAGGCATTGGCACGGCTGGTTCCATAGGTGGTGTAAGCTGCCACATCGTTGTAGGATACGGAAGATTTCCCCTTGATCTGCCATTCAGCGGTAAATGACGAATAGTTGACCTCGATACTGCGCTGGAGATAAAACGGGGTGTTGAAGGTCTCGTACATAAACTGCTGGATGTACTCTTTGTCGATCCAGGTAGCGCCCAGACGCACCTCGATCTCCGACGCATCTAGGTCTTTGGGCTGGGCGGCGGTAAGAGCTTCCACATTGACTGCATAAACCGGGTCCTGCTGTGCCGCCCGCTGCGCCTGACGCAGTTTGCGGCGTACATTGCCGGAAAGGTATTCATCGGCGGTCACATAATGGGGCGATCCGTCCTGCTCCAGCTGTCCCGGTACACGGAAGATCACGCCTTGCAGTTCTCCGGCCAGTTCTTCTTTTGTTTTTCCGGTCAGCCGGCTCATATAGTCCATATCCACGCAGGCTTTTTCCGAGATAGACACCGCCAGTGCTTCACTTGCCGTATCCACCACCGCCACCGCCTGATGGGGTTTGATGGTTCGTTTGGTGAACATATCCGCCTTGCGCTCCAGCTTTCCGTCCTCGTCGATGACTTCCAGCGCACAGAGCAGGTAATAGGAAGAATCATCTGCATAGGCCAGACGGTTTGCACGGTCATTGATGAGACCATATTTGGCAGAAAAGCTGTCATAGAGCTGGTTCAGTTCCGCCTGCTTTTGGGTAATGGTGCTGTCCGGAACCGCTGCATCCATCTGAAGGTCGATCAGTTCCTGCACACAGTCACGCAGTCCCACAAGACCTTTCACGCGGGCTTCTGCGGTGGCGTTGAGGTCAGGGCGCACCATACGGCTGTTTTCCCGGTAGTACACCTGCCCGTCTACAATGGCATAGGAATAGTTCTTCACATTGGGGTCGGCAGGAATGGAGGTGTCAATAGCTTCGCCTTCGCCCAGCTCCGGCAGCTCTGCTTCTTGATAAGTGCCATGAATATACTTCACCGCATCATGCAGCTGGTCAGAAAGCTCCAGTCCCTCGATGGGGTTCACGGTGTAGTCCATACCATGAGCGGTGCTTACTGGCTCCTGTCTGCCCAGCACCATTTCCGGGTGGTCGATAAAATACCGGTTGATGGCAAACCCGTCCTCTGTCTGTCCGGTCTGAGTCCATTCCGGCACGATGTCCAGCGGGCGATCCCGCTTTTGGATGAAGATGATGTCCGATACCACCTCGGCACCGGCATTCTTTTTGAACGCGTCATTGGGCAGACGGATGGCTCCCAGCAGCTCGGCACGCTGGGCAAGATAGCGGCGCACGGTGGAATCCTTGGCGTCCATAGTATAGCGGGAGGTCACAAAAGCTACCACACCGCCGGGACGCACCTGATCCAGTGCTTTGGCGAAAAAGTAATTATGAATGTTGAAATTCAGCTTGTTGTAGGCTTTGTCATTGACCTGATACTGGCCGAAAGGCACATTGCCGATGGCAAGGTCAAAGAAGTCACGCCTGTCGGTGGTCTCAAAGCCGCCTACTGTGATGTCCGCCTTGGGATAGAGCTGCTTTGCAATACGCCCGGAAACTGGGTCCAGCTCCACGCCGTACAGACGGCTGTTTCGCATTTCCTCCGGCAGCATACCGAAGAAATTGCCCACACCCATAGATGGCTCCAGAATATTTCCAGTTTCAAATCCCATACGGTCCACAGCATCGTAAATCGCTTTGATGACCGTAGGGCTGGTGTAATGGGCGTTTAGGGTGGAGCTTCTGGCGGCGGCATATTCCTCCGGGGTCAGCAGCTCTTTCAGCTGGGCATACTCTAAAGCCCATGCCGGTTTTTCCGGGTCAAAGGCGTCTGCAAGACCGCCCCAGCCCACATAGCGGGATAGGACTTCCTGCTGTTCGGGGCTTGCCTGCTGTCCGGCAGCTTCCAGATTTTTCAGCAAACGAATGGCATTGATATTTGCCTGGAACTTGGCTTTCGGACCGCCTTCGCCCAAATGCTCATCGGTAATACGGAAGTTCTGTGCATTGCGGCGCAGGTTTGCCTTGTATTCCTCATAGGAGGCTTCCTCGGCAGCTTTGACATTGGGGAAGGTCTGCCACTGGCCATTGACCTGAATGGAAACCGGGTGTTCGTCCAACACTTCCTCAAAGGTTTTCTCCGGCTCAGTCACAGGGGCTGGCGGCTCCGGCTCCTCGATATGCAGCCGTTCCACCACCACATCATAAGGCAGATTGTTCTTGTCGCCCGGATAGACGGCCACGGTCTCGGAATGGAAGGCCGGGGATTCGGCAGCCGGTTCGGGGCGTTCCTGTCCAAAGCCATCCAGCTGACGGGCATACATCCCGCGCAGTAAAGGCGCAACTTCATCCCATCGGAAATACAGCACAGCCAGACGCTTTTCCTCTGCGTCCAGGACTTCCAGCTCCATGCCCTGTGCCGTGGTACGGTAATCGGCAGTATCGCCGGTCTCCAGATTCAGCGTCTCGATCTCACCAGAATAGGCTCTGCTCAGCCAATAAGCGATCTCGCTGTTGCTCCTGCCGGATTGCAGCAGCGTGGAAACCTGTTTTTTATCTGCTTCATCCATCAGTCCATGGGCCAATACATCCCGCAGGTCCTGATCTGCCTTGTCCGGGTCAATGGGAAGAAACTCGGTATAGTAAGCATTGCGGCGGTCCGCCCGAAGCAGCTGCTCGAACTGTTCTTTGCGCTCTGCCCGGTAGATGGGATATACCATACCGGTGGGCAGAAGCTGCACGGTGTCATCCCGCAGCTCGGTGATCTGATAGGCGTCATCCTCGATATACACGGTATCGCCCACGGCATAAACCGGGGCGGCAGGGTCATAGGAGGTTCTTTGCGGAATTGGGCTGCGAACGGCGTCATATTCCTCATCGGAAATGGAAACTTCGGAAGTCTGCTCTGTCTCGGCAGCTGCAATCTGCTCTGCATCCGACATTACCTGCTGGATAAACGGGTCATTGTCCAGTTTTTCCGGGTCTGCCACCTGGCCGTTGACGATCCCTCTTTCCTCCAGGGCTTCCCGGATGGCGATGGGGTCGATGTTGTCAAAACGGTCCTGTTCTTCTTCGGTATAGAACCGGTCCTCCTGAATAAGCAGGGCAAGCCTGCGCTGTACCTTCGGCCAGGGCAGCTGTGTTTCCTCCGGGCTTCCGACACGGACAACGAACAGGCTGTTGCTGCCGCCGTATTCCTGAGCCAGCCATGCAGCGGTATCTTTCTCTCTTGCATGGTCTTTCATATAGCGGACGACAGCGTGTTTACTCTCGATATTGCCGTTCCATGCACAAAGGGCAGTATCAATATCTTCCTGAGAAAGAGGGCGCAACAGCTTATGGAGGTTTGGATAAGTTTCGTCGATTACTTCCCGGTGCAGACGCTGGCGGAACTCCGGCACATCCGAATAGATGCGGATCAGCTCCATATCCTTAGAGCCAAGGATCGCACGGCGCACAGCGGCATTGCCCTCAATGACAGCATTCTCACGGTCAGAATGACCGCAGGCATTGCGGTATGCGGCATCCTCAGATATGGCGGCAGTCACCACAGGCTTATACTGCTCGTACAGTTCCCGAATGGTAGGCTTTGGCGTTTCTTCCTCCACCTCCGGCTGCCGGGCTTGGATGGCATCTTCTTCTGCCAATTCCTTTTCAGCTTGGATTTTGTCATACTGCGCCTGTTCCTGTTCGGTAAGATAGCGGCCTTTCTGGACAAGAGAGGTAATTCGTTTGGCAACCTTTTCCCAGTTCAAGTGAACATCCGGGCAGTCCTGCTTTTTATAATGCAGCCCTTTCCCGTCGTGATCTTCACCGCTGTGTGTTGCGCCGGACAGGGCATGAGAGCGTCCGCCAATGCCATACTCGTCTTTGAGGAATCTCACTTTTTCCTTGTCCGTATGGTTTTCCATGAAGAACGCATAGATACGGCCTTTTCCTCCGGCAAAACTGCTGCCGCCGGTCATGGCGGCGTCGATCTCATCCTCGGTAATGAAATGCTGGACGGTTGGCACTTGGGAAAGGTCCGAAGAAAAGGTCCTGCGTGGCAGATCAAGGTCCTTCAGGTTCTCCCAGATCTCCCTTGGTCTGTGGTAGTGAAAGCGCAGCAGGTTGCGGTCCTGCTGATAGGCAGTCCAGAAGGCAGCGTATTCTTCCTTGAGGGTCTGGCGAAATTCCGGGCTGTTCAGCTGCTCGGCAAGCCATTCTGTTTCTGTCGGGAACCCATTGCCTTTGATCTCTGACAGGCAGGACAAATATCCGGCTTCTCTGGCTTCCTCACTGAAATCGTGATACAGATACCAGAGCTTTGCTGAAAGGAGGGAGCGTTCATAGCCTGCCGCTTCTGCAAGCTCCACATTGGAGGCAAACTGGCTACTCTCCAAAAGCTGCCCGATACGCTCTGCGGCGCTCTCCCAGGAAATGACCTGGGCAGACCTGTCATAACGGACAGACTTCCCATGGGAAAGATGGATACCATCCTCGGCATACCATGCGCTCACACTGCCAAGGCCGTTGCCGCCGTGGTACAGCGTTTTCAGTATCCCGGCAATCTCAGCGGTGGTTTTCTGCTTTTCAAAGGCTGCAACCACACGCTCCCTCTGGCGGTCTGTATTGCCGCCCAAACGCAGCACATGGTCAATATCATTTTGGGCAAAAGAAAAAGCAGAGGATGTATGCGCTACATTCTCTGCTTCATCTATGGATTGAATCTGTTCTGCTTCAGAGAGGAACAGGTTTAGGGTCAGCTGTTGATAAGCTCCGCCATCAGGATCTCCTCTGCCTGGGCTTTGCAGGTGTTCATCAGCCCCACCCACTTCATGGGATCGCTGGCTTTCAGTTCCTCGGTGGCTCCCGCTTCCTTCGCCAGCTGGGGTATCATCTGCTCCAGTCTGTTCTGAGCGGTCTCGTCGATCTCCAGAAGGTGCGGGTACAGCTTCTCGCTCAGCAGCATCTGGTTGTAGAGGATGGGACGGTGTTCCTTCAGGTAGGTTTTCCTCATCCTGCCGTACTTGCCCAGGGGTTTCGACCGCTGCTGGCTCAGCTTCAGGTCGGGAATCAGATAGTCTCCGTTCTGGATGTAGGTCATGGGATTGTTCATCTTGTTTGCTCCTTTCTTGGTTGGCTTCGCGATCTGCATTTCGGACGGTTACGCCGATCTGCCGCAGCACCTGCTGGTTGATCTGGCTGACCGCTGTTCCCAGCGCCCCGATGGTGGACGGGGTATTGAAATCAAAGATCGCCATGAAATCTTCATGGTCGAAGTAGCGTTCCGGCTCCAGTCCACAGCGGGACATCAAAGCGTAAGTGATGCTGACGGTGGCGGCTGCCTTGAACTGCACTCCGATGTTATACTCATCATATTCCTCCAAAAAGGAACCGTCAACGATATAGAAGAAGTCCTGCTGATGCTCCGTCCAGTATTCCTCGGCCAGTTTTCCGGCTGCCTCGGTGAGCTGTCCGGCAAGGTCATCACCGGAAACATCATAGGTGCGCTCCAGCATGGCCTGCACGGAATCCAGATGACGGTCCTCCAGCTGCCACAGCCAGGGAGTGCGGGAATGTTCACGGGTTCCGGTATCGGAAATGTCAAAGACATAGCGCAGGCGTGGTCTGTCCCCGGAATCGTCCACCAGAGCGATTCCCTTGGAACCGCGCCTTACATACCGGCCCATCTTTTCATTCCACAAATCGTACTCTGCACAGGCGGTGGCGTCCGGTCGCTGGGCGTAGATCATCAGCTGCTCATGGAACGGGTACTTGTAAAGGCGGGAAGCAGTGGTGAGAAACCCTGCCCATTCCTGCCAGCTCCCCGTGAGCTGTGTTGCCACCTTGTCCGCCATCTGTGCATAAAGTTCAGCTTTGGTTGGCATAGTGTTCTGTCCTCCCTTCGGTTTTTGGGTAAAAAGGCGGGGTGGCAATTTGCCACCCCATCCCTGCGGTTATGGTGTTTACTGGTCAAAATCCGGGTACAGCTCCAGCTGGGCAAAGTCCTCATCGGTCATCGCGCAGAGCTTCGTAAGGGCGCTGTCAGTCAGCTCCCTCAGTTCCGTTTCCTCCGGCGAAAGCTCGCCGCGCATTTCACGCAGGCTGTCGATCAGCCCGGTACGGCTGCCGGTATTGTAAATGCACATCAGGTTCATTTCCTCAAAAGTAAAGTTTCCCATATCAAATCTCCCTTTCCGCACTCTTTTTGGGTGCCGTCTTTTTGTGTTCTGTTTTGGGCTGGCTTTTCAGCTGATCCACAACGGATTTTTTCTTTTCCCGTTCCTCCCGATGGGTGGCGGCTGCCAGATCCATCAGGGAAATGGGCTGACCGCTTCGGGCCTGCTGTTCCAGCTCTGCCACCGTAGGCTCTTTTGCGCCATTGTTGATGATACCGTCAATCATGCCGTAATCGTCCTCCACGGCCATCTCCGCATTTTTCAGCGGATTTTCCGGCAGGAATCCGGGGATCTGGGTAAATCCAACGCTGTCACAGTAATGACAGGATACCTTACCCTCCTGTTTGATCGCAACGATGTCGCTGACGCTCATGGAAGGACTGTGAAAGTCTACGGGCTTTTCCAGATTGAATTGCTGATAGAGTTTTTCCAGCTGCTCCGGCACAGTACCAGACTCCCTCAGAGGAGCTGTGTAAATGAGGTCATAATTGCTGCGGTCTATGGAAATGCCATGGGACTTTAACCAATCCAAATTCATAAAGCGCACATTCTGCGGATCGTCACGGCTCACCTGATAGATGGCAAAGCAATCTCTGTTCTGGGAGAGAAATGCCTGTTCTCGTTCCTGCTGATGTTCCTGACGCTCCATGACCTTTTCGTGGAACTGAGGGCTTTTTTCCCATTCCTCACGATCCACACCGAAAAGACCGCCATGCTCCATGATTTCCTGCGGGTCAAACACCATGCTCTCCGTATTGTCCTCAAGCAGCACATAGACAGTCAAACCGGCTGCATCCAGTTCCAGCGCCCGTTCTCTGGTAACAGGAAGCATCCCATCATAGGAGTAGCCGTATTCCTGCATATCCAGTGTGGATATCTGCTCATCCGGCATGGGGTATTCATCCAGTGCCTGCTCCTGTGCCTCCGGCAGCTGGGCAGAAGCGGTCATCTGACTGGCCTCTGCCTGCATCTGCTGATAGGCCGCTTCCTGCAAGGTCTCAATCATGGACAGGGGAGCGTGTCTGAGTGAAGCGCTGTCCAGATTGTTGTCATCACAAATCTGAAGAACTGCTTTCATGCGGGAAAGCTCCGGTGCATCCAGCTGACCGCCATCCAGCTCTTTCATGGATGCGGCATCGTAAAGGGTATAGTCCCAGCCGCTGTCACAGGACTGGATATGAAGATAGGCAGCATCGTCGATCAGAAACAAAGCCTCCTGCTGGTTGGCGTCCGCCCTCAGCACCTCCATTTCCGGCATTGCCGCAGCCAGTTCCTTTACCGCTTTCTGTACCAACGGATGATCACGGTAATAGTCAATGGACTGAATGGTATCCAGATAAATCGTATGCCCGGTCAGAATCGGGAAAGGTCCTTCATAGTCACTCCCGTCTTTCAACTCAAAGCCAATGCCCTTGATCCCGTTCATCCGCTCTGCCGGGATCTCATGATAAATGTGGACAGCTTCCTCCAAAGACAGGTTATCGTGGTATTCTCCAAGGTTTGGAAACTCCATGCACTCTGCCACATAGTAGCGAAGGGAGTTCTCTTTACTGACTGCTTCTCCGGCAGAGATAAGGGCATACTCCTGGATTTCTTCCGGCGGGAGTTTTTCCGGGTATTCCACATAACCAAATGCCTGCACCTTTCCATCCTCGTAGTTTTCCAGCTCCGGTGTGAAATGCACCTTGCAGCCCTTCTGGAAGGGATAAACACCCGCATCAGCCGCTGCCTTTGTGATGTAATATCGAAAGGTCTCGGACTCTTTTTGTATTTCCGGGGTGGCAGTAGTCATTTCTTTTTGGGAGTACAAATCAATCCCACGCTCTTTGCAAATTTCCTTGTAGTGGCGCTCAATGTCAGAGATAAGCTCACACGCTGTCTTATTGATGATTTCCAGGCTGTTTCGCAATTCCTTCAGTTCCTTGCCCTGACTCCAGCTGGCAATATAGCCAAAGCTGTTTTCTCCAGTCTCAATGCCAAAATACTGACAGACCGCATAGGAAATGCTTTCAGCCTCCACTTCCTCTGTGCGGCGGTCTTTCTTCTGCTCCTGCAAAAACTGGGAGAGGGTAGAAAAGCCGCCGGTAAAATTCAGCCCTTCTTCCTCGGTCAACATCAAGTATCTGGTCTCCGGCAGTTCCAGCGGCTCTGTCAGCAGAACGGAACCCGCATGGTTTACCAGCACCTTTTCTTCTACGCTGACCGGCTCTCCGGGGTCATCATCAGAACCGCGCAAGTCATAGCAATAAACACCCTCCGGCAGATTATCACGGGCAATCCGCCCATTAGAGAACAGACCGGGTTTCTCAAACAGCTCGATCTCCTGATATTGCTCGTCATTGGCAATCTGGATCTTTTTCCGGTTATGGAGCTTGCTGTGGGCAATTTCGTGAACCGATGCCGAAACCGTCTGCACCTCGCTCATGCCAAATCGAACCGAAATTCTTGGATTATCAATATAAAAATAACCATCCGTATCATCAGACATTGCTTCTATGGTAATCGGTACCGGCGAACTGCGGCGCAGGGCTTCCATGAATACATCATAGTTCTCCACCGTACCAGAAAGTGACGAAGCAAGCTCCGGCAAAGGTTTCCCATCGGTCTGGCTCACATCAAATACCTTGACCGGACGGAACATGGGGATCTCGATTTCTTTTTCCTCTGTAACGATCTTTCCGTCTTTATCCAGAATCGGAGCCTTGGTATCCGGGTCCAGTTTCTGCTCCTCGATTTTCTTCTTATACGGTGTAGGGGCGATGATGGTAATACCATGCTCGCCCTTTTTTACATGACGCTCAAACTGGTCTTTCCACTTATTGTATCCGGCTACCAAAGTGGCGTCCGGCTTCTGCATATAGATGAGCATGGTGTTGTTTACCGAATAGCGGTGGAAGCGGGACATAACGGACAGATAACGCATATACTTTTCACTCTCAAACAGTTCTTTGATGCCCTGCTCGATGCCATCTGTGATTTCCCTTAGCCGCTCTCGGTTGGTGGGTTTATTCTCAGCCATGATTTTCAATCTCCTTTCCAAGTGTGTGATTTCTGCTGTGTGTTCTGTAATCCATGCCTTTTGTTCTTCTTCACTTTCATAAAGAAAAAGGTCCAGCAGGTACTCTACATAGGTTTTCTTCTGGATCGCTTCCACAAAACGGGGGTGCGGTTCTTCCTCCGGTGTCCGGGGAGAATTGTCGGACTCCCATTTTTTCAGCAGATAGTAGTAATCGGACAGTACGCGATAACACCGCTGCCGATCCTCCCGAAACTGCTGTGCCTCGGTTTTCTGCCGGACATACCTCTTGCGGGGAGGGGCCTGACTGTCATAGATCAGGCCAAAGTCCTGTGCCAGTTTCTCCGCCGCTTCTTTTGGAGAGAGGTCAAAGAGCTTTGCGGTAAAGTCGATCACATCCCCATCTGCACCGCAGCCAAAGCAGTGGAACCGCTGGTCTACCTTCATGCTGGGGTTCTTATCATCGTGAAAGGGACAGCAGGCCATACCATTTCGTTTGACCTTTATCCCATAAAACTCTGCCGCTTCTCTGGTGCTGACCGACTGCTTGACTGCTTCAAATACGTTCTCTGCCATGTGCCTTTAACTGCTGGACTTTCTCACAGGGGGCTGGTATCCGGCAGCTTTCGCACGCTCACTGGCAGCTTTGCGGCGCTCTGCGCTGTATGGCTCCCTGACTGATACACACCGCTTGGGGACGGTAAAGTTATGGGCGTCCTTTCGGGTGATCTGGTCGGGGTGCTTTTTTGCCAGCAGTTCCAGCTTCTCCATCAAACGGGGATCGTGGGTGTAGACCTCAGCCATTGGCTCCGCCTGGTTATAGAGGAGAATGGTTTCCCGTTCCACTAAAGAGAGCTTCATCGGCTGCCTCCTTTCCGCTGGTCAAATTCCAGCTTGAAGTTGGCGTACTGTCCATCGTCCTCCAAAACCACAGTGGCATCGTAGGTCTTGCCGGTTTTCTCCGAATATAGCCCCGTCACACGGACACGGCCATCCCTCAGCAGCGCAGACACCACAGCCTTGGTCGGCTGTTTTTTCTTGGCTGCCCACCATTTGTTGTTTTTCCAGATTGCAAATTTGCAAGAATCATTCTGACAGAAGAAGCCTTTTTGCAGTTCTGCAACTTCACCGCCGCAGCGAGGGCATTTGCCCACCACCTCACGGGGCGGAGCGAACAGGTACTCGGTTCCCTTGATGACCTGATAAGTTCCCACCAGGTCTCCCAGCATAGTGCTGATCCCGTCCAGAAACTCCTCCGGGGCAAGCTGCCCGCGCTCGATCTCGCCCAGGCGGTACTCCCACTCGGCAGTCAGAAGCGGCGATTGCAGCTGTTCCGGCAGGACGGTGATCAGGGAGACTGCATCGTGGGAAGGGAAAAGCTGCACCGTTTTCCTGCTCTTTTTTCGTTCCAGAAAACCGGCAGATACCAGCTTTTCTAAAATACCGGCACGGGTGGCCGGTGTCCCCAGACCTTTTCGCTCGGCATCCTCCGGCATATCCTCTTTTCCGGCAGTCTCCATCGCGGACAATAGGGTGTCCTCCGTAAAGTGTTGGGGAGGACTGCTTTTGCCTTCTTTGACGATTGCCGCAGAAACCGAAAGGGTCTGTCCTTCGGTCAGCTCCGGCAGGGCTTTCTCTGCGCCCTCTTTTTTCGGCTCTGCATCCTTCCTTTTGGCACGGTAAGTGTCCTCCAGTGCTTTCCATCCAGGGTGCTTCACCGTTTTTCCTTTGGCGGTAAACTCCCCACCGGCACACGCTGCAATCACAACGGTTTCCGAATAGATATGGGGCTGGGCTACGGCGCACAGCAGACGCAGGGCCACCAGCTCCAGCACCGCTTTTTCTCCCGCAGGAAGGGCAGAAAGTTCTGCATCCTTGAGATTTCTGGTAGGGATTACTGCGTGGTGGTCAGTTACTTTCTTATCGTTGATAACCGTCTGCGGATCACAGGTAATGGCGATCCCTTTGCGAAACTGCATAACATTGGCAACCAAATTGACCAGCACCGGCAGGCTGTCTGCCATATCACCGGTCAGATAGCGGCTGTCAGTACGGGGATAGGTGCAGAGCTTCTTTTCATACAGGCTTTGCAGATAGTCCAGGGTCTGCTGGGCTGTAAATCCAAGCAGACGGTTGGCATCCCTTTGCAGAGTAGTCAGGTCATAGAGGGCCGGCGGCTTTTCGGACTTTTCCTTGCGCTCCACCTTTTTGATTGTGACAGCTGTACCCTGACAGGCTTCTTTCAGCTGCTCGGCAGCGGCCTTATCCGCCATGCGCTCCCCGGATACAGTAAGACTGGGCAACTCCAGCGCCACGGTATAAAAGGGAACCGGCTGAAAGGTGTCGATCTCAGCTTCCCGCTGGACAATAAGCGCCAGCGTTGGGGACATCACGCGCCCGATGTTGAGTGTGCGGTGATACAGCACGGAAAAAAGCCTTGTGGCATTGATCCCCACCAGCCAGTCGGCCTTGGCACGGCAGAGGGCAGCATCCCGAAGTCCGTCATAATCCGCACCGGGGCGCAGGTTTGCAAATCCCTCCCTTATGGCGGAGTCCTCCATCGAGGAAATCCAAAGCCTTTTCATCGGCTTTTGGCAGCCTGCCAGCTCATAGACGCTGCGGAAGATTAACTCGCCCTCGCGTCCGGCATCGCAGGCATTTACCACCTCCGTCACATCCGGGGCGTTCATCAGCTTTTTGAGAATTTCAAACTGCTTTTTCTTATCCTTTCCCACCACCATCTGCCAATGCTCCGGCAGAATAGGCAGGTCATCATATCGCCACTTGGCATACTTGGGGTCATAGCTGTCTGCATCTGCAAGACCGGCCAGATGGCCCACGCACCAACTGACACGCCAGCCGTTGCCCTCCAGATACCCGTCCTTACGGGCGGTTGCACCGATTACCGCCGCCAGACTCTGGGCAACGGATGGTTTTTCGGCAATTACCAATTTATGTTGAGCCATGATGGTTCCTCCTCTCCTTGAGCCATCGGGACATTTCCCGGTGGCAGACACCTACGCAGGGGCTTCCATAATTCCCACAGCCATAACAGGGGTGGCTTGGGGGTAAAGAAGGAGGACGGGAAGTTTTCTTCCCGCCCTCCGGCCTGCGTGTCATCATGCGTTCATAGGGACTGTCTGTGAAACGGGTCATTTCACGCTGTCCTCGTCATCATCTTCTGCGCTGCCCCCATCAGCGTCAGGCTCGTCCGACTCCTCATCCTCGGTTTCCCATTCCTCGGAATCTTCCTCGCCATAATCATAATCGTCCAGACTGTCATTGCCCTTGGTCTTAGGCTTATTCTTAATGAGCTTCAAGTAGGCAAATACGCCACCGCCGCCCAGCAGAGCCAGCAGAAGGATCAGGGCAGCCGGGTTCAGTCCGGCAGGCTTCTCCTTTTCCGGCTCCGGTGTTTCTGCCGGAGGTTCCGGTGCTTTGCCCGCACATTTACTCTTATCAGCTGCGCAGACCGGGCAGGCCGTATTGACTGCCCCTGTTTCACATTTTGTCGAACAGCTGCATACCGCAGGCGGCTCCTCTTTGGGTTTTCCATCTTCCATCAGCGCAGCAAGGTCTGCATCGTCCACCTGATTCAGAAAGTGAACGGCGGTCTTTTTGTCCTCATTGGCTCTGTCAATCAGGATGTAAAAATAGTTGCCCGCCTTGGTGGTAACGGTAATGAGCTGCTTATTGCCGCCAAAATCATCCACCAGAGCGGCATTGCCCTCCGGGGTCAGCGGCGGTGCTTCTTCGGTTTCTTCCACCACCACATTGCTGTCATTGGTGGCATCCTCTGCCGTGGGCGGCGCTGCGCCCTGGGCAAAAGCGGGAACGGTAAAGCCCGATGCCAGAACCAGCGTCAGGCAAAGGGCGGAAAGTGTTTGGAGCAGTCGTTTATTCCTCATCGCCGTTTTCCTCCTGTTCGTTGTTGTCATCTCCCATACTGCCGGGAACTGTACTGCCTGACAGCATGGCGCTCAACTGGGCCGGAGTCATACGCAGGGCGCGCACCATCTGGACGATCTCCAGATTTTCTGCCTCGGTTTTCTGTGCTTCCAGCGCCTTGAGCTTTTCCTGATACTCTGCGATCTTCTCGCGGACCTTTGTAATCTCCTGGTCAATGCGTTCAATTTTGTTCTTTGCCATCGTCTATCACTCCTTCTTAAAAATCTCTGTTACCAGTTCATCAGACCGTATCCCTTAATGCTTTGATAATTTAGGTCATAACTCTTGATCTTGCAGGCATCGCCGGAATTTCCCTCCACGGTATAAACACGGCTGCCATCGGTTCCAATAACGATTCCTACATGGTCAGCAGTACCGTCCAAATCCCAATCGAAGAAAATAGCATCACCGGGGGCAATGTTCTCATATCCCCTTGCCCCCCATTGTCCGCGGGACTGGAACCAGGGAACACCCTCCCACTCACAGCCTGCAAAACGCGGTTCGCTTTTTCCAGCCTGGTTGTAGCACCAGGATACGAAGCAGGCGCACCATTCCACCCGGCTGTTAAAACCGTACCAGCTCCAGTAGGGATAACCGCCCACATTGCCCACCTGACTTTTCGCCAGCTCCACCAGTTCAGGGTTGCCGGGGCGTGTGCCGTTAATGAACTGCACACCAGACAAATCTTCAGAGCCGCTGGTATCAGGAGAACCACCGCCAAACAGCAGCGGCTTATTGCCCAGCGTCTGACGATAAACCTGATACATCTCCATCTGCTCTGTGGTCAGTAGCTCCGACGCCACAGCGGAAATGGGCTTGCTGGTGAGTTTCACATTCAGAATGTAATACTCATAGGGGACTTCTTCTGATGTGGTCTCGCCGGTCTCCGGGTCGGTGGAGGTCTCCGTGCGGTAGCGGATCTCCACTTCCTCGGTAAGTGTCAGCTGATACTGTGCTGCAAACACACGCGCCAGCTCTGCCTGAGCGCTTTGACGGGTATATCCCTGCAAGACGGCAGATAGAAATGCCGCCAGCTCATGAGGGTCATGACCGATCATATCCAGGTCATACCGATACTCGTCATACCCTGGGTGACTGTTTTCAATATTGTCGATTTCTGCCTGCAACTGCGCTTCTCTGGCTGCATAATCTGCCTCCACCGCCAGCATTTCCGGGTCATCTGACGGATAGGTGGTGCCGGAGAGAACGGAACCAATGCTCTGTGCCATCATGGAGCAGGAGGACATGGTATTCATCAGCAGACAAACGATGAGAAACAACGCCCCTGCGATCAGAAAACCTTTCTTGTGCCGCATAACGAATGCCCCTGCCTGCTGTGCTTTTTCCTTTACTGTCCTTGCTGTTTTTCCAGTTTTGGAAGCAGCCTGGGCGGTATTTCCGGCAGTCTGTCCGGCGTGTTTGGCGGCGGCATATTGCTTTTTAATGGCCTGCTTTTGCTGCCAGCGGGAAAGAGGATTGCTGGCAAACTGAGGATTTTCCTGCAAAGATTTCTGGTACAGGGCATTTACATTTGCCTTTTCCAGTTGGCGCTCTGCCTGGGCTGCTTTGCGGTATGGCTTCAGCTTGTGGCTGCGATAGCCCTCCCGCACCAGATGAGCGCCGGTCTCCACCGCCTCCTCGGACTTGTGGGCGCTTTCCACGCCCACATTGTCCTGTTCTGTTTCCCGGATCTCTTTGTGGAGCTTGCCCGCAACCAGATGGACGGGAGCTTCCTTGACCCCTTGAGAAAGTTTGGAGGGTGGCTTTTTCTTGTCCTCAAAGGTCAGCTTCGAGGTCTTTTTCCCGGTATCCGGGTCAATGACCGTCTGCCTGACCTTTTTCTTTGGGATATTGGCCTGCGCCTTATCTGCTCTGGCCGCAGCTTTCTCCGCATTGCGGATCGGCTTTTCCAGTGCAGGGTCAGCCCGTTCCTCATCGGTAAAGCGCAGGCGCGGTTCCTTATTCAAACCATTCTCCCAGCATGAGGGATGACATCATGTAGTGCAGCTCTGCATAAATGGCCATCCCCACAGGATCGTTGAACATACAGCCGGACAGATAGGCATAAAACTGTGCCACCACATCGGACAGGATCTTCGCCTCTGTTCCTTCCAGAACCAGACCGCCCATGCCTTCCTTAGCACGAATGGCGCTCCAGACCTCTGCCAGACGGATCAGGCCCACCTGACCGGTCTCATTCAGTTCGGCTGCCTGATCTGCCGCCGTGCGGCACTCACTTACCGCATCAGCCATGACCGTGAGCAGCTGGCTGCGCTGGGCATTTACCGCCCTGTCAAAAAACATCAGCGGGTTTTGATTCAAAATGTTGGGGTTCATCATCATTCATCCTCCTTTTTCAGTTCTTGAGGTTTGGTGGTCATAATACGGTAAAGCTCGGTATTCTTCGGGAAGTGATCCACAAAAGGCAGAATTGTGGAGCCATAGAACAGCAACCCCTCGCCCTCGCCGGAGTGTGTCACATAGCTAAGCTGGTGTGTGGAAATGCCCAGCTGCTTGGCAAGGATCTGACGGTCTCCACCTGCCTGGTTGAGCATATACACGAAGTCGGAGTTTTCAAAGATGTTCTCAACCTCGCGTGAAGAAAGCAGATCTTTTACATTTTGGGTAATCTGATTGTTATTAACAGATGGCTTTTTATCCATCTCTCTGGGGCTTTCGCCCATTTTCATCGGCGTGTCATTTCACGCCCAGCATAGCATATCTTTTTGCCACGGATCATACCGTACCGGCTGGTAATGCGGCCTCGTGGAGCTGTTATATTCTGCTCAAAGCAGGATCAAGCTCTATGCGTTGCGTGTGACTGTCCTTTTACAGACAGCCTTCCACTCGGATTGGGGCGCTACCCCTTTCCCGATTTCTTCCGCATTGATAATTCTGACCTACTTGCCGGTTTCAGTCAGAACGGCGAAGTCCGCACTTTAAGCGGCTAACAAGTTGCAGACCCAATCACCAGTGGGAATGCCGCCCCATTTACGGAATCGCTTCCAGATTTCTACCGTGTAAGCGGCGGTTTGCTCCTCCTTCAAAAGCAGGTGCATCTCGTCGATGTAGTAACGGGTGGACTTGTGGGCGGCACGGTTGATGGTAACGCGGTTCCACACCTGATTGTGATAGGTAATCCGCCGCTTTTGCCATATCTCCCGATATGGTAGTCAGGACGGATTTTCCCCCACGTCGCACCGTGCGTGCGGCTTTCGTCGCACACGGCGCTCCATCAATACGGATT